>CAZQMI010000007.1:0-34989 GCA_964594475.1 uncultured Thermoplasmatales archaeon
CAGTAGGGGAAGGAGGTGTTAAAAATATCATAGAGGGTATTCTTTGTCCCTATAGGTCTACAAAAAAAGTACATATAACCGCTTAGTAAAACGCAAAACTCCAGTATTCTTAAATAGAAAAATGAAAGGGTGTTGTTTGGGGGAATTGGATTATTCAAATGGTGATAGTGACAATAGTTCTTCCCCTCATTTTTAATGAACCATCATTCACTATTAAAGGAATCGAGATAGTAATCTTTCCATAGATTTTTTTAACCAATTTCCCCCAATTTTACTTAGTGAATTACAGTATGCGAATCTGGTAAATAAATGTTTATAAATAATTCGTTTAATCAGCCCACATAATGAGAAATTTCATTTCCATCATCTTTTTTATCGTTTGGTTTTGCTTCTAAAATATCGATGGCAAGTACAGCATGGATTGGTATGATTCTCATCGTTCCAGCCATGTTTTCGTTCTGATCATTCAGTTCAATCAGTAACCCAATTTCATCTACACCAACGGTGATGTATCCTTCGAATACTCCTTCACTGGTTAGATATTGTTCTCTGCTCCCTAGAGAGTATATTTTATAATGTGATCCTTTTGTAAGTTCCATGTCTGATTTTTTTTTCATTCCTGTTCACCCTTTTGTTGTTCTTCCATGAGTTTTTGGATATGTTCAACGGTTTTGCCATAGTTTTCCACTGCTACTTTGATATGTGCTTCTACAAAGTTCCAAGATTTTTTAAAGTCACCGTATCTGAGTCGGTATGCTTTCTTCTGTTGTTTTGTCGCCTCATCAACGACTTGTATTTCTTCTAAAATATCAAAACCTTTTAATTTGTTGAGATGACGATAGATGGTTGGTTTTGAGGTATTGAGTGCGACAGCAAGCTCTTCGACATACCACGCTTTCGTGGGATGTTTTAAGAAATAGTCAGCAAAAAGCTCATAGGGTATTTTTGGATCCGATCCCTTTGAAAGATATCCTATCTGATGGAAAAATTTTTTTGCAGCCACCTCAGGGTCTTTTTCCCCAATGAGTGGAGTGTTGCTTGTAATGCGTATTTCAAATGCCATTGATAAATACCTTTTAGTTGATTCACCCGTAAGCACATATTGTTATTTAACCTATTTGCTTAACCAGTATTATTACCATTTTTTGCTTAAATAATGGAGAGATATTTGTTTATTTCCCATTGTGTGACTTGTTTTCGATAATCTTCCCATTGATCTCGTTTTACATGCAGATAATTTTCGAATATATGAGTACCAAGCGTGTTTTTAACAAGTTCACTTTTTTTCATCAGGGAAAGGGAATGACCGAGATTTTCCGGTAGTCGTTCTATGCCAAATTTACTTCGTTGTTGGGAGGAGAGAGAATAAATATTCTTTTCAACTGGATTAGGTAATGCAATCTTATGTTCAATTCCATCGATTCCAGCGGCAAGCATTACAGCGAATTGAAGATATGGGTTTCCTGAGAGATCCGGACTTCTCAATTCGCATCGAGTTCCATTCTTTTTTCCTGCTGGTATGCGAATAAGCGCACTGCGGTTTCTATTAGCCCATGAGATATAGGTAGGCGCTTCATGCCCGGGGACTAATCGTTTATATGAGTTGACAGTTGGGTTCAAAACTGCTGTAATATCTTTGATATGGTTAAGCAATCCTGCGATAAAATGCTGCGCGGTCGTACTCAGATTGAATTTGTTTTCTGGATTGTAAAACTCGTTTTCTCCCTTTTTGGTAAACAGGGACATATGTGTATGCATTCCTGATCCGTTAAGTCCATAAATTGGTTTAGGCATAAAAGATGCATGAAGATCATGAAGCGTAGCAATGACCTTAGTGACATATTTTAAGGTGATCACGCGATCTGCGGTGGTGATGGCATCAGCATACTCAAAGTTGATTTCATGTTGACCGTCTGATACCTCATGATGACTGGTATGTGTATGAATTCCTAGGGTTTCCAATGTAATAGAGATATCTGCTCGGACTCCTTCAGCGAGATCTCGATGGGAAAGATCAAAATATCCCGCGGTATCATTTGGGATAAGGGTTGTTTTTCCTCCATCTTTTTTGAATAAGAAAAACTCGCATTCTGGTCCAGTGTTAAAGATATAACCCATCTGTTTGGCTTTATTCATGATTTTTTCTAAAACAAATTTCGTATCAGCAAGAGACCGAGTTCCGTTTGGTTCGTAAATATCACATATCAGTCGGGCAGTTTTTCTCTTTTCAATTGATTCAGGGATGATGACATAACTATCCGGATCCGGCTTTGCGATTTTATCGGATTCCTCTATTGAAGCATAGCCAATGATGGATGAACCATCAAAGGGAATCCCATTTGCAAATGCATCTTCAAGTCTGCTTGCTGGAATTACGATGTTTTTTGGAATGCCAAGGATATCGACAAATTGTAATCGAATAAACAGAACATGTTCTTCATTTGTTTTTTCAATTACTTCATTGATTTTCTGTTGTTGATTTTTCATAGGATTTCCCATCACAAAAAATCTTCATCCTTCCACGATGTGATATCATCTTGCTCTACTTAAACATTAAGAATGATTCATAGTATAGATGCTCCCATATTTACAATAAAGAAGATATGTAAGTAGAGTTTTTGGTAGATTGTTTAAGATTTTTTTACAAATTTATTAGATAACTCAACATAATCTTTTAATATGATACATTTATTCAGTCAACCCAAATTTATAGGAGTGAATTAAATGGCTGTAGAAAAGGATATTGAAACATTCATGAATAAGGTTAAAGAAAAAAATCCGGGGGAAAAAGAATTTCATCAGGCGGTTGAAGAGGTTGTTGAGACATTGATGCCCTATGTGAACAAGCACCCTCGTTATAAACAAGCTAAGATTTTAGAACGAATGACTGAACCAGAACGAGTGGTCATGTTTCGCGTTCCCTGGGTAGAGGATAATGGTGAGGTTCAAATTAACCGTGGTTTTCGTATTGAAATGAATAGTGCACTTGGTCCATATAAAGGCGGACTACGTTTTCATCCAAGTGTGAATCTAGGCATTCTTAAATTCCTTGCTTTTGAACAAGTCTTTAAAAACAGTCTCACTCAATTACCTATAGGTGGAGGCAAGGGCGGATCTGATTTCGATCCGAAGGGCAAATCCGATATGGAGGTGATGCGGTTTTGCCAGAGTTTTATGACTGAATTATATCGACATATTGGTCCAGATACGGATGTTCCTGCTGGTGATATTGGTGTTGGTGGAAGAGAGATTGGTTTTCTGTTTGGGCAGTACAAACGGTTGAAAAATGAGTTCACTGGTGTGCTCACTGGAAAGGGACTAAACTGGGGGGGAAGCCTGATAAGACCAGAGGCAACAGGATATGGTTCTACCTATATGGCCGTTGAAATGTTAAAGACAAAAAAAGAATCATTAAAGGGAAAAACCGTTGCAATTTCTGGGTCAGGCAATGTAGCACAATATACCGCAGAAAAGGTATTACAGTTAGGTGGAAAAGTGGTAACATTTTCCGATTCATCTGGTATGATTCATGATCCTGATGGAATTGATGAGGATAAACTCAGTTATGTTATGGAACTGAAGAACATGAGACGAGGGCGTATCAAAGAATATGCTGATGAATATGATGTGACCTATGAAGCAGGGAAAAGACCCTGGAATGTTCCCTGTGATGTTGCGTTTCCATCAGCAACTCAAAATGAGATTAGCAAAGCTGATGCACAAGCATTGGTTGATAATGGATGCATTTGTGTTTCTGAAGGGGCAAATATGCCTACAACTCCTGAAGGAATAGAGGTTTTTCAAAATGCAAAGATTTTATTTGCGCCAGGAAAAGCAGCTAATGCTGGAGGAGTTGCAACCTCAGCTCTTGAAATGAGTCAGAACAGCATGAGGCTATGCTGGACTCGAGAAGAAGTTGATGAAAGACTTAGAAACATCATGATTAATATTCATAGTGCCTGTGTAAAGCATGGTAAAGAAGGTGATTTTGTAAACTATGTGAAGGGTGCAAACATTGCAGGGTTCGTAAAAGTTGCTGATGCCATGCTTGATCAAGGTGTTGTCTAAAGGCAACATCCTTTTTTTCTTTTCTCCTTTTTTGATTGCCATTTTTAATAAAATATAAATTATGATTTTTCCTTCCATGTATATTGAGGTTAGAGTAAAACTATGGAAAATACTACTGAGTGTTCTATCTCCATCCCTAATAGAAAATCAGCAGATTTTTTAGATTTGGAAAGTCAAACGGTACACAGTTTAATGCCCTTTAAAGTTCGTGAGATTTTACTTGTTTCTAGTTTATATGATGCCTTTATCATTGAAGAAGAAGGATTGATCTCTGAGATGGTCATTGGTGAATATCGTGATTTACAATTAAGTTCACCACCTCGAGTTACTCGAGTAAAGTCAGGTGATGAGGCATTGGAGCAACTCTCGAAAAAAACATACGACCTTGTCATCACCATGAGTAAAAACATTGGGCTTGATCCCTTTGTGTTTTGTAAAAAAGTAAAAAAGCGTTGTTCAGAGACCCCTGTTTTCCTATTGGCAACAGATACCGCGGATTTAGTAAAAATTCAGAAAAAAGCACTTGACACTCATATTAATGTGCCTCTGTTTTGGAGTGGGGATTCCAAACTTTTTTTGGCTATAGTTAAATTAGTTGAAGATGAAATAAACGCTCCATTTGATGTTAAAAATGCTGATGTCAGAATTATAATAATTGTTGAGGATTCAATCCGTCATTATTCGATGTTTCTGCCATTGTTATATGCTGAAATTGTGCAACAAACGGAACGATCAATTTCTGAAGATGTCAATGAATTACAGCGATTACTTCGCCGTCGCGCACGGCCAAAGATTTTGCTTGCACGGACCTATGAAGAGTCTATGCAGTTGTATAAAAAATATGAGAAAAACGTGCTCGGGGTCATTAGTGATGTAGGGTTCTATCGAAGTGGTAAAAAGGATATTCATGCCGGTTTTTCACTGGTTGAAACCATTAAAAAGAAAAACCCATATCTTCCAGTGCTGATGCAATCTGCTCGAGAGGAAAATATAGTTGAAGCAGAGCGATTGGGGGCTGTTTTTTTACATAAACATTCACCACATTTACTTCAAAATATTCATCAATTTCTGCTTGATCATCTGGGGTTTGGGGATTTTGTATTTATAAAACCAGGCAATCAATCCAATGAGTTGGAGGAATTAGCTCGAGCATCTGATATGGAGGAATTTGAAAAATATATTCAAGATGTTCCATTGGAATCCATTCAGTATCATGCTCAACGGAATGATTTTTCAAATTGGCTACTTGCTAGAGGTGAATTTACTCTTGCAAGAACACTGCAAAAACATTCGGTTTCTGATTTTAAGAGTTTATCTGATGTCCGAAATCATTTAATTTCAGCATTCAATGAAACCAGAAGAAAACGTCAACTTGGGGTAATTACTGATTTTTCCAAGCAGACGTTTGAGTTCGACTCCATATTTACCCGCATTGGAAATGATTCACTTGGAGGAAAAGGTCGTGGTATCGCATTTATTCGGAAACTATTGAACAGATATGATTTGCAGATTAAATTTAATGATCTAGACTTAATCGTTCCTAACACGGTTGCTATCGCAACAGATTATTTTGATCAATTTATGGAACTGAATGAGTTACTGGATTTCTTTGGTGAAACAGCGCTGTCTGAAAAGGAAACGGCAAAGCGTTTTCTTGCTGCGGATCTTCCCGATGATTTAACGCATAAACTAGCGAAACTGCTCAAGCATTTCAAGCAACCCCTGGCTGTACGATCTTCGAGTTTGCTTGAGGATTCTCAGAATCATCCCTTCGCCGGTCTGTATTCAACATACATGTTACCAAACAATGATGAGGATGATTCGGTCCGTGTAGAGCAGCTCTGCAAGGCAATTAAGCTAGTGTATGCATCTATTTTTTATCGTGATGCTCGTCACTATATTTCTTCTATTGCTGCAACTGCTGAGGAAGAAAAAATGGCAATCATCATCCAAGAATTAATTGGAAATAAATATAATAATCGTTTTTACCCAACGTTTTCTGGTGTTGCTCAATCATATAATTATTACCCTATTGAGCGCCAACGAGCAAAAGATGGTATTGTTAATCTTGCAGTGGGTCTGGGAACGGCTGTTGTTGGTGGTGAAAATGTGCTTCGTTTCTGCCCACGGTATCCTCAGATGCTACCTGATTTCTCTTCAACGGATCAAATCCTTGAAAATGCACAAAATATGGCATATATATTGGACGTTGGGAAAAAGGCTATTGTGTTAACCGAGGATGAAACGGATAGCTTACAGAAAATTTCTGTTTCTGATCTAGCAGCTGATGAATCACTTGATGAAGTGATGAGTCATTTTGATCAGAATGATGGACGAATTCGAGATGGAATTTCTGATGATTTTCCCAATGTGGTAACCTTTGCGGGAGTATTGAAATATCCTAGGTTTTCTTTTACTGATGTATTAATTGATCTTCTGATGAGGGGGGAATCAGCGATGGGTTGTCCTGTGGAAATCGAATTTGCAGTAAACCTTCCTAGTGAAACAAACCAATTACTGCGGCCAAAGGTTGCCATTTTGCAAATTCGTCCATTGATTGTTTCAAGGGAACAACAGCACGTTTCATTTGATCATGTGCAGAAAGAAAACGTAATAATTCAGTCGCATCATGCCTTGGGTCATGGTGTGTATTCCAAAATTAAGGATATTGTCTTTGTCCCGCCCTATTGTTTTGATGCATCGAAAACCTTGCAGATGGCCGATGAGATTGATAGGATAAATAATCAACTTGTAAGAAACAGAACACCCTATATGTTAATTGCCCCAGGCAGATTTGGCACTCAGGATAACTGGCTTGGTATACCGGTGAGATGGGCTCAGATTTCAGGAGTAAGCCTTCTAGTGGAAACTGATCTTGCTGATTTTCGTGTGAAACCGTCCCAGGGAACTCATTTTCTGCAAAATATTACTGCTCAAGGAATTGGGTACTTACACGTCCCCTATGATCATAGTGATGAATTTATTGATTGGAGTTTTTTTGAAAAACAGGAATATATAAGTAAAGGATCTTTTGTTAATCACATCCGAGTTTCTAACCCTCTAAAAGTAAAAATAGATGGTAGAAAAAGAAAAGCGGTAGTGGTGAAAACACGGCCAGAATCACCAACTGAAAAAAAATAATAATTAATTTTTTAGGCCAAATAGAAACATTTTATATGCTAATTACGTTGATATACTCACTTTTTACATTGTGTATTTCTCCTCTAAATAGTATAATTATTACAGATGAGAATAGTCGATTTATTTTTTTGAAAAATGTGAATTAAATGAATCAATTTTTTTCTGATATAGTAAAGTTTTAATGACCCCCTTTTATTCAAGATACCACAGGATAATATAAACAGATGTTGATATTAATCTGACCAGTGAATAAAACATCAGTATAATCACCTCGGATTACTGAATAAAATACAGCGGCCCTATGTGATGATCATGACCGAAAATATGTCTCAAACAAAAAAGATAATTGAATCCTATAAAGGGAAAAAAGGTATTCTCATTCCTTTGCTTCAAGATGTGCAGAAGGAATATGGTTATGTGCCAAAAGAAGCAGTTGAGCTCATAGCTGATGCCTTTGATCTTTTTCCCTCTCAAATCTATGGGGTATTAACTTTTTACACCCAGTTCTATTTAACGCCTCGTGGTAAACACACCATCCGCGTCTGTCAGGGAACCGCATGTCATGTAATGGGTGGGAAGGAACTTCTGGATTATATTGGTGATACGTTGCATATTAAAGACGGGGAAACCACCAAGGACGGTTTATTTTCATTGGAGCGAGTGGCCTGTCTTGGTTGTTGCGGGATGGCACCGGTGATTATGATTGATGAAGAATTTTATGGCGGATGTGATTTCAAAAAAGTTGATACCATCCTTCAAAAATATAAGGATACGGAGGGGAACTAAATGGCCGGTCGCATTCAGGTATGTGCGGGAACAAGTGGTATCTCCGCAGGTGCTGATGATGTCGCAGAAGCGTTTAAAAATCAGCTTAAAAAACAAGGATTAGCTCATCAATTCACGGTAGTTGAAACTGGTGATAGAGGCCTATTTCGTGACGTGTTAGTTGATGTCATTTTTGAAGATGGAAAAAAAACGATTTATGAACGGATTACAACTGATGATGTGGCCTCTATTGTGAAAAATCATTTAAAAAATGGTGAACCTGTTAAGAAATTACTCGTCGGAAAAGATTACGAACAATTTTTCAAAGATCAACACCGGATCGTGTTACAGAACTGTGGTGAAATCGATCCAAAAAATATCGATGAATATCTGAAAAAAGACGGCTATTCAGCAGCAAAAAAAGCATTGAAGATGAAACCAGAGGAAATCATTGATGTCATGAAGCAATCCGGTTTACGAGGTCGAGGAGGAGCAGGATTTCCAACTGGTCTGAAATGGCAGTTTTGTTTCAAGGCAGAAGGCGATCAAAAATACATCATCTGCAATGCTGATGAGGGGGATCCCGGTGCATTTATGGATCGTAGTATCCTGGAGGGAGATCCTCATAGCGTGATTGAAGGAATGATTATCGGCGCCTATACCATTGGCGCATCAGAAGGATATGTGTACTGCCGGGCAGAATACCCCTTGGCATTAAAAATATTACGAACCGCGATTAAACAAGCTGAAGAACATGGTTTTCTCGGGAATCATATTTTTGATTCTGATTTTTCCTTTCATTTACATATCAAGGAGGGAGCTGGTGCCTTTGTCTGTGGTGAGGAGACTGCCTTGATGGCATCCATTGAAGGAAAGAGAGGAATGCCTCACCCTCGACCGCCTTATCCAGCAAATGAGGGATTGTGGGGAAAACCAAGTAATATAAACAATGTAGAAACATTTGCCAATGTCCGTCATATCATTCTTAATGGTGCTGATTGGTTTTCAAAAATCGGATATAAAAAGAGCAAGGGAACCAAGGTGTTTGCATTGGCTGGAAAAGTCAAAAATACCGGTCTTGTGGAAGTTCCTATGGGGATGAGCATCCAGGATCTTATTTATGGCCCTGGTGGGGGAATGAAGCAGAAAAAAATTGGATTTAAAGCTGTTCAACTCGGCGGGCCATCCGGTGGGTGTCTACCTGAGTCATTGATTGATACTCCCATTGATTATGAATCCATTAATGAAACCGGTGCAATTATGGGGTCTGGTGGGATGGTGGTCATGGATCAACGCTCGTGTATGGTTGATATCGCCAAGTTTTTCCTTAGCTTCACCGTAGCTGAATCCTGTGGAAAATGTGTTCCCTGCCGGATTGGATTGAAACGTATGCTTGAGGTATTAGAATTAGTTACTGATGGGAAGGGAACCTTGGAGCATTTTCAGTTTCTCAAGGAGATGAGCCAGATCATTCTTGATACTGCATTGTGTGGGCTGGGAAATACTGCTCCAAATCCAGTTTTAACCACTATTGATTATTTTGAGGATGAGTATCTTGCTCATATTAAGGAAAAAACCTGTCCTGCACATGTCTGCACGCCACTGGTTGATTTCAAAGTCGATAAAGATGCCTGTATTAAATGCGGTAGGTGTTATAAGGTGTGTCCAGTGGATGCAATTGAGTGGCAAAAGAAAGAGGTTGCTCGTATCAATAAAGAAATTTGTATCAAATGTAAATCTTGTATCACGGAATGTCCAGTGATGGCGATAACATGATTAATCTAAAGATTGATGGGAAAAAGGTCAAGGCTGAAGAGAATCAAACGGTTCTTGAAGCAGCAATTGAAGCAGGCATCTACATTCCGAATTTATGTTATCATCCAAATTTGAATCCGATTGGATCTTGTCGGTTATGTGTCGTTGATATTGATGGGATGAAAGGATTTCCCATTGCGTGTCATACGAAAGTTTCTGATGGCATGGTGGTAAAAACCGATACGGAGAAATTACAAAATCTTCGGCAGAACTTGATCTGGTTGATTTTAAGTAATTATCCTAAAGAGATTCCATTGAATTCTCAATTGAAAAAAGTTGTTGAATATGTTGGAGTAAATGAGATTTTATCACATTATGCGCCACCGTCTCAGAAGTTACCTATTCTTGATGAGGAGCCCTTGTTTGTCCGTGATATGAATAAATGTATTTTGTGTGGTCGGTGTGTAGAGATGTGTCAACAGGTCCGAGGGGTGGGTGCAATCGGGCTTATTAATCGGGGAATTGATACCATAGTGGGAACCCATTTTGATCAGGACTTATCCAATGCTGGATGCAAATTCTGCAGGGCCTGTGTTGAGGTCTGCCCATCTGGAGCATTGACCGATAAAGAAGAATATACCGAGAAGGACAAAGAGGCAAAACTGCTCCCCTGCCAACATGGTTGCCCCGCGGGAACCGATATCCCTCGCTATGTTCGCTATACGGCAGAGGGACGTTTTGATGATGCTATTGCGGTTATTCGAGAGAAGTTCCCGTTTCCGCATACGTTGGGATTGGTCTGTCATCATCCCTGTGAAGTTGAATGCAGCCGGGGTGACCTGAATGAACCGATTTCAATTCGTGAGATCAAACGGTTTGTGGCTGAAGAAGATAACAAAAAATGGAAAGAAAATCTCTTTGTTGCTGAGGATACTGGTAAAAAGGTTGCTGTTGTTGGTGGCGGGCCTGCTGGCCTTACTGCTGCTTGGTTCCTTCGCTTGAAGGGTCATGATGTAATGGTCTTTGAAGCATTAGCAAAACCAGGTGGCATGTTGAAGGCAGGTATTCCAGATTACAGGTTGCCACCGGACCTGCTTGAAAAGGAAATCGAGGATATTGAGGAAATTGGAGTGAAGATTAAGACAAATTGTTCTGTTTCTTCAACAAAATCATTGGCTGATCAGGGATTTGATGCTCTCTTTTTAGCAATGGGTGCACCTAAAGGATTTAGTATTGGTATGTCTGGTGAGGATGACCCTCGCGTACTTGATGGGATTGAGACGCTGAGAAAGATTAATTTCAATGAGAAGGTGGATATCAAAGGTGATGTTGCGGTTGTTGGTGGTGGTAATGTTGCTATTGATGTTGCTCGTAGCTCTCTTCGTATGTTTGCTGATTCGGTGACCGTGTTATATCGACGAACTCGGGCGGAGATGCCTGCCTATGAACATGAAATTGAAGACGCTCTTGATGAAGGTGTGGATATTCAGTATCTGGTCAATCCAGTTGATATCATTCCACAAAATGGTAAGCTGCATGTAAAATGTGTGAAAATGCAACTTGGTGAACCTGATGAGAGTGGCCGAAGACGTCCAGTTCCGATTGAAGATAGTGAATTTATCCTAAAACTTGATCGATTGATTATGGCTATTGGTCAACAATCAGATGTACCGGAAAATTTTGGTATCGATCTTAACAAACGCGGACGAGTGATTGCAGATGAAGAAACCTTGGAAACGTCAGAAAAAGGAGTTTTTGCAGGTGGCGATCTTGTCAGCGGACCTGCTTCGGTAATCGAAGCTATTCAGATGGGTCGAGTAGCGGCAGCGTCCATTGATAAGTATTTAGGCGGATCAGGTGAGATTGAACAGCAGCTAATAGACCATGATGAACCATCTCCTTATTTGGGAAGAGAAGAGGGATTTTCAGATCGAAAACGAGCAGATCTTCGAAAGAAACCCGTTCAGGAACGCTTCCCAGGATTCTGTCAGGTTGAGGAATGCATGAGCAGGGATGAAGCAGTAAATGAAGCTGAACGTTGTCTGCGTTGTCAGCTACGTTTAAAGATTGACCAACCGCCGCTTCCACCCGAAAGAAAGAAAAAGAAGAATAAATAGATTTTAATAATAATCTCTTTTTTTCTTTTATGATGAATTACTTTTTTATTGCTTGCATTGTTACTGCTTAGTGATGATGGTATGATTCCAGCTGTTCATAAACATCAACGTATCGGAGTGTTTGTTGATGTACAGAATATGTATTACTCCGCTCGTAATTTATACAAAAAAAAGGTTGATTTCAAATCGTTACTACAGGAGGTTATATCGAAACGAAGATTGATTCGAGCTATTGCCTATGTTATTAAAGCTGATGTGAAGGATGAATCACAATTTTATGAGGCATTGGAACGAATGGGCTTTGAGGTAAAGGCAAAGGAAATCCAAGTCTTTGTTGACGGATCTAAAAAAGGCGATTGGGATGTGGGTATTGCCATGGATGTTATGCGGCTTGCTCCAAAGCTTGATGTGGTTGTACTGGTTAGTGGTGATGGGGATTTCACAGATTTAGTTGAACATGCTAAAAGCCTAGGTTGCCGAGTCGAGATTGTAGCCTTTGGAAAATCAACCTCTCATCGCCTCCTAGAGGCAGCAGATTTTTTTATGGATATCGATAGTGAAAAACGATTTTTATTGAATAAATAAAGGAGATGAATTCACTTGATTATGTGACTTGTTCTATTCTATTTACTGGGTTATTCCGTTTTTTTTTAATCGCTGCTTTGATGAACCCATCAAATAATGGTGCTGGTTTCAAGGGCCTTGATTTGAACTCGGGATGCGCTTGAGTGGCAACGAAGAATGGATGATTGGGCAGTTCAAGAAATTCCATGAGAATACCATCTGGTGAGTGCCCAGAAAAGACAAGTCCCCCCTCTTCGAGGGTTGTTACAAATGCAGGGTTTACCTCATAGCGATGTCGATGACGTTCTTCGACCTCTGTTTTGCTGTATAATTCGTGTACCAGTGTATTTTCTTTAAGTATTGCTGGATACGATCCTAGTCTCATGGTTGCCCCATAGCGAGATTCCTGAAGGATATTAACCTGTTCCGGTATGAAATCAATCACTGGATATTTCGTATCCTTTATGACCTCTTTTGAATGAGCGCCAGTTAGTTCACACACATTTTGGGCGTATTCAACGACTGCAAGTTGCATCCCCAAACAGAGACCAAGATAAGGAATCTGATGTTTTCTGGTGTACTCAATGGCATCAAGTTTCCCTTGGATTCCAGAGAGTCCAAATCCACCGGGCACAATTACACCATCAACATCATTTAATGTTTTAAGCTGGTCTGAATTATCCTCAAACTCCTTAGAATCAAGCCAGTGAATATGGGGTTTCACATGATTTGCCCATGATGCATGTTTTACTGCTTCAATAACGGAGATATATGAATCAGAGAGCTGTGAGGTTCCAATATCAAAATATTTTCCTACGATACCGATGGTTATGTCATCCTCAAGGCTTCGTACATTTTGTATGAATGTTTGCCATGGTTTGAGATCTTCTGCATCTTTTCGGAGACGTAGTTTACGAAGAATTTTTTTACACAATGATTGCTCTTCGAAGAGCAATGGTACTGCATAGACATGGTCAATGTTTGAATCAGATATAACATCTTCTTCATGGATGTTACAAAAAAGAGCAATTTTTTCTCTTCTTACTTCATCTAATGGATCATCTGCACGAGCTACGATAAAGTCTGGTTGAATACCGATCTCCCGGAGTAATTTAACCGAATGCTGGGTTGGTTTTGTTTTTGCCTCCCCTAATGCATCCAGAACCGGTACATAGGTGACATGAACAAAGAGAACTTTATCTCCTTCAAGTTTCATTTGTCGAACGGCTTCAAGAAAGAGTACGTTTTCATAATCACCAACAGTCCCTCCGATTTCCACGAGTATGAAATCAAATTTACCTTCTTTTGAGGGCCGTCTTATTCGTTGTTTGATTTCATCGGTGACATGCGGTATGGGTTGAACGGTTTTTCCAAGGTATTTTCCTTTCCGCTCTTTATCAATGACGGCTCCATACACCTGACCACTGGTGATATTATGATGTTTGGGTATATTGATATCTAAGAACCGTTCGTAATGACCAAGGTCTTGATCGATTTCACCTCCATCTTCAGTGACCCAGACCTCGCCATGTTCGGTTGGTCTGAGTGTGCCAGCATCACAGTTGATGTAAGGATCTATTTTCATCGCGGTGACATTGTATCCGTGTAACTGAAGAATCTTTCCAAGGGATGCAGTGGTTATTCCTTTTCCTAAACCAGAAACAACTCCACCGGTTACAATTATGTAATTAGCCATTTAAAATCAACAGCACCCTATAATGTTCTGTATCATTAAAATGATTTCGGCGTTTTTTTATTTACCTATCATCTTTTAGAATTAAAAGAGTATACTATTATTGATGTGGCTTCTTTTCTGGAAATAGAAAAAACACCGGTTTTTTTACAAGGAATATTGTTTATTTTGTCGACAACGTTATTTCTATAGATGAAACGTTTGAACTCCTGCCCTCTTCATTGGTAATGCTTTCTGTACCAATGACGATGTCTTCAATGGTTGCATCTTTGACAAAACGATTTCTGGTGATTTCCGCTGTGTCTACTGCTCTACTTATTGCTCGTCCTCGTGCTTTTATCATGACGCTGTCTGTTCCACCATTAAATTGGGTGACAACAGCAAGAACATAGCTCATCGGTGGTTTGTTTCCTACAAATATCGTGTTTTCATCGGCTGTCTCATTTTGTTGTGTCATACCTTTTCCTCCCTGAAATTTCTTTGATTGATTGCTCTGACACTCCCATAAATTAATTTATTAATAAATCTTTCGCCAGGTCTTTAAAAAGCAGTAGTGATGAACAGATTAAACATGATTGATTATCCTACAGAGTGTTTTATATAGTTCCTTGGGGTGTTTTCCGATGATTCGAATCATTGGTTCTTTGCCGATGGATCCAGTATCATAAATGAGTTGAGGGCGGGCATGATGCTTTTTTAATGCCTGTGTTGTCCCCCACTCCATGGTTGAATCTACAGTTACTGGTTCATCTTTTCGGTCAAATGAGGCAATCTCCAAACCCTCTCGTCGACAGCAGGAGAGGTTTTTTTCTGAATATTTTATATTCATTGCTGATCTGAGATCCGTATCGTATTTCATGCAAGCAAGTATGATTGATGCGATATGCTGTGAGCCCCCAAAGCACAATGGTCCGCATGAGCTGACACCTGTTGATGTGCTGATGATTCTTCCACTAAGTGCACAGATTTCTTCTTTTGACTGAGCGTTTGATAAAGCATAACCAATGTTTATACCTACCTCGGGGACTAAATCTTTTGGTAATATTTCGATGATGGGCTGGAGATGCTGGTGGAGCGTATGCCAGATTGTGAAATGATTCTTACTTGGAAACGGTATTGGTGATTGTTGAATGACACTGGGTGAAGTGTTTAAAATGTCTACTCCTTTACCGGGGAAAAACCCGGTTTTAATCATATACCAGAGTAGATATTTTGCATGATAGAATGCATCTATTGATTGTTTTTCCAACGCGAGAAATCCGGTATATAGAGCAGAAAGAGTGCATCCTGATCCATGTGCTTTTTTATTTGGAATTAATGGCAGAGAACAGTCATAATAATGAGATCCATCATAGTAGATATCAGTTGCATTCTTCCCCTGTAAATGTCCGCCTTTTATGATGACATGTTTTGCCCCAGATCTATTTAATTGTCGTGCTGCGTGTTTCATATCCTCTGTTGTTTGAATTGTTGTATTGGTAAGTGATTCTGCTTCAGAAATATTGGGTGTTACACAAAAACACTGTGGAAGAAGGTTGTTTTTAAACGTAGATATAGTATTTGTTGCAGCAAGCGAATCTCCAGTTGTAGAACCCAGCACGGGATCGACAATAACGCTCCAGCCATAACGTTTTGCTTTCTTTGTGATAAGCGTAATGGTTTGTTGATCACAGAGAAGACCTGTTTTTATAAAAGTGATTGAAAAATCATTCATCAGTTCATCTATCTGTTGCTCTATAAGTGATATAGGAAGTGGTTCGACACTGGATACCCGTTGAGTGTTTTGAACGGTGATGCTAGTAAGCGTTGTTGTCCCATGTAGTCCGAGGAGATTAAATGCTTTGAGATCGGCTTGGATACCTGCTCCACCTGAGGGATCTGATCCTCCTATAGTCATGATCGATATGGGTTTCATGTTCAGCATTCTTGATATGTTCTGTGTTGTAATAGTTTTCCTTGGCGTTTTCATGAAGGATGTAACATTATGTCAGTTTGTTTTTTTTGCGCCAGCTATTAATATATCACGGTTTGAAGAAATGGTTATGTGACCACGTATGGATAAGAAATATTATCAGAAAGGCACAGAAAAGGAGTATGTTGATTTAAAGGAAAAACATGTGAAAAAATATATGAGCTATCTTAAAAAAAGATATGGGAAGAAGCGAGCTGATCTTTTTTCCCAGAATGCATCGTGATTACTGCGATTTCATCATCATATTTTTTTAAAGAAATCGTTTTAAAGGTAATGTTTTTTTATGGTAACCAGCCGCTCAACGGCATTTTCATATTGATTTTTCATGTTTTTATAGGTCGTTTTATTGTGGTCCACCCATTGTTCAAATTTTAAGACATCAACGTAGAGTTCTGGAAAATCAGTAAACATCTGTTGTTTATGTTCGAAAGCTGTATCTGTATCTTCATCATCAAAGGCATTGAAATAATTGGTTAGTAAACATTTTGCTCGCTGAAGTTCATGGGTGAATTGAGGGTTCTTTTTTTGCTGACTGCTGAGATGTTTGCGAATCGTTTTTTGTTGTATTTCTTTTTTCACATCTTTTTTTAGCTCGTTTTTTTGCTGTTCTTGCATCCGTTGGGAAATCGCACTTTGTACAAGTTTTGAGAGGCTGATGTCATTCTCATAGAGAAACGCATCCATGTATTTCGGGATGCTTATGTTTTTTCTGACATGAGCATACAATTGCTCTGGAGGAAGGTTCTCATATTTTTTTGTGTTATCTTTTCGTCGTCCCATCCGATTCACCATTAATTACACACGTCATTGTGTAATACAGTATTGATTGAGATGTTGATATAAATTTCTAAATCCTTAAAATTTGAAAAAAAGAAAAAGAGAGAGAGAAGAATCGATACCGATTCACTAATGATGTGTTTATCTTCTTCGTTTGACTTCAATCCATCCAATGAATGAAACCATCATCATTAATCCGAGCAATGCAAATGGGGTAAAGAGTGGTGCTTTTACAAGATTTGCTGGATCATACAGCAAGGCTTGATGAGCATTGATTCTTCCAGCGCCAAGAGCATAGGGTGTCTGAAGGGGATCAGCAGTAGAACGAATGATTTGTTTCACTTGTTCTTGTGTAAGTGATGGATGTTTTGATAGCAATAAGCCAATGACTCCTGAAACCATCGGGCAGGCCATCGATGTTCCACTCATTTCTTCATAATCAGAAGCAGATACGATTAAGTGTCCAGTAAGGGTTTCGGATAGCAGTTGATTTTTAAGATATTGCCCGTCTGCTTGAGAAAGTGAAACAGCTGGAATATTCTGTTGTTCCTGCAAATCTCCATTAAAGTTGCCTGGTACGTTATTAAATACAATTGCTCCAATTGCTCCTTGATTGTAGACATTGATGATTTTTTCCTTAAATGAATTAAAACCGCGTTCAATGAGTGCGATTTTTCCTGTGAAATCAAGACCTTGAACATCTTCTACTCTTCCATAGATGGCATCCATTAATTCACCAGTAACATCATCAAGTGCGGTAAACAACATATGATTCACCTCATAGGAGAGCCCATTGACACTCAGTGTTGATTCCATTCCCTTTCCCAATGGAACGGTTGAGAGAATATCAACTCCTGGAGCTGAGATATCAACCCATTCTCCATAACTTGAAAATGATGCTTTTTCATCGTTTTGATCGGTTGCTCCAACAGATATCGTAGTAGGATATGCTGCAGGGTATTGGATATCATCAGAATCATCATTACCTGCAGATGTCACCAGAATGACACCATGTGAATAGGCATAATTCAGTGCATTATAGATAAGGTGAGAGTAACTTTTACTTCCCCAGCTCATACTAAGAACATCCGCACCGTTTTCAGCAGCATAGATAATGCCTGCAACGATATCATCAGTGTCTAATCGACCACCTCCATCACTGGTTTTATACCCCGTTCGAAGTGACATGATCTGACATGCGCTTACTCCTGCTATTCCCTGTGCGTTATTGCTTATACCTGCGGCAATTCCAGCACAATGTGTTCCATGTCCATGAAAATCCATAGGATCATTATCTGCAGGTCCGGGATCTTCACCGGAGGAGACATTACTAGGGTCCGTAGTGACGAAATCCCAACCTCTGACATCATCTATGAATCCGTTTCCATCATCATCGATACCATTGTCCGGTGTTTCATCATCATTGGTCCAGATATGATTTTGGAGATCGGGATGTGTATAATCAACTCCGGTGTCATGAATGGCGATAATAATCTGGTGATCGCCGGTTTCAATATCCCATGCTTCAGGTGCATCGATGTCACAGTCATTGAGTTGATGAAGACTCCATTGTTCGGGAAAACGGGGATCGTTTGGGATGGTTTCAGTAATACTGTACACATAATTAGGTTCAGCATAGTTTACTTCTGGTAGACCTTGGTATGCATCGATAACGGTTTCGACCTCTATATTTTTCGGAAAGGTGATTTTATAGATCTGATCCATATCAGTAGTCTTTCCACGTTGTGTAGAGTCAAATGGATAGATTGGATGCATTGAAAGTACCTGATATTGTTTATTGAGCTGACTTATTGTTGATAACTGATCTTGATTTTTATTTTCAGATTCTCTTTGTTCCTGGTAATGATATCCTGGTTTAAGTTGTATCAGTAACTCATGTGGAGTGTAAGGTGCTATTGTGTTGGTTGGATGATGTGGATCATCGGTGATTGATGTTGCTGGTATTGATGCTCCAAAAAAGATTCCTGTTATTAAGAATACAATTATGATTCTATTATTTATCATTTTAAATTTTCCTCCATTGTATTTGGCTCCCTCAAAATGACGAGAATTTAAAATGGAATCATTTATATATTTAAAAAAGTTTCTAAAGAAAAAACGAAATAATATTCTAATTCCATAAAAGAAAAAGAGGGATAAGTTGATTTTTTTGATTTAGTATCAATTGATCAAAGCAGGTAGGAAAGGGAAATTTAATATCCGCCTAGTTTAAGGCTGGGATCGCCGATGAGAATGAATTCTTCAAGAGTGATACATTCTTTTCCTACACTTTGAAGATAATCCATTTTGGCAGTGAGAAACAGTGACGCAAGATGACTTCCTGGTTCGTACGCATCGAAGAAATGCGTGTTCAAAAATCCAGCGCCCCAGTGTGCCCCGGATGCATCAACTCCGGTAAAGGCTACACGGGTTGACCCAATGGCTGCAATGCCGCCTCCATTGATTTTTCGCACGATCTGCCAGGATAGGCATGGAAAACGTGTATCCATGTCATATGGTTCCCCTTCCAGCCAGGTGAACAAACGGGCGAGTGGTACGGGATACCAGTGAAGCAATTCTTCGACAGTGTAATCAAGCTTCGTGGTTGAACAGGCGTCAAAGAAAATCACTGGTAGTTTCTCTTTGTTGAATACACCGATAAGGTAGGGTGAAAAATACTCTATGCGCTCCTCCACATTGGGTGGTGATGTCCCGAATCCTTGTTCGTATCCATGGCCGGAATAGCTCATGAATCCGGCTCCTTGAGTGAGCTTTTTATTGATGGTAAAGGGATCAAACGTCTGATCTGAGGTCCATAAAGTGATGGGTTCAAACTCATAGGTGCTCATTGAATCTGCGATGATGCTAGTGACTAGTTCTCCTTCTAAGATACCATGATTTGGAAAGGTGTCTCCGCCCATGAGCAGCAATCGATGGAACCATGATTCCTGTGCTGCGGTGTTTTCATAGGTGATGATTTTATTGATTATGGTCTGGACCTCTCTGTTGTTTTTACAGGGTAGTCTTCCCACTGCTACATCTGGGTAGATATCAACGTTTTCGAGGAGGCCATCATTCCAGTTATATTCACTAAAGAGGTTATTGTTGTTACTATCCCAGCTGCTGAATGCTCCCTGGCTATCAAAGATATCGGCGTAGTACATATCAGTGATGATATCTTCTTCATGAAAAACAGGGATGGCAACAGTTCGTATGGGGGTAAGATCTACGCTTCCGATTAAAAGAACATATTGGATTCCATATGTTTCTACTGCATCTTTGATAAAGTATTTGATCTGTTCCGCCTGATCTCGACCAGGGTATTGATTGTAGATTTCATTAAGTGTTTTGATAAATGATTTCATTCCATGGCTGTTTTTATGATCGGCCAGATCCTGTAGATCGGATTTGAATTGATTGGGGGTGATGATGACCAGATCGTATTCATCGGGAAAGATCGCAGTGTTCTGGGGTGGATGATATGTTGCGGTAACGGTGATGTCCTTTGTATAGGTGAGCTCATCGGTTTGGGGAGTGTATTGATATGGGTACCATTTGATGGTTAGGAAACTGACATGTGTCCCATCAAGCAGTCCAGTTGATAACGTATAATCAATGTTTTTTGCTGGATAGATGGTTGAAGAGTGATAGATGTGTTCATCCATGAGAGGGGCTATAGATGAGGCGGTCTGTGATGAAATAGGGGAGGGTTGAACGGCAGGAATGATCTTTTTTGAGAGAACTATTGTGTTTTCACTATTATCTTGCTCGGTTGTTATTGAGGAAATGGTTGAACCGAATGGAAGAGTAATTGTCTTTGAAATTTTTGGAAGCTGAGGATGACCGGGTATTAACACGGATGAGGATTGAAATGGTGTTGATATTTTTACATACTCCTCTGTAGGGGTAAGTACTGGATCGGAGCATTGGAATTGAATGATAATTTCATTGTTAGGTTTTATTTCTGTTGTCTGGACAGTGCCGATGAAGCTAGTGCTTATTAGAAAGAGACTTAACAGTGTTAAAATTATGAATCGTTTCATGGATTTACCCCTATTATAGTATTTATGAATGCTGGATTATTTAAACTTTGTTACTTTTAATGGACATTGATTTAAGATTTCATTTGTTTGTGAAGAAGTTCTTTTCCTTTATCGGTGATGAAAAGGTTTTTTATTCTCCCTTGTTTTCTGGAAAACACCAAATCTTTTTCGATGAGCGCATCGATTCGTTTTTGCGCGGTTACTTTTGATATGGAGAGTTGACTGCAAAGATTTTTTTGGTATACTCTGGTGTTTGATTGATTTTCCTCATAAATATGAGCAAGCATCTCAAGCAGAGAATCATCTAGATAGATTTCTTTGATTTCCTTTGAAGGAAGCAATTGATATTCCTCTTTTAACAGTTCATACTGAGTTTCATTGAGTAATTCATTATTTATTTGCAAAAGCAGTATCGCTTGTTTTTTTCGAATGATATCATTGATTCGATAGAGGATTGAAAGCACGGGTTCAAAACCAAATAAGGTGAATAGGAAATCACAGCGGGTGATACAAATGATGTTATCATGATGTTTTGAAACAAAGGTACTTATCTTTTTTTCTAAGGTTTTAAGATCGTGTATGGTGTTAACGTTGGGAAGGGGCGTGGTTGAAAGCAAAGCAATAGTTGCTTGGTTTTTTTTCACCTGTTGGATTACGTCTTCATATTGTATCCTAGTAATAAATAATCCTGATCGATTCGAACTCATGGTACTGTTGAATAATGATATGGTCATATCCAGAGTTGGATCCTCAATGAGATAGCTTTGACCGGAAAGTAGTTTCCCATATGCTCGTTCTCTATTGGTGATGTCTTTACAGATAAAAATGATATCAGTTATGTTTTGATGGTTATCCTTTATCAAAGATGTTGAGACCTGGAAGGCTCGTTTTGATCCAAATAAGGTATTGATGCTGATCTCATTAATGGATGATGGTTGTTTATTGAATTGTTTTTTAAGAAATGCCTGGATTTCTGAACTGTTATCAAAGCGTTCTATTTTTCTGATGTCCTTTCCAATCATTTTCTTTATCTTCATTCCGGTGATGTTTTCAGCGGTTTGATTCCAGAGGGTGATTTTGTATGTATTGTCAACGGTGAAAATAAGTTCACTTGTGTTATTGACTAGTTTTTCAAGATGGTTTTTTGCTCTTTTGATGGCTTCATCAGCTTTTTTTTCCTTGGTGATATCATACGAGAGTTCAATGGCACCAATGATTTTTCCATCTTCATTTTTAACCGGATCTGCTTTGATTAGCCACGTTTTAAAATCCGATGGCCAATGCTTTTGGTTCTCAGGAGAAAAGATTGCTTGATGTGTTTCTCCTGATTCCAATGCCTTGGTGATAGGACAACGTTCACATATGGTGTCAAGTCCCCATGCATGATAACATTTTTTGCCCTTTAACTGATCTAACGTATTGCCAGTTTCTGTCTGGTAAGCTTTGTTTGCCCAGATGATTTCATGGTTTGAATCATGAAATGCAATGATCTCTGAAGTATTATCTAATATGGCGCTTTTTTCCAGTTCCTGTTTTACCCTGGTACTGATATCTCTTGAGTTGATGATGATTCCCTTTATTTGTTTGTTTTCCAGCTGATTGTTGGCAAACGATTCGAAGTGATGCCAGGTTCCTTGTTTGTCTTTGATACGAAAAGTCACGGTCTTGGTAAGGTTTGGAGTGGAGATTAGTTCCTTGAGATATCGTTTTAGCTTTGTTTTGTCATTTGGATGAATGTTTGTAAATGCGTTTTTTCCGATTCGTTCATTTTGAGTGTATCCGAGTATCTTGCGCATCGATGGACTAGTATAGAGTATTTCTCCTTTTTTGTTGATTACCGTTATTAGATCCATTGTGTTTTCAATGAGCCCTTCATAATATGCTTCTTTTCGGTTGATTTTTTGTTTTATTTGTTTATTCTTTTCAGTGACATCTCTGACGATGATCAACCCGTAGCTAATATCATCTTGTTCATCGATTAATGGATAATATTCATTTGAAAAAAATCGTTGTTCCCTTTTATCTTCGAAAAATACTGGTTTTTTTGTGTTCAACATTTTTTGTTCATATTTCAATCTGCGCTTCTTTGCCTTTGGTGGAAGATAATCTAGGATATTTTTACCTAGGAGTTCATCGACTGATTTGCCAAGACTTCTGGCCATTTGTTCATTGACAAGAAGTATTTTGTGATGGTCTTTTTTAACACCAATAAGCATGATAAGGTAGGGTAGAGTATTAATAAAATCTATGAGTGGTTCTATTACTTTTTCATCATTAAAATCAATGTTATCTATTGCAGAAGCCTTGAATAATGAATTCAATTCGATTTCTCCTGGTCTCCCATTGGATTTCATACTCAAAGATCCCCTCTTTTTAAGGACACCTTTTTTCCTGTGATTTATAAGGGAATAAACAATGTGAACATATAATAAAATATCCGTTATTTAATCTCTTATGAACAATTTGATAAATCAATGTGTAATATTTTTTAGATAATGGTTAAAATTGGATTACTTTTTTCTCAAATTTTTTTGTAATAGTATTATCGTGATAGTATTGTCTTATGTAATTTTCGTAGTTACCTTTATATGTTCTCCTTAGATTGTCGGCTTGAACACAAATCTCATTCATTAAAAAAGATGGGGAGAACTATCATGGAGATTATTGATGAAAAACCGGGTAACACTATTTTATTATTAGGAAATGAAGCGATTACACGTGGTGCAATTGAAGCGGGGGTTGATGTGGCAACAACATATCCTGGAACACCCTCATCTGAGATCGCTGATACCTTTTCTCATATTGCAAAATATTTGAAAAAAATAGGGAAAGCCCCATCATTTTATTTTGAGTATTCAACCAATGAAAAAGTAGCTTTAGAAGTTGCTGCATCTGCATCATTTGCAAAACGACGCAGTTTGACCTGCATGAAACATGTGGGATTAAATGTTGCTAGTGATGCCTTTATGACCTATTTGTACGTGGGATGTAAGGGGGGCCATGTGATAATTTCTGCTGATGATCCATCATGTCATTCATCACAGAATGAACAGGATAATCGCTATTTCGCTCTTTTCGGAAGTGCTCCTATGCTTGAGCCCACCACGCCGGAGGAAGCAAAGGAAATGACTCGCCAGGGGTTTGATATCTCTGAAGAGTTGAAACTACCTATTTTACTTCGTACCACGACCCGCTTGAATCATGCACGGGGACCGGTTAATTTGAAGAAACCGCTTCCCTCAAAGGGGAAAGGTTTTTTTGAAAAAGACCCCAATCTTGTTACTGTGCCTGCGGTTGCTCGTAAACAGCATCCTGAACTGCTGAAGAAAATGAATGCGGCTGCAAAACTATCTGATAATTCTTCATTTAATAAGATTATTACCATTGGAAAAAAAAGCGATATTGGTATTGTCACTTCTGGTGTTTCCTTTAATTATGTCAAGGAAGCTGTAGAGGATCTTGAATTAGATGTTTCCATCTTAAAGCTAGGGATGACTCATCCACTTCCTCCAAAGATGTGTAAGGAGTTCATTGAATCACACCATACGATCATAGTGGTTGAGGAGTTGGAACCTATCCTAGAAAATCAATTGAAACAGATGGCTTATGATTTTGATGCAGAGGTTACTATTCTGGGAAAATCCTCAAAGCATTTCTCAAGACTGTATGAGTATACACCAGATATTGTCACTAAGGCATTGGCTGAAATCTTTGATAAAAAGATACCATTTTCTTCATCATTATCCACAGATATCGTTGCTCCCTCAAGACCTCCTGCATTATGTCCAGGGTGTCCCCATAGAGCAACTTATTATGCTATTAAACAGGTGGCTCCCAAAGATACCATTTATCCTACCGATATTGGCTGTTACACCCTTGGGAAAGCGCCTCCTTTATTTATGGCGGATTTATTGCTCTGCATGGGATCAAATGCTGGAACCGCTTGCGGTTTATCCGTTTCTACGAACCAGAAGATTATTTCTTTCATGGGTGATTCTACGTTTTTCCATAGCGGTATCCCTCCAATTATTAATGCGGTACATCATGATCATGATGTGGTGATTACTGTTCTTGATAATCGAACAACGGCGATGACCGGTCATCAGCCTCATCCCGGTACTGAAACAGACGGCATGGGAAATCCCGCAAAAAGCATTCGTGTTGAGGATGTGGCGAAGGGTTGTGGTGTGGATCATATCGAAGTGGTGAACCCGAATGTGATTTCAAAAACAGCTGAAGCATTTAAACGAGCGTTGGATCACAAAGGACCGTCGGTGGTGGTGAGCAAAGCCCCGTGTATTTTGCTTGCCAATCGGGATAAACGGAAAAGTGGGAAAAAAGTTCACGGATTTATGGTTAATCAAGAAAAATGTACAGCGTGTAAGACCTGTATTGATGCTTTTGGATGCCCTGCGTTCTATGAGGATGACGCGGGAACGATTCATATTGATGAGCAACAGTGTAATGGCTGTGGGAATTGTGTTCAGGTTTGCCCTGCACATGCTATTAAGGTACGAAAGGAGGAAAGCTAAGATGAGTAAAATCAGTGTGGTCCTCTGTGGCGTCGGTGGTCAAGGGGTGATTACAGCGACTAATATTCTGGGGAAAGCAGCGGTGAACGCAAAGGTTCCAGTGTATGCATCAGAGGTTCATGGCATGGCACAACGTGGCGGATCAGTGTTTTGTACGGTACGTATGGGAGATGTTTCCAGCCCCCTTATTGCCAGTGGAACTGCTGATGTGATTATTAGCACGGAACCGGTTGAAGCACTGCGATATATTTCCTATGCTCATCATAAAACAAAGATTGTAACGGATACCAATCCAGTGGTTCCCTTTACGGTTGCTGTTGGTGACGAAATCTATCCATCAGTGAAAAAGATTTATGATGAGCTTGACAGCAAAGCTCGATTATATAAGGTTGATGCGCTGAGCATTGCTAAGAAATCAGGTGCCATGATTACTAAAAATATTGTGATGCTGGGAACGCTTGCTGCAACCGATGTCCTTCCCTTTGATCAAAAAATACTATTGCAAACCATTTTAGAGAACGTGCCTGAGAAGTTCAGATCTATCAATGAAAAAGCATTCCATGGTGGAATGCATGCGATCAAAGAGGAATAATGGATTTCATATGATTGGAAAGGTATGCTGAAAAAGACACCAGTTGTGTATGGGTTGCTTATTTTCGCAAGTCTAGCCTGGGCAGGTAGTTTCATCGCCGTGCGGGTAATTTATCAAGAGATTCCTCCGGTGATGCTAGGCTTTCTTCGATTTTTGGTAGCAACACCAGTAATGCTAGCATTGCTATTGATGGTTAAAAAACCGTTGTTTCTTCCTAGAAAGGAACTGCCAAAAGTAATTGTTCTTGGCCTCACTGGTGTGACTCTTTTATATGTCCTTCAATTTATCGGTGTTTCATTGACCACTGCTTCCACGGGAGGAGTGTTGATTAATACGAATGTGTTATTTATCGCTCTCTTATCAGGTCTGTTTTTAAAAGAACGGTTTACTGTAAAAAAAACAGTGGGCATCATTCTTTCATTCGTTGGTGTTTTCTTCGTTGTGTTAGGTCAGATGACCAATGAATTATTTATATTGGATGAAACCTTTCTTTTGGGTTCTATATTCATTATCCTTTCAGCATTATGCTGGGCGGTGTATTCAGTGGTAGGTAAAGGTTTGCTTACTACCTATGATCCAATAACGGTTACAACTCATGCATTTCTGGTTGGAACAGTTTTGTATGTGCCCCTTGTTTTCCAAGATGTAGGCATCGTGATTAAAAACATTACTGTTAATGGAATTCTTGCTGTTTTGTATCTTGGATTGATTTGTTCGGTGTTTGCCTATCTTGCCTGGTATTATGCGCTTTCCCGATTAGAAGCGGCTCGATCCGCTGTCTTCCTAAATTTTATTCCATTGTTTACCATTTTGCTATCGTTTTATATTGGTGAATATCCAACTGCACTGTTTTTTGTGGGGGCAGCTTTTATTATGTATGGGGTGTATCTAACCCAGAAAAGCAGAGTGGCATCGAGTCGTTGATATCTATGTTCTGTGTTGAATGTGGAAAGGAAAAACCAATTTTCAAAGATGGGTGTTGTGTTGATTGTTATCTTTCATCCCATGATTTTACCAGTGGTCAAGAGGTTATTGATATGCCGGTGTGCAATCATTGCGGATCATTGAAATATAAAAACACCTGGACAAACGATTCCTTTGAAAAAACATTGCAACGATATGTGAAACAGTGTTTTGATATCAGTAAAGAACTCACTGACACAAAAATTGTACTTGATTGTGAGGAAAAGAAGGAATATATTTCTTGTACTGTCACCATTAAAGGGACATTGGAAACAGAGGAAATTTCTGAAACTCATCAGGTTACTGTACGGTTACATCCAAATGTCTGTGATATCTGCTCAAAGCGATTTGGTGGCTATCATGAAGCCATTATTCAGATTCGACCTTCTGAGAAAAAAATTGAGGATGAACATCTTAGAGAAATTCAACTATTTATAGAAGATCTTATTTTTTCAATGCAAAAGAAAGGGAACCGGAAATTGTTCATTGCAGATATGGGCCTTGAACATGGTGGTATCGATTTCTTTCTCAGTGATAAACAGGCTGCTTTTTCTATTGTGAAACAAGCTCAAGGACGATTTGGTGGCGAAATTACTGTTTCGTCAAAAAACGTGGGAATGAAGGATAGTAGACAAGTCTATCGTATGACCTATCTATTGAGACTGTATTCTTTTCATGCAACTGATTTTATCGTTAAGGATGAACACGTGTTTCTGGTAAGGGCGATTTCAAATAATATGGTGCATATCATCGATGTTGAAACTTGGGAGGAACAATCCGTAGAAGCAAAGGATTTGTCAAAGGTAAATGTTTTTTCCTACGAGGATTTAGTGAAAATGATGATTGTGGTGAGTCAGACAAAAAACGATGTGCAGGTAATGAATCAGAATACTTATAGGATTCAAGTGATTTCAAAACCAAAAGAGGTCCGCTTTGATGCTGAACAGATCCCGGTTGTTGAATATGATCAAAATTTTTTTCTCATTCCTCAAATAAACAACAAATAATAAATACCATGATTATTTTTCCCCTACCTAATAAAACAATGAGCTTAGATTGAAGGAAATGAGGAGGATATACAATATGGCAGAAGGAAAGACATCAATGAATTTAGAGGAAAATGTAGCAAGTGCGCTTTGTTACGTTTTGACATGGGTAACAGGAATCATCTTTTATTTTATGGAAAAAGAGAACAAAACTGTCCGCTTTCATGCGATGCAATCGATTTTGACCTTTTTACCGCTCACCATCCTTGGATGGGTGCTTGGTTGGGTAGGTGCCCCTAAATGGACTTCTGGTGGTCCATATGGCTGGGGAACCTGGAGCCCTGGAATCCCTGCATTGGTTTATTTATCTTGGATTATTTATGCGGTCACCGTTATTCTTTGGTTGGTCCTTATCATAAAGTCATATCAGGGAGAAAAATTCAAAGTTCCTGTTATTGGTGATATCGCGGAAAACCAGATAAAATAAGTGAAATATTGCTAGGATAATAATAGCTAGAACAATTATTTCGCCCCCTAGGGTTATTTCCCTAGGTATTTTTTTATTTTTTTTTCATTGAATTATACAAATGAAAACAGATTAGTTGTATTAGTTCATGATTGTTATCTACGGAAATATTTATAGCTATCGACCTTTCTTTGCTATAGTGAGGAGTGGTTATGCAGAATAATACAAAAAGTGGATTGTTATTCATTTTCATTGGTATTATCATTGGTTTGATTGGAACGCTTATATTTGGACTGTATCAGTTTATTGATCCCGTTGAAACGTTCAGTGGTTTTTATCGATATATTGGGTTAGGGATCTTTAATGGAGTGGGTGGTTTATTTTCTTTAGTTGGTGCGATTCTCTTCTTTGTGGGGAGAAAGGAGTTTGGGCCACGTCATCATCAATTTGTCATTTATGCATTGATCTGTGTGGTGGTAGGTATTGTTGCAAGCGTTGTGGTAAGTATTTTCAGTTCGTTTTTCATAGCATCTTCACCTCAGACCGGTTATTTTTCATCAGGGCTATCGTTTATTATTTTTTTGCCAACGATTATTGGATCTGTAACAAGTGGTCTTGCCTATATTTTCGCTTTATATGAATTAGAAGATGACACTGGTCGAAATCTGCTCTATATTGCTTTTATTGTTTCAATCATCATTTCCCTTGTAATAGCGTTTTTCTCCATGGGAACGGTGCAGGATTTGATCAACACCGCATCACAAACAGAGGATACTCCTGATTTGTCAATGATCTCCTCGTTAACTTCTTCTATTACTCAATTCTCAGTACTTGGAGCTATTAGTTCGCTGTTATGGGCAATTGCGGTTTATCTACCGTATAAACGTATCAAAAATGGGGAATTAGCCCCTCAATCTGTTGATGAAACCGATACCTCTTCTATTCCTGAGCGGATCTGTCCCAATTGCGGTAAAGCCATCCCAAATGATGCATCCATCTGTCCGTATTGCGGAAAGAGCTTTCAGGATTATACTTAGAGATCCAACTCAGGAAAATGAATCGTTTTGTTAGGGAGTTATCTTTTTTAGATCGATTTCGTTACGTGTTACTCACTAAAAAAGAACCCTCATAACGGTAATACGATATGGATATTGGTTTTTATGAGAATTGCCTTGAAATGTGCTTACAATGGAACCCCCTTTCATGGTTATGCCCGGCAACCAAATGTTAGAACTGTTGAAGGAGAAATCATTAATCTTCTCAAAGAAAATGGATATATGAATAATCCAAAGGATTCTCATTTCTATTCGGCAAGTCGAACTGACAAGGGAGTATCTGCACTTTCAAATATCGTGGCGTTTGACATTAAAAAACCAATTGATAATCTTCTTTCCTTGAGTAATGAATCAACTGAAGATATTATCTTTTATGCGGTAGAAAAGGTAAATGATGCATTTTATCCTCGCTTTGCAAAACAGAGAGTGTATAGATATTATCTTAGGGGATATGATGATGTGGAAAAAATGGATTACTTTTCTTCTCTTTTTATTGGCACTCATGATTTCTCTAATTTTGCCCGTATTGAATCTGGTAAAAACCCGATTCGGACCATTGACCACATTGACCTCCATCGAATAAACGGGGTGATTGCTATCGATTTTTTCGCGGAAAACTTTCTCTGGAATCAAATTCGAAGGATCATTTCAGCGATGAAAAAACTTTATGATGAAAAAGTATCAACAATTGAGGTTATCACTGCTCTTCAAAATCCATTGTCTTCCTTTGATTTTGGAATGGCGGATGCTTCATGTTTGATATTAAAAGAGATCAAATATGATTTTTCTTTCCAGCCTGTCGAATCGTATTTGAAAAAAACCCGTACAATTGAAGATATGGTGATAAAGAGATGTTAGATCTCTCTTTTTTCAAACCTCCAAAAGGCTATGGCTAACGGCCAGCTGAACCATACGATCATGGATATGAGCATAGAAGTGCTATTATAATAATCCGGGTAATCGATAAATCCGATCATGTCAAACTGGGAGCTCTGCAGTGATTCCATGTTAAATGAAAGATATGCTGAATATGAGGATAACGGATTGAAAAAATTGCTCATATAGACAGCATCAGGTAATTCAAAGTCATTTGGATTTTCTATATCTTGTTCTAATGTTCCTGAAGCAATGATGATTGCAGTGACAATAAAGATCCAAATGATGCCAAAAAACACCCAAATGAATATTGCTGCACCCATTGATGAAGATCGTTTTTTAAGAACGGTTGAAAGGAATAAACCGATGTTTAAGAAGATCAATCCCATAAAGATCGATGCGGCAATGAAAAAGAGATACTCTGCATAATTGACATTTCCAACGTTTAGTCCAATGATGATGCCTGCGAAACTGAACCCAATGAATATTGATATTGAGAGAACGATACCAAGTCCAATAAATTTTCCCAGGAGGACTTCCCATCGCGAGGTTGGAAACGAGAGCAATGAATTCATTGATCCCTTCTCTATTTCTCCGATAATGGCTGCGTATCCGAGGATGAGTGCGATGATTGAGATAAGATATTGAACAAGGGTGCTCATAGCATTGACGGTACCAGCTAAATCTTGCCAGCCACCTCCTGAAAGCGATCCTGCATAGGAGGCCAGAAGAGTTAGTGCGACAAAGATAATGGTGATGACGATGACCCATTTGTTTCGGATATTATCCATGATTTCTTTTTTTGCCAGCACGGTGATAGGGTTTTTCACGATTTGTTCTACAATATCAGTCATGATCAGTCCTCCGTCAATCGCATGAATACTTCTTCAAGAGATGGTTCCATGGTTTGTATGTTGATGATGTTTCCACCTGCCTGTTCGACGGCGATTATGATCTTTGATTTGACCTTTGGATCACAACTTACATGTAACATGACACCAATGACTTCAACATGATTAACGCCTTTCATTCCTTTTAACTTTTGAGCGATTTGGTGAGCTGGTTTTTCCATTTCAAGGACCAGTTTTGGTTTTAATTGAAGTCGACTTCGGAGATTGTCAACGGTATCCTCGGCAACAATGACTCCTTTATTGATGATGCCGACTCGATCACAGACGGCTTGCACTTCGGCAAGAATGTGTGAGGAGATAAAAATGGATGATCCATTGTTTTTCATATCCAGTATTTTTTTCCGAATAAGAGCTACTCCTCTGGGGTCAAGTCCTCCTGATGGCTCATCGAGAATGAGAATTGGCGGATTACCAAGCAGTGCTCGTGCCATTCCCAATCGTTGTTGCATTCCTTTTGAAAATTCCCCTACTTTTTTGTTTATGGCATCTTCTAGACCAACCTCTCTGAGGAGTGGTTTACATTGATCTTTTGATGCATGTTTCATATCTGCATAGAAGTACATGTTCTGAATCGCAGTGAGATTATCATAGAATGCTACTTTTTCAGGTAGATATCCGATGAATTTTTTGGCTTTTTTACTTTCTTTTTTAGTATTTATACCATTGATTGAGATTTGGCCTTTATCTGCAAGTATGAGACCGAGGATTGATTTAATTGTTGTTGTTTTTCCTGCGCCATTGGGCCCTAGAAAGCCAAAAACCTCTCCTCTTTTTACAGTAAAGGAAGCATTGTCAACTGCCTTTACATCCTGATATGTTTTAGTTAAAGTTGTTACTCTGATTGCAGCGCGGCCATCATGAATGACTGTTCTTTGTTGGCTATGTGGAAATGTAAAGAGTCCTTCAGTGTTGCATTGAGGACAAGAAATTATTTTATTTTCTCCCGGTTGCCCGTTTATTGTTTCTTCATGTCCGCATCGTGGGCATTTTATTTTTTTTGAAGGCATTATTAGCAAATCCTATGATCAAATCGTTTTCTTTGAATACCTTAGAGGTTTTTATCCTTATTGATAAGTTTTTTTTCTCTTCTTTTTTGTTTTGATTGAGCCATAAAGGCTCGATAGAGAAAATAGCTTAATCCCCCATAGAGAACAAATGATCCAAAGATTAGCATAACAAGAGCGGACTGATTAATCACTGCTGATCACCAACGATTTTTTCTTTTTAAGGATGAGTGAAAGGAAAACGATGATAATAAGCGGTAATACTCCAATGATGAGAATGATATCCCAGGAATATTCATTGAAAGGATGATAAATATTTTCAATTATTGCAGCACCGAGCAGAAGGATAAGAATAGATGGTATCACTATTTTTATAAGAATGTCCCACCAGTACCCAACACGTATCTCTGATGTTTTATTTGCATGAGTTCTGAAGATGTTGAGTGGAAATACCCATCCGAGAATGATACATTCCAATAGACCAATGGTTACCAGCCCGAAATTGGCTATGAAATGATCGATGAGTTCAAGGAAATAAAGCCCGTTTCCAGCGGTGAACAAGAGACTGATAAAAAACCCGATGATACAAATCAATGCGGTCGCCTTTGTTTTTGAGATTTGCCATTTGCTTTGAAGACCAGCAGTGATTGGCTCAATCATGGAGAATGCTGAGTCTATGCCAAAGGTGAGAAGCGCAATGTAAAACACTACTCCAAAAAGTGCAGCAGCAAGTGGCAGTAGGGAGATTGCGGTTGGATAGGTGATGAAGATAAGATGTGGCCCGGCGATGCCAAGTTGATCGATCCCTAGGTTTTGTGAGGCGGCTAGATATCCAACCACTGAAAACACGGTGAACCCAGCGAAAAAACTAGTTCCTGCATCGGCAAGAGCAGCAATGATGGCATTATTGGTGATATCGGATTGTTTCCGTAGATAGCTGGCATAAGTGATCATGATTCCTTGAGCAAGACTGAGGGAAAAAAAGACCTGAGCGTAGGCAGCTAGCCACACATTGACGTTTCCAAGCTGTGAAAAATCAGGTGTCAGGTAGTAATTGATTCCATCCAGTGCACCTGGAAGGCTGAGGCCTCGTATGGTGAGTATAAGAAGAAGGATTGTTGGGATAGGAACGGTGAGAGCAACCACTTTACCAATCCGTTTGACTCCTTTATAAAGGATTAAAAACACGGTGAACCAGATGGCAATGGATCCTAGTAGGACAGGTATACTGATGGATCCAACTATAAATGGGCTTTCTGTTATGCCAAGTACATTATTAAGGAAAAAATGCTCGGCATCATTTCCCCATCGCAGCGTGGATGCATAGATCATGTATGAAAAACACCAAGCCATGACAATGACATAGTAGAGAGCAACCAGAAAGGGAATGAGAACGGTCATCCATCCGGCCCATTCCCAATTTTTACCGATTTTTTGAAATGCCTTCGGCGGAGAACTGCTTGCCCAATGACCGAAGCTAAACTCCAAGATCATAAGCGGAATTCCTGCGGTGAACAGGGCAACAAAAAAGGGAATGAGAAATGCTCCCCCGCCATTCTCATAGCAGACATAGGGAAAGCGCCAGACATTGCCCAGCCCGATTGCTGATCCAACAGCTGCCATGATGAAAGCAGTCCGTGATTGCCAGTGTTCTCCTGTTATATTGCTCCACTCCTGTTTTTAAATTATATGAAGGATGATTCTCTTTTTAATTATTTTTTATATATTATTAATATCATTTTAAATAAATAGGTTTCTGGTTATGAAAAGTATTTATGAACCCTATTCATACATGGCAAAAATCAGAGTAATAATCAGAGAGTTGTGTATCTGATGGAGATAAAGGGTATGGCTGAAGGAAAACAATTTTTCCAAACTGATTCCTCTGCCAAGTCAGCCTCTTCAGCAGTTGTTGAAAAATATTATCTTTTCATTATTGGTCTTCCTGTTTTTTTTTGGGCCTGCGCGTTTCCATTGATCAAGGTTGGGTTAACAGAGTTATCTCCAGTGAATCTTGCGATTCTTCGTTTGTTTCTTGCTAGCATGATTTTTTTATTACTGGTTCTTACGCAGAAAAAACGTTTTTCCCCATTTCACAAACGGGATGCGGTTTCCTTGTTCTTACTTGGTTTTGTTGGTATTTCAGTGTATCATTTAGGGTTAAATTATGGGGAGCAATTTGTTTCAGCAGGTGCAGCAAGTTTAATCATTGCAACTATTCCGATCTTTGTGGTGATGTTAGCGTTTATTTTTCTGTCTGAAAGAGTTGGTAGTAGAATTGTTTTTGGTATTGTTTTATCCTTGATTGGCGTGGTAGTCATCTCTCTGTGGGGAAATCCTGATGCAAGTATTCAGATTGATTATCTTTTTGGTGCATTTGCAGTGGTTATCGCTGCTTTGGTAGGAGCAATTTATACCATTGCGGGAAAGAAGATGATGAAAAGATATAATCCGCTTTCCCTTACGGCGTATGCGTTTTTATTGGGAAATCTTGGATTGATTGTGTTTTTGACTCCCTCTTTTTTTGATGAAGTGTTATCTCTTTCCGTGACAACTTGGGCTGCGGTGTTGTTTCTTGCGTTTTTTCCAACTGTGATTGCATATACGTTATGGTATATCGCTTTAGAGGTCAAATCAGCTTCAGAAATCAGTGTTTTTTTGTATGCAATTCCTGTTATTTCCACGTTTCTTTCCGTGTTTTTTATTGGC
>CAZQMI010000008.1:0-34438 GCA_964594475.1 uncultured Thermoplasmatales archaeon
TAACACTTCATTTTATGCTATTGAGAATGTAACAAACACAAAGGATACTAAGGATGAAATAACCTTTACGCCACTATCAACATCTAATGAAAACATTGATCATTCACTTCGATTCCTGAGAGGCGATGTGACAGAGCTGAGAGCAAGTGACCCATTAGATTATTCTATTCATTTTGCAAAGGAATTCTATAATTCACCATTTGTAGGAAGGGAATACATCTTTACAAGTGGACAGAATGATGAAGATGCAGAAATAGAGCTTTTCGTCTCTGAAGATCATGATGATCTGGTTATAGAAACCTTTGATACGCCATTTACTTTTACGGTGACCACAAAGAGTACTGAATCACTTGAGAAGAATACTCAGAATGATTACATCCCGGAATCAAAGGGAAATTTCTCATTAGATGCAAATGAAAAAATGGCTATCACACCAGATGATTGGGCAACAACCTCAGCAGCTGGATCATTTAGCACAGGAGAAGAACAAGATCAAGATGATACTCCTACAGATGGAGAAGAATCTGATACACCAGGATTTGAATTATTTACTTTTTGCATTGCACTCATCGCAGGATTGATATGGTACAGACGGAGAACACATTAATATCAAGAATTCTAAAAAGAGAAACGGATTTACAAGACACATAGAACACTATCATTGGAAGATATACTATGGAAAATATGGAATATTTCTATGAAATATTTGATCGTTTACCTCGAGGAGGACCCGGGGATAACAAATCAACTAAAAAAGCATATTCATTCATGAAGGCTGTAGAAAAAAACCCGTTGATCTTAGATATTGGTTGTGGACCTGGGATGCAGACGATAGAACTTGCAAAGCTATCAAAGGGTACTATTATTGCATTGGATAGACGTCAGGCTTTTCTTGACAATCTGATGAAATCAGCACAAGAAAACAATGTCGAAAAATATATCGAACCAATGTTAAAATCAATGCAAGATATGGAATTTGAAAATGAAACATTTGATATTATCTGGTCAGAGGGAGCATTATATTTCATGGGTTTTTCAACTGGACTAAAAAAATGTTACCAGTTGCTCAAGCCAAATGGATACCTTGCGGTTACTGAATCGGTCTATCTTAGAGAAAACCCTCCACAACCCGTCCTGGAATTTTGGAAGGAATACCCTGATATCACATCTATTCAACGGAACATCGATCTTATAAAGGACACTGGTTTTGATCTGATTTCACATTTTACTCTTCCTGATTCTTCATGGATTGAGGAGTTCTATGGCCCAATGCAAGAACAAATCAATATCTTAAGAGAAACTCATGAGGAGAACAAAAAAGCATTGGAAGTATTTACTAGACTGCAGAAAGAAATCGATACATATAAACAATATAGTGATTACTTTGGTTATGAGTTTTTCATCATGAAAAAACCAAAATAAGGGAAAAAATGCCATCGAAAGAAGATAAAACCAAGCTTATTGCCTATTGCGGGCTTTATTGTGGGCAATGTCATGGATATACCGGAGTCATTCCAGATCTAGCACGGGACTTAAGAAAGGAACTAAGGATGATGAAATATGATCGGTTCGCTGCCTTTATCTCCACGTATTCCTTTGGAAAGGATTTCAAAAACTATGATGAATGCTACAAGGTACTTGGAGCAATGGTGAAATTCCGCTGTAAGAGAGGATGCCGGAATGGTGGTGGTTCACCATTTTGTAAGATACGAAAATGTGTGGAAAAAAAAGGTTTTGATGGCTGCTGGAAGTGTGATGAATTTTCTGATTGTGAAAAACTATCCTTTTTAGAACCAGTGCATGGTGATGCTCATCTTAAAAACATCAGAAAAATTAAGAAAAAGGGAAAACAAGCATTTATTGACAACGATCCACTCTGGTATCATAAAAAGAAATAGCTCTTTATTTTCATTAAACCGATTACTTTATAACCCTAAATTTTTTCTTTTTTTTAATTGAAGGTGGGAAAGAAATGGAGATGAAGAAAAAGTTTCTTATTATCTTAAACGTCGTCGCTGTTGTCGCAACCATTGCAGTCAATGCCCTTGCAAATATCATTCCAATTGGTGGAAATTACACCGGTGAATTATCTGATAACATTCCAAATCTGTTTGTTCCAGCAGGATTAACCTTTGCTATTTGGGGAGTCATTTATGTGCTTCTCATCTTGTTTGCTGGTTATCAACTTGCTGATCTCTTTGGAAGAATTGATTCCAACAGTGATTATGTTGAAAAGATTAGTTTCTGGTTTGTTCTTGCAAGTATTGGAAATATCGTGTGGATTTTCCTGTGGCATTATGAACAAGTGGTCCTTTCATTGATACCGATGCTTCTATTGTTTGTTTCCCTCTTAATGATTTATCTGCGACTGAACATTGGACTCAGTGATGCATTAAAACATGAACGATACTTCATTCATCTTCCCATTAGTATTTATATCGGATGGATCACGGTTGCAACCATAGCTAATGTCACTGCAGTGTTAGTGGCTCTTGATGTCGGTGGATTGATACTTGGTGAAGTATTGTGGACAATTCTGGTGATCGTGGTTGCTATGATTATTACGGTGCTTGTGTTGTATCAACGAAAGGATATCGGCTATAGTTTGGTGATACTCTGGGCGTTACTAGGCATTGTGATTAAACGATTTGAAACTCAACAATCAATTGCAATTACCGCAACGGTATCCATGATGATCATTGCTGTTTTTGCATTAATGCAATTGGTGAGAACGAAAGAATTCATTTAAAAAAAAGATTTAAATTAAATATATTGATGAGGTGAAAAAATGATAAATGATGAAGAGTTAAGGCGAAAAGCAGAAAAAAGAGCAGAGGAAAAAGTTGATTTTCTCATTCATTTCGTGATCTATCTCTGTGTCAATGGTCTACTTATTGGTGTATGGTTTTTCAACGGTGGAAGTGGATGGTTCACCGGTGGTAACGGAGAATTTCCCTGGTTTATCTTTCCCATGTTCGGATGGGGAATTGGCATTGCTGCTCATTTTTTTGGTGCCTTTGCAAGTCCAAATTTAAAGGATCGATTTACACAAAGAGAATATGAGCGTATGAAACGAAAATAATCGATTTCTCTTAAAAAATCAGAAGAAACAGTCGGAACAGGATAATACTAAAGGATATCGCGATTAGAATAATTGGGAATAAGGGTAATTGACAGTGATGGCGATTGGGATGTGAATTCATTATTATTCTGAAAAGCAACTCTCTTTTTTATATTCCCTGAATTCGTTTGGTCTTTGGCTAACGAAGTTATATTGAATCTACTTCTTTTTGAAAGATAGAATAGGGTTTCTTATGCCAGTTCTTTTTTTGATACGCTGTGATTGCTTGATGGTTTTCATTAAAAACATAAAGTCTTAGAATATCGATGTTTTCCTTTTTTGCTTGTGTTTTCAATTCTTTGATTAGTCGAGTGAAAACGCCTTTCTTCCGGTGTTTTTTGTGTACATACACACTTTGTACCCACCAGATCATCTTATTTCGCCAATCACTCCATTCATAGGTGATCATCAGTTGACCGATGATGATGTTTTTCTCTTCTGCTAATAGATAAAAGCCTTTTGTTTCATCAGATAGTAGTGATCTGACTCCTTGTAATACAGTATCTGTAGAAAGCATTTGACGTTCTGATTCATCTGCAAGCAACAGGTTTTGATGTGCGATGGTTTCAGCATCGTTTAAACAAGCTTTTCGAACATGCATAGGATTTGATAAGAAGCAGTGTTATTTCTTAATGATTTTGCATCACAGAACAAATGAAAAAAATATTGTTAATGAATAAAAAAAATGGTTCATGGATGATCTATCCATGTATAGGTCACTCTTAACTTGTTTTACAGTTGTTGTTTGTATGCAGCAGCATCGAGGAGTTCATCTATTTCGTTTTTGTTTGCAATTTCGATTTCAACTAACCATCCGTCATCATAGGGGTTTTCATTAATCATCTCTGGTGAATCCTCTAGATCTGTGTTGATTTCAACGATTTTTCCGCTGATGGGTGAATAGATTTCTGAAACTGATTTCACGGATTCAACGATGCAAAGTTCATCGCCTTTTTTCACTTCTTTTCCAACTTCGGGTAGTTCTGCAAAGACGATATCAGTAAGTTCTGATTGAGCATGATCGGTAATGCCAACAACAGCAGTATCTCCTTTCACCTGAACCCATTCATGAGTTTCGGTATATCTTAATTCATCTCGTATTTCATCTGCCATAGTATCACGTCCAGTATTTTCGCTTATGTTTTAAATGTTTCTTTTCCAAAGATTACTGTTGTTCAGCCCAGTCCTTTTTTACAATTGGTGGTTTCACCATTTTTGCTTTCACTGCTTTTCCACGAACAATGATGTCAACTTCATTGTCCACCTTGATATGATCTGGTTGAATATAGGCCATAGCAATGCCAGTGTTCAGACAGGGCGACATGGTTCCACTTGATACCACACCGATTTCTTTTCCATCTTTTTCTACCGTGCAGCCGTGCCGAGGGATTCCTTTTTCAATGCATACTAGGGCGGTTAAGCGTTCATAATCTCCTTTTTCTTTTTGTTTTTGGAGTGCTTTTTTTCCGATGAATTCATGGTCCCAGTTCAAAAAGAAACCGATATTTGCTTCCAGTGGTGTGCGCCCTCCTTCGAACTCGTTTCCGGCGAGTAAAAAGAATTTTTCCATCCGAAGAGTATCTCGGGCACCAAGACCAACGGGTTTGATGCCGTACTCTTTGCCGGTTTCTAGGATGGTTTCAAATAATTTTTTTGCTTTTTTTGCATCATCAACTTGAAACTCGTATCCTAATTCTCCGGTATATCCGGTAAAGGAAATGATGACCTCTTCATCGGCAAAGGTGATCGGTTGACAGCCGAAAAAACCGATCTTGCTGAGATCTTCACTGGTAAGCGTTTGCAGCATTTTTCGTGATTTTGGTCCCTGCACGGCTAGGATAACATAGTCCCGTGAGACATCTTCTACGGTTGCATCAAGATTGTGTTTTCGTGCTTGTTTGTTCATCCAGTCCACATCTGTTTTTGATTGACCGGCATTAGGTATGAACATGAACTTATCACCAAGATGCATGAAAATAGTATCATCGATAATGGTTCCATCCTCTCGAAGAATAGCAGTGTATTGGCTTTTACCAGCACCAATACAGGAGGCATCTTCCATGGTGGTAAGGGTCAAAAGATCCTCTGCGTCTTTTCCTTTAATCCAGGCGTTTCCCATATGGGAGACATCAAAGAGACCAACTGTTTTTCTCACGGTCAGATGTTCATCTTTTATTGAAGTGTAGTATAGTGGCATATGAAAGCCAGCAAAATCAGTAAAGGTTGCTCCTAGATTTTTATGAATTTCATGTAATGGAGATCTTATAGTCATAGATAATCCTGCCAGCCATATCATTCGCTGGTAATTTAAGATTTCGACAAAACCTTTATCAATAACAGGTATTACATCAACAAAGGCTGCAGGTTATGGCTGGGAAACGAATCATTAGACAAAAAAATCGTTTATTCACGGTGAATTTGCCACAATGTGAAGGCAAATCCGTCTATGGTGAACGATTAAAGAAACAAAAAGATCAGGAACTTCGTTCTTGGAATCCATATCGAAGCAAACTTGCTAGTGCCATTTTAAAAGGTTTGGATCTTTATTCATTGCTATCAGTTAATTCAACGGTGTTATATTTAGGAGCAGCAACCGGAACCACGGTAAGTCATCTTTCTGATATTCTGTGTGATGGAAATATTTTTGCCGTGGAACATTCATCAATTGCAGCAAAAAAATTGGTAGATCTTGCTAACATACGATCAAATATTTTTCCCTTGTTTGAGGATGCCAATCATCCAGAGCGTTATATTCGTTTTGTACCATCGGTTGATATGCTTTATCAAGATATTTCACAGCGAAATCAAGCAGATATCTTCATTCGAAATGCCAAACAGTTTCTGAAAGAAACGGGTAATGCAATCATGATGATCAAAGCACGTAGTATTGATGTCTCACTTCCTCCAGCAAAAGCATATGAGCAGGTGAAATCAGCATTAGAGCAACAAGGTCTTGGTGTGGAAAAGCAGATCCTTCTGTCTCCATTTGAAAAGGATCATTGTGCATTTATCATCAAAAAAGAGAAACAGTGACAGGGCCGATCAATGAAAGAATTTATTAAGATTGAAAATGGGTGGTTGAGATTTCTCATTCCGGTACTGCTAGGATTAATAGTGGTCGGTGGTGTTGGAATCCTATTATCAAAGGGGATGAGAGGAATGTATTGGTCACTAGTTTCTGCCTATTTTTTTCCACCGTTGGGTAAGGAAAGCGTGATTCCAACCGGTGTTGTTCTAGGTTTTGATCCCTTGTTGATGGCTCTTTCCATTGCGTTTGTAGATATCATTGTAGCTCTTTTTCTGGTTTGGAACTATGAACTTGCCAAAAACATTCCTTTTGTTGGATCGTTTATGGAAAAAGTGGAAAAAATCGGTAAAAAATCATCATCAAAGTATGCCTGGATCAAACCCCTTGAGTTTATTGGCATCATTCTTTTTGTAATGGTTCCTTTTCAGGGATCTGGTGGTCTGGTCGGATCCATCGTTGGCCGATTGATCGGCTTGAAACCATGGAATACCTTTGCTGCTATCTCCATCGGTGCCATTACTGGTTGTATCTTGATTGCCTATTTTTCTAATGCTATTTTTTCAGTATTTCTACAAAACGTTCTCTTTGGATTATTGATTGTTATTTTATTGATCATTACTGGTATCATGATTTATATCTATAGGCGAAGTAAAAAGAACAAAAAGCAATGTTAAAGGGTGATATTGATTTCACTTAGCATCCGGTTGATCACAAATAAGGGAGCTTGCTGAAGCAGTGTTTTATATGCGGATTCTGGGATAAGATCTGAATTACTGAGTTCTTGTGCTTGGTTCAAATGACGTTGTATTTCATTGAGATAGAGGGCTTTGATTTCTTCGGCATTATCTGAAAGTTTCCGCTGAATAGTTTTGACTTTCAAGCTGTTACTGTTCACCTTTTTGTGTTCAAGTCGGGTGAGAAGCGGGATGATGACACTATCAATCATCTCTCCTTTTTCTAGATCGACCAGATCATCAGCTAATTGATATGATAGACCGATTTCTCTTCCGAACCGAGCAAGCAGATCAAGGATTTCTTCAGTTGCATCAGCTTGCAGACCACCTGCTTTACAGGCAGAGGAAAACAGTGATGCAGTTTTCAGATTGATGATTTTAAAATACTCCTTAAAGATCTTTGATTTTGAGGACATCTCATTGATTGGTTCAATATCATTTTCAGTGGCATTGTATTCGACTTCCTCCAGTTCACCATTGAGAACCTCATTCCAAGTGTTCACATAGAGTTCTGCGATATGTTCGCCATGACTGAGGGCGATGTTGAATCCGATTGATAACATGCGATGACCTACCAGTAAGGCCTTAGGAACTCCTTGTTTGATGTGAAATGCTTTTCTTCCCCTACGCATCATGTCATCATCGATGATGTCATCATGGACAAGGGATGCTGCATGAGCAAGCTCAATGGCAACAGATCCTTCAATTGATTTCTGATACTGTTTCGCGGGTTCTTCTCCCTTTGTACAGGCTTTAAAACAGAGCTGTTGCAGCAATGGTCGTAGCCGTTTTCCGGATTGCAAAATATCAATGATTTGTTCATCGTTGATAGACTGATGTATTTGGTGTTCAAGGTCAGTTTTGATGGTCTGAAAAAACTGGTCAAGAGTGAGTTCAATGTCTTTGTTCATCGATTTTTCCCCAATTCACGACGGTCACTGCTTCTTGGTCGCTATGGAATGGGAAATATGCTATTTTGATTTATACCTTTTCCTTATCATACTAAACGTAAAAGAAAAAATAATAATTCTTTGTATCAATATTGCAATTGATGTGCAGCAATGATATTTTGACCAATGGCGATGCCTCCATCTCCATTTGGTATGCAGTGATGAACTAGGAAATCAAACCCATGATCGGTTACTCGTTTGTGAACCATTTCTACGATGGGAATATTGTAGGATACTCCTCCGGTTAAACCAATGGAACTCACCTGTTTTGAAGATGCTGCTTCGATAGCAAGATCAGTAAGTGTGTTCATTATTGTTGAAACAAAAGAATAAGCGATATCGGCACGTTGTTGATTAGTAAGATTTTTAATATCCATGTCATCGAGTTGTTTGAATAATTCAGTGGTGATGATGGTATTGTGTTTGACAGGTAGATTAAATTCATATAATGGGTTACCTCTGGATAGATATCGCTCCAGTTTCATGGCGGGTTCACCATCATAGGTTCGAGCGCAGCAGATTCCAAGATAGCAAGACAGTGCATCAAGGATGCGTCCCAGACTTGAACTGATAGGTGAGTTGCTGATGAGATTTCTAAACAAATCCGCTTGATTTCCATGAAAATATCGTTCTTTATTAAATCGGTCAAAAATGGCAAAAAGCACTCTTTTAGGATCAACGGCTGCTTGGTCTCCACCGATCAAGGGAATGGGTTCCAGATGACCAATCCTTTGAAACTCTTTTGCATCACAGAAAATCACTTCACCTCCCCAAAGAGTATCATCATTTCCGTAACCTAGGCCATCAAGACTTAATACCGCCGCTTCGTCAACAGCGTTATCAGCAAGTAAACTAACCGCATGAGCCCAATGATGCTGCACTTCAACCAGGGGAACATCGAATTGTTCAGCAAAGGCTTGTCCCACCTGCCGTGTTTCATAGCCTGGATGGATATCCGTGGCCACTGCATCAAGCCGAGGGTGCTGCATGGTAAGATCCATCAGATGAGTAAGACTTTCCTTTAAATATGAAAGGGCATCATAGGATCGTGAATTTCCGATGTAGGGGGTGAGAAAGAGTTGTTGATCACTGGATAAAGCGCCGTACACATTTTCTCCAGCACCAACGCTGAGGATATGCTGCTTGTAATCAACGGTAATGGGATCAGGGATGTATCCTCGTGCCTTTCTAATAAAAAAATGGTTTCTCCCCCAGCATTTGATCACTGAATCATCAACCCGGTTTGGAATGCTTCGATTATGGAGAAGATACCAGTCAGCATGAAGGGAAAACGCATTTTTGTTCTCAGTAATCATTGGTTCACCAGGAATGTTTGCTGAGGTCATAATCAATGCATGTGCCTTAAGCGCTGAAAAGAGAAGATGATGGAGGCCAGTGTATGGTAAAAAGAGTCCAATGTGATCAAGTCCTGGTGAGAGCCCTTCACCTCGTTTCTTTTTTGCAAGCACAATTGGTCGTTGATTGGAAAGAAGAAGGGTTTTTTCGGTTTCGGTTAAGATCGCATAGGTTTCAGCGGTTTTAAGTGAATCAACCATGATGGCAAAGGCTTTTTGTGGTCGATGATACCAATCCCGGAATCGATCGATTTCATCAGGTAGACAACAGAGATGCATGCCACCCCATGATTTTACCACTCCAATATCTCCTTGATCAATCTGTGTAGCGAACTGGGTGATGGCCTCTGTTTGGGTAGATACCTTTTTTGACTGATCATCATATAAAGAATACGTTGGTCCACAGCGTGGACAGGATATGGTTTGAGCATGGTATCTACGGTCTATGGGGCGTTTATATTCATTGGTGCATTCCTTACAGAGAGGAAAAGTCTTCATGGATGTTTTCTCCCGGTCATAGGGAACACCTGTGATGGCACTGTATCGAGCACCGCAGACCGTGCAATTGGTGAAAGGAAACTGGTACCGTTTGTTCTTTGGATCAAATAGTTCCTGTAAACAATCATCACAAATAGCGGTATCAACGGGAATCATCGACTGGCGTTTTCCTTCACTTGATTGTTTGATGAAAAATGAATCAAATGATTTAGAAAATGGATGTTGTTCCACACTATTGATCTGAGCAAGCGCGGGGAGCGCTTCCTTTAGTGTTTTAATGAACTCCTCTGGATCAGTATCAATGACCACTTCGACTTCTGATCCTTTATTAATTACATAGCCGTGACTGTGAAGCTGCTTGGCCACCCGGTACACGGTTGGTCGAAATCCGACTCCTTGTACCACTCCTTTGAAAATGAGTTTTGTTGATGATGTTTCTGTCATCTGCTTATTCTACAATGAGTTCTTCTGAATATTTATCGGTATCGGCAAGCAGAAATTCTTCACTCATGCTCAAACAGTTCTTAGGACAGATATCGTTACATTGACTGCAGAAACAACAGCGTGCCATATATACCCGTATCTTCTTGGTTTCCGGGATGAACTCGATGGCATCTGTGGGACAGACCTTGATGCAGAGTTTACAACCGATGCAGGTGTCTCGATCGTATTTGATTTTTCCCCGGAAGTTCTCAGGTGTTTCAACTGGGGGAAGCATGGTTGCTTTTCCTGTTTGCACGGCTTTAAGAAAATCTGTTACCGATGGCGGGATGTATTTTGCTGGAAAGGGATTGGTGAAAGGTTTTTTAAAAAGCTGTGAGAATGCCCGAGGCAGCATGGAAAATCTCATTGCATCAACCTCCGTGTTTTTTGCACGCTCAATCGATGTAGTTCTTCGCCGGTGAGCACTGATTTGTTCCCGTTTTTCACGATTCCTACTCGATTGGTACAGCTCATGCAGGGATCAGTGGATGCAGCAACAATGGGGATATCAGCGATTTGCTCTCCTTTCAGCATGGGGATCCAGGGAAGAATATTATTATACGTTGGCGCTCGCACTTTCCAGGAGTAAGGGTGTTCCTGTGCATTCATTTTCACATAATGAATCACTTCACCACGGGGTGCTTCCATTCTGCCAATGCCTTCTCCTTCGAATTTTTTCATTTGATTCAGTAGTTTCGCGATTTTTTCTTCAGCAACGATGTCTCCTTCTTTCATGCCACTGAGTTGTTCCACGCATTGTTCGATGAGATCAATTGATTGTTTGACTTCCAGCAGTCGAACGATGATTCGGTCATATACATCACCGTTTACTTCCCCGGTGAGCACATCAGGTGTTACGTAATCAAAATCAAGGTCTCCAAAGGCAAAATAGGGTTGATCGATGCGCACATCCTTTTTTACCCCGGATGCACGAGTGGTTGGGCCAACAGCGCAGAGATCCAATGCATCTTTTTTGGTAAGAATCCCACAGCCCTGACTACGCATCTTAAATGTTTTATCATCTAGAAAGATTTTTTTCAATTTCCCAAAATTACCTTTTATAAAATCTAATGCTTCTTTGATTTTTGGTACCATATCCTTGGTGATATCTCTTCGTACTCCACCGATCATGGTAATGGCCTTTGTCACTCGGTTGCCAGTGAGATACTCGGTAAGATCAAGTGCTTTTTCCCGGACCTGCCAGGTAAGAAAGAGCACGGTGTCAAATCCAATCTCATGAGCCGCCACTCCTGCCCAAAGGGTATGTGAACAAATGCGTTCCAGTTCAGCATGTACCACTCTTAGGTATTCGGCACGATCGGGCACTTCGATGCCCCCGATTCGTTCAACGGCAAGGGCAAAGGACATTGGATGGCAATAGGAACAGATTCCACAGATCCGTTCTGCAAGATAAAGGACTTGAATGGGATTTCTTCTCATACCGGTCCATTCTACGGTCCGGTGCACATGACCCAAATAGACATCGGCGTTTTGAATGCGTTCTCCATCGATTTCAAATTCAAACATCACCGGTTCTTTCAGTGCCGGATGAATGGGGCCAATAGGGACCTTATAAGTTGTTTTTTCCATGGTTTCAGCACTCATTGTTTTTCCTCCGTCGACGTATCTTTTTTCGGTTCCTTTTTCATTTCTCTTGGTTCCTGATCTGGTGGAGGCTCATGCAGATTCCGAGCCATGGAATCAACGTTTTTCTCATCTTTTCTCCAAGGGTACATATCTTCTGGAAAATCATCACTGATGAATACACGTTTGTCTTTGGGGATGTTCTTTACTTTTACTCCAAGCATTTCCTGTTTTTCCTGCTCAGAGATCAATGCTCCAGGGATGAGATCACTTATGGAGTCAATAGTTGGATCTGTCTTAGGAAGCGGAGTTGTGAAATTGATGGATATTTCCTCTCCTTTTTTCCCTGAATAGAGGTAAAAATGATGAACGATTTCTATCCGATCCTCGACATCATAACCAGAACTCACTGCAAAATGAGGGTGTTTCTCAAGAGTGATTAGATGTTTTATGGCATCTTTAAAGATGCTTTTATCAATGGTCATCCATATCTGCACCTGATTTGTTTTGCTTGGTCCGATAGGATGTTTTTCAATCCGGCTCTGAGTGATTTGTTTGTTAAATTCATCTTTGAATGAGCTCACAATTTCCTCTGGAGTTAAACGTTGGGATGAACTCATGATTTAGCCTCCAATGTTTCCAGTTTTGTCCAGGCTTTGATTACACCATTGAGAATGTTTTCTGGCCGTGGTGCACAGCCGATGACATAAACATCAACCGGGATCACATTATCCAAGGGGCCGACCAAGTTATATGATTCAAAAAACACATCTCCGGTGTTACCACAATTGCCAACGGCGATGACCGCTTTTGGATCTGGCATCTGTTCATAGGCTCGTTTCACTTTGTTAACAAGCTGACGGGTCACTGGCCCGGTGACCAGTAAAACATCGGCATGTCGGGGTGATCCAACCAGTTTAATACCAAATCGTTCAGCATCATATCTGGGACAGAGGGCGGCAATGATTTCGATATCGCAGCCGTTGCATGATCCTGAATTAATATGATAAACCCATAATGCTTTTTTGAATGATTTCGGAAGACCTTTTGCCATAATCTTGGCACCTCCAAAGATTGTATTATCCTTGAATCTGTGATGCTTGGTAATCCTAAAAAGTATTAAAACGTTGTGGGAAAACAAACATTTTGGCTCTTAGCAGATTCGTGGAATCGGATCTCCAAGTGGTTTTTGCACAATACGTTTGCCACCGATGCTGGTTTCCAATACAACCCCGTTAATTTTATTGGTGGCAGTTCCAATGATTGCTGCATTCTTTCCAAGCGGATGTTTTTTGATTGCTTCCAACACCTCATCAACTTTTTCTGATACTACCCCTATTAATACTTTTCCTTCATTTCCGATTTGTAGGGCGTCAAGCCCGAGCATATCACAAGCTGAATGAACACCTGCTGGGATGGGAATGTGTTCTTCTTCAAGGATGATGCCGACCTGTGATTTTTCACTGAATTCATTGACCGTGTTTGCAAGACCCCCACGGGTGGGATCTTTTGCAGCAACGACGCCGCCTATCTTGAGTGCTTCAGCAAGTAACCCGTTGACTGGGGCAATATCACTTGAGATATTCGTTTCAAATCCGTATCCCTCTCGAAAGGACATCAGTGCGATACCATGTTCCCCTAGATTTCCAGAGACAATTAACTTATCACCTGATTGAAGATTTGAATCAAGAAGCCATCTGCTTTCAAAGGGTCTGTGATTTTTAATTTCCTCGATGTTTTTTTCAAGAATTGCGCTTCTTTTCCCGATGCCGCTAGTATTAATCATGAACTGTTGAATAGCTCCTTTTTCCACTACCTTTGTATCGCCAGTAATTATGGGTGTGGATGCCATTATTGAGGTTTCTTTCATGCTGTTTAGAATCTTTTCAAACGTTTTCGTTTCAAATCCTTCTTCAATGATGAACCCACTGGAAAGTGCTAATGGACTGGCTCCCATGACCGCGACATCATTTACCGTTCCAGCAACCGCAAGGGACCCGATATCTCCTCCTGGAAAGATGAGGGGTTGTACGGTATGGGAATCAGTGGTGAAGACGATATCATCGATGACCGCACTATCATCGAGCATATCCAAAGTTATGTCTTGTTTTGAGCCTGTTTGTAGAGGGGCAAAATGCTGTAAAATAGTTTCTTTGATAAACGAATCCATGCGCTGTCCTCCAGCGCCTTGTTCAAGGGTGATTTTTTCTTTCATAGGATATAGTCTCCCCGTAATGATTTACAAATGTATATCAAAAAGCCTCATTGATTTGCTTTATTTATATTGTCCGGTCATATGTATGGAATGGTTGATAGTGTTTTTTTTCAAAAAACCCCATCGTTTAATCATAACCTTTATTTATGATGAGATTCTATAAATTAATAACGTTAATTTGATAGGGGCTTTTAAAGATGAAGAGGAAATTAAGTTTCATATTGATGCTGAGTATGCTTCTTGTTGCAGTAAACACAGGGTATGCATTAGATAACGAGATGGAAAAAACAAATGATTTTGATCCTTTGACTGACGTTTCGATTACATTTGAACTTGAAAAAATTCGGTGGTTGGAGGAACCATTGACTAGTATCAAACCGTTTGATGAACATGCAAATCCTATTTTTTCAATCCTTAAGATAGTTGGTAGTAATTACTATCCCCCCTCTAGACCGTTCTCAACTCTTGATGATTTCAATCCATATGTAAAGGTTATTATTAATGGAATTGAATATGAAAGTAAGGTTTGGACTGATGATTGTTATATCCATCATCCCGACTGGAATGTCACTGTTAATGTCCCTGATGATTACGAGGAAGTGGACATTACTGTACAATTATGGAATCGACCGGATAGTGATTCGGAATTCCAATTTGATCTCAGCCCGGCGATGAGTACCAAAGAAGCACAACTTACCTATAGCATTGCCACTGGTCATTGGGCCGGTGATGACTACCTCAAGGATGAAAGCGGATATGGAAGGCTCAGTGGATGTGATGATGGCAGTATTTATGAAATAGATGATGATGCAGAGCTTTGGTTTTCAATTACTCAAACCGATTACGATCATGATGGCATACCATACTGGATTGAAGTGAATGAATATGGAACCGATCCTGAACAAAATGAAGCAATGGTTGATCTAGATAATGATTCCATTCCATGTTGGTGGGAACATCAATGGGGATATGATCCAGTGAATGCTGAGGATCATCAAAATCTAGATGATGATGCAGATAGCATCGATAATTACGAGGAATATTTGACCGCGGAATGGTATTCTGATCCGTTCAGAAAAGATGTCTTTGTTGAACAGGATATCATGGGTGTCGGACCAAACGGTGAAACATCTCATTTTCCTGATGGATCCGGTGAACTCATTCGCACGGCATTTAATCGCCAGAACATTGTGTTTCATCTTGATAATGGATCCATGGGAGGTCAAGATATCATCCCCTTCGAAGATAATGTTAATCGTGATGATTTGAATCGTTTTTATGACGATTACTTTCTCCATAATAATAAGTCAAACTGGCGTCGTGGTGTCTTTCATTATGGTGTCGTAACCTATAGCTCTGTTAGTGCTGCAGGATATATGTATCGATCTAATGCGTTTCAGATTTCATCGCGTGGTCATGATAACATGGTTAAGAATAATCCTGATCTTATCGAGGATATTGTCTATGCTAGTGCATATATGCATGAACTTGGCCATACCTTTGGCTATTTCCCAATCCCAGGACATAATCGCCTAGGTGGTGTTTTGGGTGTTGTTGATTTCATTCGAGCCATCCCCTATCAGAGTTGTATGAACTATGGGTACATGTATATCATGGTGGATTATTCGGATGGAAGTCATATGTTCCCTGATTATGATGACTGGAGTCCACCACGCTTGGATTTAGATGCTTTTGAACGAGAATGGTAAGCATTTTTCAGGATAAGATTTATTTATCGGTGCTACTTCCATCGTTAGTTGTCTATGTGGCAGGATGCGGTCTTAAGTCTGATTAATTTTGGGTTTATCCTTACCCTGATTCCAGCAATCATTAGAAACTATCGGATGAAGGATGTAGCGGGGCAGTCATTGGCAACATATGTGTCAACGGCAATGTTGTTATCAGTGATGTCTTTTATTTTTTTCACCCTTGATCTTCTTTTAAGTGCTCTTGGAACCGCAGGGACAGCCGTTGCATGGTATATTCTGCTTTATCAAAAAATAACATATACATCGGAGAGATGATGTGGGGCTTTAATGATGAATTATTTGGTTGTTTGTATTGGGAATAGAGAAGGTGGTGATGATGCGGTTGGACTCTATGTTTTTGATCAATTGTCCATGAGAACGTTGGATAATATCGATCTGCTAGATGTCGGTATTGCCTTGGAGAATTTCACTGAGGTGATCAGAAAGAAAAATCCAGATGTTCTGCTGTTAATCGATGCAGTTGATATGGGTCTTTCACCTGGTGAGATTAGACAGGTGCCAAAGGATATGATTGGAGTGATGCATGTGAGTACACATGGCATTCCATTATCGGTTTTTATGAAGTATTTTGAACAATTTATTCCACGAGTTGTACTCATTGGCATTCAACCAAAAAAGATGTCAGGATCTCTTTCAGATGTATTACGCAAGTCAGCTGATCGATTGGTTGATATAATTGATTCAAGATCCTATGAGCATATTTTGCAGTTATGATTTTTCTTTTCAGCACAATCTTTATCTAAAGACTGGATATACCTGTTTTCTGTGATTATCATATGGCAGAAATGCAAGAATCAGTAGATCATGTGAACAAAATGATGGGTGAACTTTCCAAACATCAACCTGAAAGCCTTCGACATTTTAAAATGTTCATGGGATCTGTTTTAAAGGAAGGAATCTTAGATACTAAGACGAAGGAACTTATTACCATTGGAACGGCGATTACCGCTCGATGTAAATATTGTATTGCGCTGCATGTGAAAAAAGCATTAGATGCCGGAGCAACAAAGGATGAAATTTTCGAAGCAGCGACAGTTGCCATGATGATGGGCGGTGGACCAGCTATGACCTATATCGTGGAAGTAAAAAAGGCTCTTGATGAATTTTCCTAGCATCATTTATTGCGTTGTGTTGTGAGAGGATCCTCTCTTCATTTTGTTTTTTCGTACTATTTTAATATTATGAAGTTCATAATAATATTGACTTTATATTATGAAAGCATCAATTCGTGCTGGCTTCAATTTTGGCCTTACTTCGGGGATTATCACTACATTGGGGTTGATGGTGGGACTTCATTCCAGCACTCAATCTGATTATGTAGTAATTGGTGGTATTCTTACCATTGCCGTTGCTGATGCGCTCTCGGATTCCATTGGTATGCATTTTGCCGTTGAATCGCAGAATAGACATAGTAAAAAGGAGATCTGGGAGGCAACGTTTGCAACTATGTTATACAAATTTGTTTTTTCTTCTTTGTTTATTATTCCTGTGGTTCTTATGGAACTGCAAAAAGCTATCCTTTTAAGTGTGTTTATCGGAATCTATCTGATCTTTGCAAATAGTTTAGTGTTAGCTCGTCAGCAAGACCTTCCTCCGATAACGGTGATTGCAGAACATTTAAGTCTAACCATTGCAGTGGTTATCGCTTCCCATTTTATTGGTTTGGAAATTTCACTTTTGCTTTAAAAAAGAATGAGGTGATAATATTCTAAGAAATAATTTATCAAATATTTATTAACATTAAATTTCCATTGATAAGAACGATATTTAAAAATTTTCAACCATATTTACCGAAATATTTATATTATTGATAATAGTTTTTTATGTTGGGAGGACTTATGAATAAGAAAATCCTATTTCAAAGTCTATTTTCTTGTTTTTTAATGCTGATACTACCCTGTATTGGGGCAATGGAACAAAATTTGGATAGCGAATATGAGCGAGATGAACAAATTCATTTGAATCTTGTACATCTTTTAAAAATTGGTACTGTCCGCTCCCTTTTCTCTAGCATTTTTTTAGTTATTTTTTCATTTCTATTTGGTTGGGGAGTAGCTAAGGTATATACATCAAGGACGGTGTATGTTGATGATGATGCACCAGAAGATTGGTATGATTATATGCATGTTAAATCCATTCAGGAAGGAATTAATCATGCTCGCATGGCATATGCAAATAATGTACGTGTCTTTGATGGTACATACCAAGAAGCAATCACTATACCACTTGGTTTTTTTGAACCGGGGCAAAATATGGGATTGTGGCTCATTGGAAATGGTAGTGAAACAACGATTATTGATGCAGGTGGAAACGATTATGGTATTAATCTTAATCAGGTAAGTGGATGGAGTAGAGTGATTGGGTTCACCATTACAAATGCGAGTGTTTCTGGTATCAATATCGGCAAGAGTCAATGGAATTTCATCACTGAAAACACATTAAAAGAAAATGAGATAGGGATAAAAAACGAAAAAGGTCGATATAGTCCTATTTGGAAGAATACTTTTCTAGATAATGAAATTCATGCATTTGACACCGGTGAGAATGTGTGGTCTTTTGATTGGTATGGTGACATCCCTATGACCGGAAATTATTATGATGATTACACAGGAGTTGATAATGATGGTGATGGAATTGGGGATACAATGTATGAAATTGATGGTGGTAACAGTGTTGATAGTCATCCTTTGATGCAACCTTGGAGTGGTGACTAAAATGAAGAAAAGAAGTAAACTAATTGTGTTGCTTGGACTTTACTATTTTATACTAAGTATTCCTAACATATCTGTATTCACTGTTTCTAATCCAAACGGTAATAATGATATAGCTAATCAATACATTATACAGAAAAAATATGCTTTCCTTTGTATGAATTACTAATTTCCTAACCGATGTGGAACTTATGGTTGACGAGACGATGAATGCCACGGGATATCAGGGTACGGTGAGTATGGGTTTCGGCATTGAATGGAATCCTCAACAATATGTTGTTCCTCTTCCGTTCATGTTGATAAAAGGAACTGAATTCAAAACGTCAGATCTATCTGATTTCTCTGTTCCATAGGGGTTTCACCCGTGTTTGGTACTTCTCTCCGATGATGTCCTGTACTTCCGAGTTCTCTTTATTGATCTAGTTACGTAAAAGAAAATCGTTATGATTATGTGATATCAATATGATACATGACACACGATTTTAGGCTGAGCGCGATTTCAACTGTTTGCATGTTTTCTTTTAATAGGGATATTGTTTTCCCAATGATTCTGTTGTAGAAAGCGCGGCAATTGCTCCTTCTGCGGCAGCGGTAATCACCTGTCGCAGTCCACCGGTGATATCACCGGCTGCATACACTCCTTCTATGTTTGTCCGCATGTTTTTATCTACAATGATATAACCATGATCATCAACATTTACGCCGAGTTGTTTTGCTAGATTGTTTTGCGGTATGACCCCAATGGAGATAAACAAGCCATCTAGTGGGATTTCTCTTCTTTCATTGGTTTTATTGTTTTTCAGAATGACTGAGGAAAGCCGATCTTCTCCTTTTAATGCGTAAACTTCACTGTTGAGGAGAAATTCTACACCTGCTTTTTTTGCATCTTTTTCATACGCCTCTTCTGCACGAAGTCGGTCACGGCGGTGTATGAGATAGACATGGGGACAACCGATTTGTTTCAGATAAATAGCTTCGATGAGCGCACTGTTTCCACCACCTACAACCCCTACGTTTTTATCTTTGAAAAAAAATCCGTCACAGGTAGCACAGTAGCTGACTCCTTTTCCTTCAAATTTGCTAATTCCTTCACAGTTGAGTTTTCGATGCTCTGTTCCCATGGTTAAGAGGACGGCGCCAACGTGATAGTTGTTCTCTTCAGCGGTGGCAATGGTAAAACCATCGTTTTTCTTGGTGATATCAGTGATTTCTTCATAAAGATTCATTTCTGCATATTTGCTTGCATGATTTTTCATTTTTTCAAGCAGTTCCGCACCAGTGATTGATTCAAAACCTGCGTAGTTTTCGATGTTAGGTGCAATACTAGCTAGGCCTCCTCCCCCGCTTTTATCGAAAAGGATGGTGTTTATCCCTGCTCGTACTGCGTAAATGGCTGCTGAATATCCTGCTGGTCCAGCTCCTATGATTGCCAGTTCATAGTCCACATCATCACCTGTTCTGGGCTGCTCAATCAACGGTTGATACTTATATTTTGTTATTCTTTAGAGTGTTAAGTGTCTCTTTTATTTTAGTATATGCATCAGTTGGGTGTTTAATTTCTGTTACTGCTCGTTCAAAGGGACAGAGCCCATCTAGAGTTTGATTGCTGATTTGATCAATGAATGTATCTATTTGTCCAAGGATGTTTCCAACCAGTAGTACAGCCAGGGCTTTTTTCGTACCCTTTTCAGCATATACCCCTGCTGCATTGACATACCGGCAGAGAAAGGCCGATGCTCGTCCTAGTAATCGGTCACCAATGACACAACCACTGAAATCTGCTGTGGTGGAGTCAATGAGATCGATGAATGGTGCAACCCCTTTCCCTGTTCGCTGGTGGAGAATGTCACCTTGTTTAATCACCACCAGTGAAACAGAGCTCTGTTTCAGAATACATTGTGCCTTTTTGATGTCCTTTATTACTTTTTCATCCATCATAAGCGGTTCAACCAGAGGATATGCCACGGATGGAGCAGGTTTGAACGTATTTACTGGCTAGTGTTTTCATGGCTTCGAAATCCGTTTTTTGATATGGTGTAAGCGTGGACCGTAATTTTTCATTGATGACCGGAACATCCATTTTGAATTGCTGTAGGTAATAGCGTTGTGCTCCTTGTATCCAGCGTGCGAGGCTGGTAATATCTTTTTTTTCAAGTAGTTTTGGGACCACCGTGGTTTTGAATTCATAGTCTATTGCCTTGTTCATGATTAGTCTGATGGATTCATTTATCTTCTTGATGGGTACGTGAACTCCTGCAAGATCATCGTATTTTTCAGGTGGAGCTTTGATGTCCATGGACACATAATCAATGAGATCATGATCCAGTAATCCTCTGAGATGTTTTGGAAAACTTCCATTGGTATCAATTTTTACCAAAAATCCCTTCTCCTTTACTTTTTTGATAAATGATCCGATGTCATCGTGCATCAATGGTTCTCCACCAGTGATACTCAATGCATCAAGCTTTCCGATACGGGTATCTAAAAAAGAAAGAATGGTGTCTTCGGATACCACATCAGTGGTTCCAAAGACCATACTTGGATTGTAGCAGAAGGGACAGCGGTAGTTACATCCCACGGTCCAGACAATGGCACTGATTTTCTCAGGATAGTCAAGCAGTGATGTTTCTTGCAGTCCACCGAACTTCATACGGTTGCAAGCACTTCCTTTTCTTGTTGTCGTTCAATGTTTTGTGTGTTTTCAAATGGCGTAAATGTCTTGCGGTCGTTGAACTCTCGTTGTTTTCCCTTGTTCCATTGATTCACCGGTCGCAAATAACCAACCACGCGGGAGTAGACTTCACAGATGGTGGTGTCTCCATCCTGTTCACATTGTGGGCAGAATTCATGTTCACCAGCGATATATCCATGTTCTGGGCAGATGCTGAACGTCGGGGTGATGGTATAATAGGGAAGTTGATAGTTTTCTGCGACTTTTTTCACCAGGTGTTTCACCGCGGTTGGGTTGGGCGCATCTTCACCAAGAAAGATATGAAGCACGGTTCCCCCGGTATATCTGGTTTGGAGTTTATCCTGCAGATCAAGTGCTTCAAAGACATCAGTGGTAAAACCAACGGGCAACTGTGTGGAGTTGGTGTAGTATGGTTCCACATCGGTATCACCATTTTTTCGATAGTTTTCCTGGTTGTAAACACGAATATCTGGATAGCTTTTCTTATCGATCCGGGCTAGTCGGTAGCTTGCTCCTTCCGCTGGTGTTGCCTCAAGGTTGAAGATGCTTTTGGTTTCTTCTTGGAAATCAGCCATTTTACTTCTAATGTAATCCATCACTTTTTCAGCAAAGGCCTCTCCTTCGGCTTCTCCGATGTTTTTATTCATGAAATTAAGTAGTGCATCGTTCATGCCGATAAGCCCAATGGTTGAGAAATGATTCTTCCAGTATTGTCCATAGGCTTTTTTGATGTCTGAAAGATAGAACCGTGAATACGGGTGAAGCCCGCTTTCGGTGAGATTTTCAATGACTTCTCGTTTGATGATCAGACTTTGTTTGGCTAGTTCTAAAACTGTGTCCAAACGTTTGAAGAAATCGTCTTCATTCTGAGATAGATAACCGATGCGAGGAAGGTTAATGGTGACCACACCAATGGATCCCGTCTTTGGATTCGCACCGAACAGTCCGCCACCTCTTTTTCGGAGTTCTCGATTGTCCAACCGGAGTCGGCAGCACATGCTGCGGGCATCATCAGGTTTCATGTCACTGTTGATAAAGTTTGAAAAATAAGGTATTCCATATTTGGCGGTCATTTCCCAGATTTGGTTGAACTGTTCGTTGTCCCAGTCGAAATCCTTGGTGATGTTATAGGTGGGGATAGGGAATGTAAAGGGACGACCATGGGCGTCACCTTCGATCATGATTTCTGCAAATGCACGGTTAATCATATCCATTTCTTCTTGACAGTCTTTATAATAAATATCCTGAGGCTCACCTCCGATGATCACCGGATCTTCTTTCATATAGGTCGGAACGGTGAGATCGAGGGTGATGTTGGTAAAGGGACTTTGAAAACCGACACGGGTGGGCACGTTCATGTTGTACATGAATTTCTGCATTTCCTGTTTGACCTGTTTGTAATCAAGTCCATCATGTCGAATGAAGGGTGCTAGAAGGGTATCAAAGTTTGATAGGGCTTGTGCTCCTGCTGCTTCTCCTTGCAGGGTGTAAAGGTAGTTGACGATTTGCATTAGAGCAGTGCCGAAGTGTTTGGCTGGTTTACTTTCGATTTTTCCTGAGACTCCCTTGAATCCTTTTAGGAGGATGTCTTGCAGGTCCCATCCAACGCAATTATGGTTCCACATGCCATTGACGATGAGAGTATGGGTTTCAGTGGTGATATCATAGATGTAATCATCAGGGATGTCGGTTTGCTGATTATTGAGTACCTTATGCCAGCCTGCGCCTTCTGCACGCCATGCTTTTTTGGAAAGACATGCTGATTGATATTTAAGGGAGGGAATGCGGTGTTCTCGAGTTCGGAAGCTAATACCATATAGTGGATACTGTTGGGTAAGCAATCTTCCGTTGTAGGTACGAGTTGATCCTACTCCTTCCAGATTTCGATCTCGAACGGTAAATCCCATAATGTTTAGAACCAGGGAGAGCTGTTCAAGCAGGGTTCGTGAGGCCGTCCGTAAGACGATACTGGTTTGTGAGCTAGTTATGGATCCATCTCCATCGATGATTCCGGCAATGACTCCATGAACAAATTCCTCATTGTATTGCAGGATATCTGCGGGTAAGCGTTTCTCCTTGCTTATTCCTTTAAGATCAAAGATGGCATCCATAACAATATTGGTAAAGGGTGAATTAGCGATTTGTAGAGTGATATGACCTTCTTCTGTTTTCTGGTATGGATTACATCCGAGTTCATATGCTGCATGGGTAAGGCGTTTGATGATATGTGTGTTTTCAGGGGTATCTTTTTGTTTGATGGAGATGCGATGTGGTTCCATCCATCCTTCTGCGATATAAAACCCGATCAGATAACCGAGATCCTCAGTGAGTGTGAGAGTGTTTGAAAGAGTATGGGCATTATTTGATGTGGAGATGATGGCGTTTGCTGGAATACTGTTGTTGTAGCTGAGAAATTCCTGGTAGGGAAGTCCTTCAATCCAGAAGTCCTGTACACCTTTTTTTAGAAGTTCTTCAGCGATATTCAACTGGGTTTTCTGAAAGAGTGTTTCATTCATTAAAAGATCCTTTACATCAACAGTAAGCAGTTTATCGCTTTCCTCTGATATGTGTCGTGCTTCTTTGAAGACTTCATCTCCCAGCACCATAGGATGGTCTTCGGTGACGATGACGGATCGACCGCCTTCGTTTTTGATGAAATGCATGGGTTTGTCCTTTGCTTTTTTAACCACTCTTTTAACGGTTGTCCATCCGTTTTTGTCTAGGACTTGGACGTTATTAGGATATTTCGCCCAAGCATCATCGTTTCTTGAAAGTAAGCGCTCCTGTTGTTCGAGTTTTTCATAGAGGTCTTGAAATGAGACAACACAGATGTCTCCGTTTATTTTTGCGATAACGGTTTCTCGACCATAATAGGTATATGGTCCAAGTGTACCAAGATCGTGAATATGATAATCTCCTTGGCTGTGTGCCTCTCCGATCTCTGGTGGATAGATCTTGTTTAACCAATAATTGGAAATGATATTTTCAGTGGCATAGACGTTTAAGCCTTGAAGAGAGTAACTCATATTGCTGTTTTCATTGACCTTCCAGTCCATCATGGACAGATATCCATCAACCACATCGATATCCTGTAGCAGTCCGCCGATTTCTCGGATATCCTGGTGTTGATGTCGGTAGAGGATGTATGCTTTGGCCGTTTTGGCATGTCCTTCTTCGATGAGGACTTTTTCAACGGTGTCCTGTACTTGTTCCACGGTGGGGATTTCACCGGGTTTTAGGTTTTTTTCTAGTTCTTCAAGGACCTTTTCTGTGAGATCACTAGCCCGACGATGATCTTTTCCTCCAACGGCTTGGGCGGCTTTCCAGATCGCATTGGTGATGCGGAAAGGGTTGAAATCATCTATTTTGCCGTTTCGTTTTTTGATCTTTCTAATCATTTTTTTCTTCCTCTCTATTGTTTTTGGTGAGTTTTTGAATCTCTTTTTCAAAATGGGTGATGTCAGCAAAGGACCGATAGACTGATGCAAAGCGGATGTAGGCGACTTGATCCAGTTTTTGGAGCTCTTCCATAACGAATTCTCCGATTTTGGTGCTTTCAATTTCTTCTTTACCTTGTTGTCTGATTTTTGCCTCCACGGCATCAAGCAATGTTTCGATTTGATCGTGGCTGACCGGTCGTTTTTCCAGTGCCTTGGTGACACCGGCTTTGATTTTTGATTTGTCGTATGTTTCTCGTCTTCCATCTTTTTTGATGATGTAAACTGGGCTCATTTCGATGTGTTCGTAGGTGGTGAATCTTCGGTTGCATTTCAGACATTCTCGTCGTCGACGGATGGAATAAACACCCGTTTCGCGAGAGTCGGTAACCTTTGTGTTTTCATGCTGACAGTATGGACATTGCATCCCGTTCACAATCCTCATAAGATATACTATATGTTGTATATCTTAATCTCTTACCTACACTATATTGTATGTAATTGGGGGTTCTTATACTTTTCTATTTCACATAAAAACGACGTTTCAACGGACAAAAAAAGCCCTGCGGACCACGCAAAAAAATGAATAGAAGATTTCATATTTAAATTTATGTCAGGGGTCAAAAAAAGGATAAAAAATACCATTTTTTATAATAATGAAATGATAGATTTTCATAAAAAAAGAAAACACGAAAAAACTGTAAAAGAAAGCATGAATACATTCAAAATGTGATTTTATTTGCCTGGCTTAATGCATTACGTACCAATGTATCAATATCTATTTTTCCCTCTTCAAAATGAAGTTGCTCAAGTTTTGCTTGGGTTGCCGGTTTGTTAGGAACTGCTTGACAGGAACCTGTATCTATTGTTGAAAGCGCATACGTTCCGATTTCTTTTGCAATGTCAATGATTTCTTCCTTATCATATCCTATCAGAGGTCGTAGAATGGGTAATGTGGTCACTTCATCAATGACTGCAATGTTCTTTAGTGTTTGAGATGCAACTTGGCCGAGGGAATCACCCATCACCAGTGCTGCCGCTTGCGTTCGGTCTGCAAGAGCGCTTGCATATCTGAGAAGCATGCGTTTACAGAAAACGCAGGTAAAACGGCGTTCAGCTTGTTTGATATAGGCTTTTAGTGCAGGACCATGTGAAACCAGATAGGCACTGCTGTCACATTCAATATTTTGAGAAAGATGTTTTGCTAGATCGAGAAATGTTTTTGTTTCTGTTTCCTCAGAAAATGGTTGGGTATTTGCATGCATGAAGATAAGTTCATCAGCATATGATGAAAGCAGATATGCAGCAACCGGTGAATCAATACCACTTGAAAGAAGAACGATGCATTTCATGATGTTTCTCTATGAATATAATCAAGATAGTCTTTCATTCCTCCGATGATGGGCAAAACGATGATGTCTGGGACTTCATAGTTATGCAGCTCCTTGATGCGTTGAATGGTTTTTTTCACGTTTTCATCAATGGTTTTTGCAATCAGCACACATTCTTCGGCTGTTTCTACTTTTCCCTTCCATTTATAGATTGATTCTGCGTTTGGAATGATATTGACACAGGCGACGATTTGTTCTTCGACAAGGGTATGAGCTATCTTTCTTGCATCTTTTATATCATCAATTGTACTATAGATAATAGCAACCATATGCCTTCCACTTGTTAGCAGTAGAACTTTTTTTGTTTTAAGTCTTTGCCTGGTGATAACGTTTTAGGTTCATCTTATGGATGATCTGGTGTAATTGTTGCTTTGGTCCATGAAAGAGATGGCTTTGGCAGCGACAATCACTGCAACCGAACCCGTTGATAGGCTCACTGTTTTTCAGAAATTGAGTAGCTAGTGTGCATTCTTCATGGGTAGATGATTGTTTAAAAAAAATAGTTTCAATGCTTGCATGTTGTAATAAGTAATCAATATGCCAGTGGAGGTTTTTTTCCTTTTTTAAATGACGGTTGATGCGGCCAGTGAGACTGTTGAGTGCTGATCCGATATAGACATACCAATCAGCGGGAAAGTATATCTTTCCTTTCTTTCCAATTCGAATTTCTTTTCCAGTTGGAAGATGTATGAAAAGGATATAGCTTCCTTTCATGTGGTAAAGCATGGACGTAGAGTTTCTAAATGTTTAGTTAATTAAACCGAAAAGTTATTTAAATATGAACAATACTATTATTTTATAATATAAAAGTGAGGTAAGTATATGAACAAAAAATTTATTGGACTCTTCATTGGACTAATTATGCTTTCCACCATTCCCCTCGCGGCTGGACAGCAATCAATAGAAGAGAATGTCTTATCTAAAAAAGATGATCAGAGCACATCAATCTTTGGTGCAACCGTTATCGCAGGATACATCATGAACCCTAAATATATTGGTAATCGTGTAACTGCTCGAGCACTAGTGTTAGGGTATTATGATCGAGGAATCATCTTTAAGGACTCCGGTATCGCCGTCCTCAGACAGGTTCAATTTAAAGAGGGAAGCCTGTTGTACATGAGTGAGCCAAACGATTATGGTCTCATCATGGTTGTCGGTATCTGTACTGGATTTGATGTTGGATTATAAACTGGGAAAGCAAATTTGTATTTTTTCCCTCTTTTTTTCTTTGACTTATTTTCACCTCTTAATGGCTCATTTTTTTTCAAACTCAATCATAACATTTAAAATACGCTGGATTATGTAAATAAATTAAGGACGGTATTCTATGAGTCGCGCTGCTGTATTATTTGCCACAGGATTTGAAGAAATTGAATCAATGACCATTGTTGATGTGTTGAGACGGGCAGGAATTGAAACAAAGATGATCGGTCTTGAAGACCATTTGGTTAAGGGTGCCCATCAGGTCACCGTTAAAGTTGATGCATTGATTGATGAATTGGATTCTAATAATTATGATGCCATCATTCTACCCGGTGGTGCCCCGGGGTATCTTAACTTAAAAGCTGATCATCGTGTTCTTGATCTGTTGAACAAGACAAATGAAGATGGTAAACTGATTGCCGCAATTTGTGCTTCTCCAGTGGTGTTAGCAGCAGCTGGGCTGTTACAAGGTAAGAATTGTACGGTCTATCCTGGTATGGAGGAAGAGCTACGAAAGGCTGGTGGGAAGCTTGTTGATGATGTAGTGGTCATTGATGACAATCTTATCACTAGTAAAGGACCAGCAACCACCATGTTATTTGCATTAAAACTCGTTGAATTATTAACTGATGCATCAACAGCGGAGGATGTGAAAAAGAAAACGCTTTTCCCTCTGGTTTATCGAGAGGATTAATGAAGTGTTCACCTGAAATTAACGGTGTCATTAGAAAAGTTAAATATTTCGAAACATACTTATATTATTTTTATAATTATGGTTAGTTAGGCGGAGAGATGGGATTGCAAGTAAGTACAATTTTTTTTAAGACGGTGTTTAACACCTCCGCCGCCTCCCCCATTATTCATTGAATCGACCGTATATTTAATAAGACCGAATTGGTTCAGGCAAGGCTAGGGTTTTGTGCTATGAAACTGCTACTCATCCACAGCGATTATATCGAATACGAAGTTAAGAAAAAAGCAATCAAAACACCTGAGGATATTGAGAAGAAACAAGATCGCTTCGATGAAGCATTAACTGTTTTTACCGCTATTGAAACAATTGATGCTAAGAATACGCAGCAAGCGGTGAAAAATGCAATTACTGAAATTAAGAACACCGCTGAGCAGCTTAATGTAAGAAACATTATGCTATATCCGTATGCGCATCTTTCTTCCGATCTGGCCAGTCCAAAAGAAGCACAGCAGCTGCTTTCAGAACTTGAATATGAGCTACGTCAACTTGAGTTTGAAGTGAAACGTTCTCCTTTTGGTTGGTACAAAGCATTTAAAATCTCTTGTAAGGGTCATCCTCTTTCAGAACTCTCAAAGACCATTGTTCCAACAGATAAAGATGATGAATCCGAATCATTGAAAAAGGAACGTAAGCTCAGTTCCTATTGGCATATTTTAACAGAGGATGGTACACTTCATACTATTGATGAGTTTGATTTCACGCATCATCAGAATCTGAAAACGTTTTCCGTATATGAAAAGGAGAAATCTCGAGCGGTGAAACAGGAACCTGCCCATGTGAATCTGATGAAAAAATTGCAGATCGCTGATTATGAACCTGCTTCAGATGCGGGTAATATGCGGTATTACCCAAAGGGTAGATTCATCAAAAAACAACTGGAACAATATGTGACCCGTCGGGTGGTTGATTATGGTGGACTAGAAGTGGAAACGCCCATTATGTATGATATGAATCATCCCACGCTTTCAAAATACTTGCAGCGGTTTCCCGCACGTCAGTATCAGATTGAAAGTGATAAACGAAGTTTTTTTCTTCGCTTCGCTGCCTGCTTTGGGCAATTCCTCATGGCCCATGATGCAACCATCAGTTACAAGGATTTGCCATTGAAACTCTATGAGATGACTCGTTATTCGTTCCGTCGGGAGCAATCAGGGGAACTGACTGGATTGAGACGGCTTCGTGCCTTTACCATGCCTGATGTGCATTCCATGGTTTCTGATATGAAGATGGCCATGGATGAGTTCAAGGTCCGTTTTGATCTTAGTTTGAGTGTGTTGGACCGTATTGGTCTTAGGACTGATGATATTGAGATGGCGCTTCGAACCACGAAAGATTTTTATGAGGAGAACCAGGAGTTCATTGTCAATCTAGTAAAAAAACTGGAAAAACCAATTCTAGTGGAACTGTGGGATGAACGGATTTTTTATTTTGTATTGAAATTTGAGTTTAATTTCGTGGATAAATCAGATAAGGCCTCAGCCTTGAGCACGGATCAGATCGATATTGAGAATGGCAAGCGTTATGATATTCAGTTCACTGATGCAAATGGCGAGCAGCATCATCCTTTGATTCTTCATTGTAGTCCCTCTGGGGCCATTGAACGGGTGATGTATGCGTTGCTTGAAAAACAGGCGTTGAAGATGAGCAAGGGAGAAAAAGCGATGCTTCCGCTCTGGCTTTCACCAACTCAGATCCGGTTTATTCCTCTTGGTGATGAATTTGTGCAAGATTGCAGGACCTATATTGATGCATTGCATCATCATGCACATAGTCTGGTTCGAGCTGATATTGATGATCGGGATGAAAGTGTGAGTCGTCGGATTCGTGATGCGGAAAAGGAATGGGTTCCCATCACTATTGTAGTTGGTGAAAAGGAAAAAACCGCTGGAAGATTCAAACCCAGGTTTCGCACTGAGGATCTTGGTGATGATAAGGTGTATTCCATTGAGGAACTGGCAAATGTCATCGATGAGATCTGTAAGGATTATCCTTGTGAGCCGCTTCCGCTACCTTTGCTTCTTTCCAAGCGTCCTCGATTCAAATAAAAAAACGCAGGAAAAGGAAAGATTGTATTATTAAGATGAGATACGATGGAATGGGTGGTTACCCTTGATTGAACGAAAAAAGATTCAGGACATAGTGCAAACATATGATGCAAGTGATATCACTATTGGTGTGTTAGGTGGGCATTCAGGTCTTGATGTTAGCCGAGGAGCGAAGAAACATGGCTTTAAGACCCTCGCAGTTTGTCAGAAGGGAAGAGAAAAGACCTACACGACATATTACAAAACACGGAAGGATGGTCGTGGCTGCATTGATGAAACCATTGTCTTAGATAAATTCGCTGACATCGTCAACGCTGATGTTCAGAAGAAACTCCAAGAAATGAACACCATTTTTATTCATAATCGCTATTTCTGGGTGTATTTTGATTTCCAGGATATTGAAAACAAATTTGAAATCCCGATCTATGGCACCAGGGAGATGGTGAAACTTGAGGAACGAGATGTTCCAAAGAACCAGTATTATCTCTTAAAACAGGCGGGCATTCGTTTTCCCCGGATTATTGAGGATCCAAAGGATATCGATCGTTTGGTGATTGTTAAGGTCAATGAAGCAATTCGAGGCTATGAACGCGCGTTTTTCTATGCCACAAGCTATGATGATTATCAGAAAAAGGCTGAGGAACTGCTGAAAAAGAACATGATTACTCAAAAATCCCTTGATGATGCCGTGATCGAAGAATATGTAGTGGGAGCACAGATTAATTTCAATTATTTCTATAGTGTGATTAATGATGAACTGGAGATCATGGGTACTGATACCCGCCGGCAGACCAATCTTGATGGATTGCTCCGTCTGCCAGCTAATGAACAACTTGAAGTTTTGAAATATTTGAAACCCAAGATGATCGAAACCGGTCATATTGCTGCAACCACCAAGGAATCAATCATTGAAAAGATTTTTACTCTAGGTGAAAAATTTGTTTCTACCACCAAAAAAGAGACGCCCCCTGGAATTATTGGTCCTTTTGCTTTGCAGGGAGCAATTGCTGCTGATCGAGGTAGAGAGGAAATGGTAGTCTTTGATGTCTCCATGCGTATCCCTGGAAGTCCTCTCACTCGGTTCACTCCACATTCTGGATATTTGTATGGTGATTCCATTAGTTATGGTGAACGGATTGCAATGGAAATTAAAAAAGCAGTTGAGTTGGACCGGTTAGCTGAGATTGTCACCTAATTTTTTTTTACAGTGGATGACTTCTGTTTCGGTGACGATGATATCAACGGGTTGATCATGGTCCTTGGTGGGGATACGGTCAAGGATTTGAAAGTCAAAGGCAAGGGCGATTGAGGTAGCTTTGCTGTGTTTGAGTAACCAGTCATAGTATCCACCTCCTTGGCCAATGCGGTTTCCGGATCGATCAAAGGCCACACCAGGCACGATGATCAGATCGATTCTGTCTGCTGCAATTAGTTGTTGTTTTTCTTTTTTTGGTTCTAAGATTCCATATGAACTAGGGATGAGATCATTGAAATCAGTTAGTTTTGAAATAGTAAGGGTATGGTTTGTCGTATTTGAGATGGGAACGTAGACTGTTTTGTTGAAATGATATGCTTCTTTGATGAGATCATGGGTGTGAACTTCACCATTGTATGATATATAGTATAAATGATGGGAAGTTTGCTTGAATACTGGAAGATCAATCACTTTTTGTTTGATGTGTTCACTGTTTTTGTGGATAAATTCAGTTCTATTGTTTTTCCGCTTTTCAATAAGGTGTTTCCGTATGGTTTGTTTATGTTCGTGCACACTGATTCCCCGTTTTTCCTTCATGTTTTTGTTTCTTGGTTTTTATTAGTATGAGGATAATTAGGATGAGAAAGCCGATGAATTGAAGACTTATGCCAAGCAGGGTAGCTGGTAATGGTATGAGAAAACCAAATCCTGCAATAATGAGGGTAACACCAGTGTTCCAGATGATGATTTTTCAGTTTTCCCTCATACTATTGATTGAATTAATGAGTAAATAAATACTTTTACTGTTTTACTTGAAGAGTTCTATGTTGAAAGGGTTTCATATCCTTCTTCTTGCGATACATAGGAAATAACAATGGGTGGCTGCTTTGTTGAATCAAATGGATTGGTGACCTTATCGACATCTTTAAGGGTGATAGTGACCTCCGGTCCTGCTTTTTCCTGATAGATTTTTTTGATCTGATCCATGATGGTTTCGACACTTGGACCAGTATCTCGCAGTGATTCATCGATGACTAGAAGTATCTCGATTTCATCTTTTTTCCATTGGATGATCTGATATTGTTTTACTTTGAATGTGTTTAATCTGTTAAGTACGGGGGTGATGAAGCAGAAGGCGCCTGGTGGAAAGACCTTTCCATTGGGAAGGACAATATTTGCTCGTTTCCGTCCTTCCACGCCGCCGACAATAACTGTTGATTTCAGCCCGCAGCTACAGTGATGATCATGATCGAGGGTGATCCAGTCATCCATGCCGATGTAACGGATGATTGGTGTTCCTCTTCCCCAGAGTCTGGTGATTACTGCATGGCCTCGTTTTCCTGGTTCAACGATGTTTTGTTGTTCATCGATTGCTTCTAGATGAAAGAAATCATCATGGACATGCCAGGTTCCCTGTTTGCATTCAAAGGCGATATCTGATCCTCCCTCTACGGATGGATAGATGTTTAGTAGTCGGCAGTTGAATGCATCTTGTACATAGGAGCGAGTGTATTCATCAAGGATTGCTCCTCCGGTCCAGCAGAGTCGTGGGTTGACGTTTTTTCCATACCCTTTTCTTTTAAGATATGCTAAGTGTTGGAAGGTAGCTGGATAGGTCATGATTACATCTGGATTGAACTGATTGAGTTTTTCCATAAGTTTCTTAACGGGGTTGTTGACATCCACGTTTAAGTTATTTCGCCGGGTGATTATTGGTCTGAGGTGTTTGATGAAGTGTTCTTCTGCAATGAGATCGATACGGTAGGGGTTGAAATTGCCGATATGAGCGAATTTGGTATTGTTAAGCTTAAGCCCAAGGAGTTTAAGTTCTCGAATTGTGATAAATGATGATTTTGCCATAGTGAAAAAATCAGTATAGATGCATAGTGGTTTGCCGGTTGTACCACCGGTGCAGATGATATGAGCTTTTTTCTTAGGGTAGCCAACGGGGGTAATATTATCAGGGAAATGAGCTTTGATATCATCCTTGGTAATAAATGGAAGTTTGTTGATATCTTCGATGCCTTTGATATCCTCTGGGTGAATTCCTGCTTGTTTGTATTTCATATGATACAGGGGGACTTGATAGGCATAGCGGATGATACGTCGGAAGGCTTTGTCTTTATAGGTTTTCAATTGATTTGGTGTTGCCTTTTGTAATCGTTTGGGATCAAGTAAAAAACCTTTGATGATAGGAAATAGATTATTTGGGTTGAATAACGGGTTCATGATATGACGCCTCATTGAAAACCACTGTCAATACTATATCGCATCTTCTGTATACACGGCAGAACCTTTGAATTGAATAAAAAACTTTTCATCTTGATCAAGCGGTATTCTTAGATGACTTTGTGATGTTATTGATTTTATCCTTTGTATATATTTTATTAAATGAAGTAATTCTCATGAAATTATTATTGGTTAATAAGGAAATATTTAATAAAGATATATCATATTATATATTATTACACGAGAATTTTGGGGGGTTTACATCTCTGAATAGAAAAATCATCATCATTCTTTCGTTCGTTTTGGTTTTTTCATTGATTGTTCCTTTTTCCTATGGTGGTCAGAATACTGTTGATATTAAGGATTCCGAGAGTGAGCGTTTTTCTGGTCTGCCTAATATCATTTGGAGCAATACATATGATACATTTGGGAATGGTCTGGCATTTTCAGTAGAACAAACAGCTGATGAAGGATTTATTTTAGCAGGGGGAACAGATGAAGATGCTTTTTTGATCAAAACAGATCGCAATGGAACCGTGGAGTGGGAACAGTGTTTTTTAGGGGAATTCCATAATGATTGGGCGAACTGTGTCATAGAATGTAGCGACGGCGGATATCTCACCACTGGTGGAGACGGATACACATCATATCACGGATTAACAGATACGTTTCTGAGGAAAACCGATGAACAGGGCAATGAGCTGTGGTATAAAAACTTTGTAAGACCGGGTAGAACCAGATTTTCATGGGGTGAAACTGTTATAGAAGTCTCCGATGGATATGTTATTCTTGCAACTCTTGCTAGTTGGGGAACCACGGAAGATAGTGCTGCCTGGCTTATTAAAACAGATAAAAACGGCAATGAACTCTGGAATAAGACCTATAGCGGAAAGTCAGATGATTATGGTTTTTGTTTAATACAGACCGATGACGGTGGTCTTGTTTTCACAGGATGGACCGGTTCATATGATGTCGGTATGGGTGATATATGGCTTGTGAAAACCGATAGTGAAGGCAATGAACTATGGAACCGATCATACGGGG
>CAZQMI010000009.1:0-22599 GCA_964594475.1 uncultured Thermoplasmatales archaeon
GGTATCGATTTATGTGATTGATAACGGTGGGCAATGGACACATCGAGAATGGAGGATGCTGAAGTATCTGGATGTGACTACAAAAATCGTGTCCAACACAACGCCGTGGGATACACTTGTTGAAGAAGGCGTTGATGGGTTAGTGCTTTCAGGTGGTTCTCCGCGTATCGGCCTTGAAGATGATTTGGGGAATTGTGCTGAATATCTCTCTAAAGCAACCATCCCCCTTCTCGGGATTTGTGCAGGTCATCAGTTCATGGCTCGTTTTTTCGGTGGAGAGGCACTTCCTTCAAAGATACCTGAATTCGGAAAAGTTACACTTACTCGTATTGAACAAGATTGTCCTTTGTTTGATGAGGTCCCAATGCAGTCAATTGTCTGGGAATCTCATAATGACGAGATCACTGTGATACCGGATTCAATGATGAATCTTGCAAAAAGTGAAAATTGTCAATATCAAGCTATTATGCATAAGCAAAAACCATTTTTTGGCCTACAGTTTCATCCAGAGGTAAACAATACTGAGTATGGTGAGCAGATGTTTACAAATTTCAAACGAATTTGTGAACAATAGTAAAACAATTGTGATTGAATTTCTATTATTCCCATCCTTTGTACAAGCTATGTAATATAGCTAATTGATCTAGGATTTTTCCAACAATGAAATCAACAAGGTCTGAAATCTGATTTGGCTTATGGTAAAAACCTGGCGCAGCAGGCAGTACAATGCCGCCAGATTCAGAAAGAGCAACCATATTTTTTAATCCTGGTAGATCAATGGGTGTTTCTCTGGGAACAACTAGTAATGGTTTTTTTTCCTTTAATCTGCAACTTGCACTCCGGGTGATGAGTGTGTCTCCGTAGCCATGAGCAATAGATGCAAGTGTTTTCATACTGCATGGAACAATGACCATAGCATCAAGGGGAAATGATCCACTGGCAGGGCCTGCGAAGAGATCATCATTTTCATAAATCGTATCCGCAAGATTGGTAATATCTTCCAAAGTTTTACCAGTTTCAAATGGAAAAATTTGTTTTGCAGCAGTAGAAATGATTAGATGAATGGTGATTTCGCTTTTTTTGAGTTCTTGAAGTAACCGAAATCCATAGATGCTTCCGGATGCACCGGTGATTCCGACCAGAATACGTTTCATATCCTTCTCCTGTTATCGTTTCAGACTATGGACCATGGCACCAACCGTTTGTATGATATCTTTTCCCTGTTCTAATGCGGTTCCGGTAACGATGATATCTGCACCTGCCATCACTTTTTGTTTCACCGTTTTCACAGACCTGATGCCACCCCCAACACACAGTGGGATGGATAGGTTTTGTTTTACCGCAGCAATCATTTCATCACTAACTGGGTCTGGAGCTCCTGATCCTGCTTCTAAATAAAAAAAGTCCATCCCTAGATATTCAGCAGAAAGCGCATAGCCAACAGCGGTTTTGATATCATCTCGTTTCACCAGATCCACCTCTCCTTTTTTCCCAGCGGTCATACCTGGTTCAATGATGAGGTATCCCATTGATATTGGTTCGATACCAGTTTGCTTTACAAAAGGAGCTCCTTTCACGTGTTCTCTGATTACATAGCCAAGATTCCGGGAGTTGAGAAGACTCATGAAAAACACAGCATCTGCATATTGACTGAGAAACCGCGCTGCTGAGGGGAAGAGAATAACTGGGAGAGATGAGTGTTCTTTGATTGCCTTGACCGTTCTATCAACCTGTTTTTGAGAAAGAAGTGTTGACCCGCCAACCATGATGCAGGCACTTCCTGCTTGTTCTGCTTGTTTTGCGAGCAAGCCCGCATCGGTTGGTGTTTGTTTATCCGGATCTATTAAGGAAAAATGTAATGGTCCTTCTTGCACTTGTTGTTTTATGTTCTCTGCAAGTGTCATATCGGTGGACAATGCACTCTTTCCTTTTAATCTTTGTTTTTATCATTACCAAAAAAATGATGATGACATGACCTAGCCATAAGATATATCGAAGCTAAGAGTTCTTCAATGAATCTGGATCAAAATTTTTTTGAATATGTCTGATTGTGATAAAACTAATAATACCATATAAGAGGCGTTGAAGGCATATTGGAAAAACAAGTAGCTGATTCAACTATTACCTTAGGACTGATTTGATTAGCATGTTCTAAAAAATTGGAGTATCTAGAAGAATATACTTCGTTTATTGTTATTTTCTGCTGGAAGTTAGCTTCATCTATTGTATGTAAAAATTATGAATAATAAGGTTTTATCCTTTCATTTGTTTTCCAATGTTTCATCCTAAGCTGCCCCATAAAATTAATGCAATCTCTGCATTGAAAAAGCGTTTGAAGGTATTAAAAAGAACCATAGCAATAACAACCTTTTTCGTAAAAAAAATTTATTGAAACTGTAATCAATGAAACCGGCGAGTATTTTACAAAAATTGCAATTGATTGCATATTTTATCTGTTTTGTGTGACTGTTTTTTATCTTTTTATGTTATCCATTGACGCTAAATTTCAGGTATGCATAGTTCTCTCTTTCTTCAGTTAACGATTCCAATCTCAATCCTTTATATAAGAACCTAAAAATTTTTACATGCGTTAATTACTTTATTTATACCATAGATTCATATTGCTCTTAGATAGGTAGTATCTAATAATGAGAAATGATTGGAACAAAATAAAATATTTATTGAGAAAAAAATGGTAGATAAGACTACTTAACGTCTGATTCGTGGGTATCAACCTTTTTTACTTGATATGTAGTTTTTTAGAAATGATGTTTTTTTCCTATAATGATAAAACAACAGAAAATGTTTAAATAATATCAATAAAAGAGTATAACGTACCTTTGGGATTTGGTGAGATGATGAAAACATTATTTGAAAATGAATTTATACGTATAACTTCAAATGTTGAAGAAGATATTGTAGAGATTATTGGAAAACAAATATGTGATGATCTATATCATATGAAGCAATCACTGGATACGATAAAACAATGTGTCAAAGAGAGTTCTTTTAAAAAAATGATTTTCCGTTTAGATGATTTCGACACGGTCGGTAATGAAACTATTCTGTATGATGAATTCATACCATCTCTTGGAAGTATTGGAGTGAAACATATTGCAGTGGTTACTGGTAAGAACCGGAAAACACAAGTTTTTTTTGAGGAATTAGGACACTTTCTTGATCCGATAAAAAAACAATTTCATATTCAATCAAAACAGTTCGAAACAAAGACTGCGGGTATCAAATGGATTGAAGCAGTCTAAACAGATACTTTATTTAGGCAAAATAGATGGTCGAAACATAAAAATCACCAAACCCGCAGTTCAGTATTGTTTTTTTTAGAATTAGCCCAGCCCAATAATTTTATGAATAAATCAAAAAAACACTATAGAACATATTTCAATCAATCCGAATCTAAAAAGATTCCCGATATATAAGGAACGTAAAGAAATAAAAAAATAGTATTAAAAAAATCATTGGTAATGATCTGATATTAACCGTTGCACCAAATCCATATTTCCTGCAGCGATAACACTAGTTCGTTCATCAAGGGTAAGAGTCATATCCAGACTTTCCCCACTAAGATCGGTTACAATTCCTCCCGCTTCTCGAAGAAAAAGAGTTGATGCAGCGATATCAGTAACCCTCATGTATTCCGTTCCGACAATATAGGCATCAAGTGATCCCGTGGCAACAAGACACATCTCAAGAGATGCTGCACCAAGTGATCGGATGTGGACGTTTTTCATCAGTTCATGGGTATGATCCTCACATCGTTTCCCTAACGTAACTGAATATAATGGTTCTCGAGCAGCAACATTAGGAACCACGATTGCTTTTTTGTTAAAAAAGGCCCCCAGTCCTGCTTCGGCTTCATAGATATCCCCCGTTGAGACATGTTTGACGATGCCATATTCCACATCTGAAAGACTTTGCCTTCCCACGGCAAGAGATACTGAAAAAAAGGGAATGCCTCTGATTGCATTCCGAGTTCCATCTACGGGATCAAGTACAAAGGTGTATTCTGCTTGGTTATCAACGAATCCTGCTTCCTCACTAAGTAAATTCACCTTGATATCTGATTCTTTCATTAATGTAATAGCTACGTCCTCAGCCAGTTTATCAATGACCTTTGTGGGCGTTCCATCTGCTCCAATGTCAACGGCACGCCCCATATTTACAAAATGTGCTTTCAGTTCACGGCGAATCTTTCGATCAATTTTTTTCACCATCTGTTGAGCAAGAAGTTTCAGTGATTCATCCATATGGTTATTACATCACGTCGCTATTGAAAAATATTGGCTAGGTTTTGGTCACTCATTTTAAGCGATGATTTGTTTTTTTCTGAGTTCATAGACACTGAAAAGCAATACCAAAACCATTCCTATCACCACGGCAAAAGCGGTGAATCCAATGTTTTCTGTTTCCTTGATCATCTCCATTCCTGGTTTTCGTAACGCACCAATCATCAGCCCGGTGATAAAAGCAATGGTTGCCGGTTTATACCTGGAAAAAAGAAAACCAAGCACCCGTGAAAAACCAATAAGACCAACAAAGCCCCCTAATCCGTAAGCGATGACATAGCCAATCATACCGAATTCAAGATGAGTAAGATCTCTGAGAACGGAGAGTAGGAACTCGTATTGACCTAGCACAAGAAGAATAAATGCCCCTGATAGACCAGGCAGCATCATAGCACAAAGTGAGATGATCCCTGAGGCAAATATCATAGGATAAGAGTGATCAAGTTGTATACTTTCCAGTCCCACCACCAAAAATCCCAGAACGATGCCAAAAGCGATGAAGAGAATTGAGGAAAGCTGAAACAGTTGTTTATGTGAATAATAGACATAACCCGCTGAGGCTAGAATCAATCCAAAGAAAAATCCAAACGTTTGTGCGGGTATGGTTTCCAGCAGAAAGGAAAGAACATTTGCCAGGGTGAGAAAGGCAACCAGGATCCCGCAAGCAAGTGGCAACAAAAAAACAAAATCAATCCGGGTGAAATGTTTTTTTGCTTTCCGGAAGTTGTTTTTATCTTTGATACTCAGAATGAGATAGTAAAGAAAGGAGATATTAATAGATTTCAAAGCAAAGATGAATCGCTCATAGATACCAGTGATTAAAGCAATGGTTCCTCCAGATACACCTGGGATAATATCCGCTGATCCCATAAACAGACCTTTGATGAAGATGGTAATAGTGTCAAGAATTGATTGTTTCATGAGAGCCTTTCCATTTTCCCGTTCTGTTGAAACCGTGTATTCCTCCATCGGTTTTAATGATTGTTATGCGGAGTGAACATGGTGGCCTATTCTTAAAGAATTGTTCATGTCACCGGTGTCGATGAGATGATGCCCCCTGAGAAACACATGAGTGGGAAAAATGGCATTGAATCCTTCGAATGGGCTCCATTGTGCCTTTGAATGAAGGGTTTCAGCGTTGATGCGAGTTTGCTGTCGAAGGTCAATGATCATAAGATCAGCATCGTTACCAGAATGTATTTTTCCTTTTGGGAGATGCAATAAATCAGCGGGGCGTTCACAGCAAAGTGAGATGAGACGGGGAAATGAGATCTTTTGTTGTTTTGCTAAAGAAAGAAACAGGGGAATCATGGTTTCTACCCCTGGAATTCCAGAGGGAACATCCATGAAATCCCGTTTTTTTTCTTCCAGGGTATGGGGTGCGTGATCAGATTCCAGGATGTCAATGGTTCCTTGTTTTAAAGCGGTAAAGAGCTGTGAAGCATGTGTATGTGGTCGTATTGGTGGATTCACCTTGTAAAATACTTCAGGTTGAGTGATATGTTCAATAGAGAGAAGAAGATGATGAGGAGTGACCCCACAGCTAAAGGTATTGTTTTTTGACTTCAAGCATTCAAGACCTGGTGCACTTGAAATATGACAGATGTGAATGCGTTGATTGGTGTCTGTTGCGGCGGCAAGAATCTGTTTGATAGCTGCAACTTCACATGCGGGTGGTCTACAGTGATGATGATGAGAAAGGGTGTGTTCTTTTCTTTTATGTTTTTGGAGACAGTCATTATCCTCAGCATGGAAGAAAATGGGTTTGTTGATCCCTTGGAGTCTTTGAAACAAATCAGAAAGTTGTGAAATGGAAAAAGCAAACGATTCAGTGGTTTCTCCCAGAAATACTTTATATCCACTACACAATTTTGATAACTTGACCAGCTTGCTGAGATTATCCGTAGTAACACCCGCATAGATACCGAAGTCAACAAATGATGACCGCTCTGCATAATCGATTTTTTCCTGCAAGCGAGACATTGTTGTAGTTGGTGGATGGGTGTTTGGCATATCAAAGACACTGGTTATTCCTCCATATGCTGCAGCAATTGATCCAGTGGTAAAGGTTTCTTTCTGTTTCATTCCCGGATCTCGAAAATGAACATGAACATCAACTCCGGCAGGTAGAATGAGTTGTTTTGAAAATCGTTTAGTTCTATCCCCCTTCAGTATTTTTTTTATTTCTGTAATCTTTCCCTCATCGATTCCAATGCAGCAGTGTTGAAAAGCGTTGTTGACATATGCTTTTCCTTCCAGGACTAGGTCATGATTCATATGATGTGTTTCTCCTCAACGGAACCTTTTGGAGTGATTTCTGAAAAGATCTGACCAGAGAATCGTTTCACCCTGGTTTTGCTATCAATCCAGCTATCTGGTATCAATCCTGCTTTCAGGCAGGTTTGTGCAAGAAAGGTTTCTGTGTCCCACCCTTGTTCCACGGGTACTTGTGGGAGTAGAAGACCTTTCTGATATCCTTTTTCAATGATCAATCCATGTGCTCCGATCTTGATCTGATTGAGATATTGCTTGGGGTTGGTAACTGTGATTCTTTCTGGAGGGTTGAGGATAGTGACTTCAACTACAATCTTTGAAAGCTCTGGTATGGTGAGTGGAGGGAAGCGTGGATCATGAGTCACTGATGTTGCAGCCTCAGTTATTGCTTTTGTAAGGCTCATGATAGATTCAGGGATACCGATGCATCCTCTCAAAAGATGGTTCGACTCAGTGTGAAGGGTGACAAAGGCACCATGTTTGTTGGAAAAAACAGATGGAAGATGAGCTGATGATGGTAGGGGTTGCTGCTTGACGGTGTGTTCAACAACGCGTCGGGCGAAATGAACTGCATGTGTTCCTTCTTCATTGGTTAACATAGTATGATTGAGAAACAATGAATTCTTTTAAAAAAATTTTGTTAGGAACACAGCAGTTCTGTTCTTCCTGCCATGTTCCAGATGATTTAAATCAGGTATTATTCTCGTCGAGCAACAGGAATATCATAGATCTCGGTTCCTTGACCGATGTCAAGTACTAGGGTTCCGGTGAATTCATAGCTGACATTGGTTCCTTCTTCCGTTTTAGTCTGCATCACGCTCACATTATAGGTTCCCGGCATCAAATCTACCAAGTATGTCCCAGTTGCATCTGATTGTGTTCTTCCTCTCACTGCGGTGTTATTAGCTACGCTTTCACTGACTTCAAAGGCAATGGAGAGATTGGAAACCGGTGCAGAAGTATCCTGATTCTCAGTGACACCCTGAACGGTAACTTTAGCATATTGCATGGAGACGTTTTGTATTGTGGTTTGATCTTCCTGGATGCTGATATCGGTGATGGTTGCATAATCTGGAAGTTTTGTAGTATTCAATTGATAGCTTCCTGGTATGAGATCCTTGAAACGGTATTGTCCGGTCTCATCGGTGGTGAGACTATCCACGACCATGTTTTCTCCAGTGGTAGTGTAGATAAGATCAACATCGACATTGTTCATCTCTTCACCGGCATCATAGGCATCATTATCATTTGCATCAAAGTAAATAGTTCCTTGCACATCTCCGGGTTCTGGTTTTGCAACATCATGTGTGTTTTCTCCACCATTGATGGGAATCAAAGTGTTTTCAATTTGAAATCCGTCCTCATCATTGGCAACAAATTGATAGTATCCTGGCAGAAGATCTGAGGTATTATAATACCCATTTTCATCAGTGCTAACTGTTTTGATCATGGTGAAGTCATACTGTGTGGGTTGACCAGAGTTTGGGTCGAGTTGTTCGATTCCATAGACAGTGATAGAGATATCAGATAAGGGCTGATCAATGGTTTCATTGTATGCTGAATCGTTATCGTTGTTCTTATAGATGTATCCTGAGAGGTTTCCTGGTTGAATGGTGATGTTGACCTGACGGTGATAGGATGATTGACGGGTTGCTTCCTCTTCTGTGATCGGGGCAAGAGCCGATGATGTATCATTGGCATTGAAGGTAACATTTTGCACCGCGAAAGCATTGGCGCCAAGTTCAGGGTATCGTCGAACCTGCAAGGTGATAACGCCTGCTGGTACGAGTACTTCATAGGTACCATTAAAGCTAGTGTTTCTATCATGATCCACAGGGATTTCCGTGCCATAGTGAGAGATGTTTTGCTGAACGACCACTTCAAAATCTTTCTTTTCGTCATTGAAAGTAATGCTGCCGTTGATCATCGCTCCTTCGTAATATTTAGCGATGACCACCGCGCTTTGCCCTTGACTATATGCATATTGCGGCCAGGGGGAGATGTACTGTGCATAGAAATGTTTCATATCAAGGCAGGGGATCTGATAGTTTGGTTCAGAAATTGTTCCTGATTGGTTCGTGGTCAATCCAACATAGGTACGATAGAACATAGTGTCAAAATAGGGTTTTTTGTAAATCGTTTCTGAATCAACTACGGGATCATTACGGTTCATGGCATCGGATCGATCCTGTACTTCTTGATAGGTTAATTCCTGACCTTGTTGAGTCTTATATTTTACTTGAATAAACATATCTTCGGGATTTCCTGCTTCTCTACCTGATAAAACCAGAAGGCTTAGGCTTTTATCCGAGAGAAAAGCAAAGATATTGAAAATGTTTTTATCATATCCCTCTACCCCATAATACCGTATGGAATATCCAGTTGCATCTTGAATGTCCCGATAGAGCATGGTGAGTTCTTCGTCTGAGAGAGTGATGAGCAGATTCACACCATCATGGTAAACGGCGTTTTCTGGCCATTGTTGACCAACCGGGTATTGTTTGGATAGGTTCTCATCATATTCCTCAGCAATAGGTGTGTTATATGATGGAGATTGTGTTGGTGTTTCTACCCAATTGATAAGATCTGCGGAGTCATTTTCTCCTAAATATGATTCGAGGATATTAGTCACCGTTGAATCAACTCTGCCATTGTTATCTTCAACGTTTCCTTCCAGCAATCGTATGATCCAGATAGATACCGCAGCTTCCTCACTGGTTGCAGTATGAAAATTCGATGCAGGAGGAATTCCATCCTGAAAGTTATCTGCAACCGTGGGATGATCACCGACTGCAACCTCATAAAACCCGTAATCCCACCAGGAGATAAATCCAGGGCGATCCACTGCACGTGGAATATCAGTGTCCTGTTGTGCAAACCAGGAGAATGCATGGACCCAGTAATCTTCTTTTCCCCCCAGTCCAAACGCTCCACTGGGAAGATCATCAAAGAAGTCCTCCTTTTCAACAACAGGTACTGCTGCATCTAAGGAAAGATATGCATTTGGAAGGATGACCAACAATGCAATGAAGAGCACACCAAAAACGTGAAGGAAGCTAACTCCTTTTCGAAGTCCTCTTATTCCGCCTCCAGCACTTTGAATATTTTTGATCATAGTTCCATAATCAAACTTTCGGATGAGGTAGATGAGTAACCATGCACTGAATAATGCAACATAAGGGACTAAATCATTTAGGAACCGGCCCGCTATACCAATGAACCATATTTGAATGAGAAACAGAATCAGGAAGAAGAGCATATCCCGGCGGTTATTATTTTTCAAGTAATGATAGCCAATGAAGATAAATCCGATCCATGCTATCCAAAATAAGGCAGGTCCAAAAGACATCACTGTTTTACTAATCCCTGCCACTCCTGCCTCCGCAATGGTTAACGATACCTTTTTTCCATAAATACCTACTCCAAATAAGATATCAGAATATTCTTTTAACGGATTTAAAACTGGAAAGGTGTTTGAGAGAGTGGGAACGATGAAGAGAAAACCGACCGCACCTGCCCCCAGTATAAATAATGTTGGAAGAGAAAGAGTCCAGGGAATGTTCTTTCTTTTTAACAGGATGTAAATAAGACCAAAGAGACCCACGCCGACAGAGATAAAGAATGGTAGACTTGTTGGTACAAATCCTGATGATAAGAAGACAGGTAATGAAACAAGATAACCAGTAAATAAAGTAAGAAAAGCAGAACGTGGCACCCGTATATCAATCTTACTGGTAAAGATATCAATAATCATTTGGACTACTACATACACGGCGATGACTGTATAGAGGAATTCATGTTCTACCCAAACCATAGAAAGACCTGCAAGAGGGATTCCTCCAATGATTGCATAAAGCATCGATTTGATGTGATCTTTTTCTTTGATGGCTTTTACTAGGAAGAAATAGGTGATGAAAAAGAGAAGTAAGTTTAAAGAATCATGATCAAACAATGAAAAAGCAGACCCGTGACCTGATCCTAGATGAATGGGGATGAGAGCAACAAGTAATGCAGCGATGAGACCTTCCTTTTTACCGAAAAGCGTTTTGCCAATGAAATACATGGGAAATACAAGTAACGCCCCAAATAACGCCGGCACGAATTGCATAGCAAAACCGATTGCATCAACTTCGTTCATGACCGGAGTTAGAAGTGTACCAAATCCTATAGCTAACATATTCAATAATGGTGCACGATAACCTGTTCTCCCTAGAGGATAATTTAATAAGGGATCATTTTCACCATAAAATGCATACTGCCCAGCATTTTCTCCATAGAGAGTTTCATCGATAATGCGCATGTTATAATAAGGATCAGGACCGGAGAGGTAGTATTTTTCCAAACCAGTGCCATCAGGATTATAGACTACTCCACTGGTTGCATTGAAATAGGAGTTCAAAAACAACACTAAAAGAAAAATTGCCACCAGGCTAAACGCTATCCACCATTTTCTATTAAACCGAAATGATGTCAACCTTGAGGGTTCTGATGCCTGCGTTGCTGTTTCTTTTGGTGTTGGCATGCTTTTTCTCTGGGCTCGTTTACGCATTGTTTCTCACCTAGGCTTAATCAAACTCGTAAAACTAAAGTCTTATAAATACCTTACCTATAGGAAAGGCAGGTCATGAGGGGAGTTTTTGAATGGTTTTTGCAATGAGGTTTGCGGTTGATACTTTGCTATATGATGATTGAATGGTGTCTGTTGCGATGATTTCCTCACATCCGGCTGAGGTAAGTTTTTGGATGGCGTTTCCTGCAAATAACCCATGAGTACATGCAACATAAACATGTTGAGCTCCTTGTTTAGTTAATTCATGAATAGAGGTCGCCATTGTTCCGCCTGTAGAGATAATGTCATCAATAATTGCAACTGTTTTGCCATTTGCTTTGAGTTGTTTTGGGGTGATCTTAATGGTTGATCCATCGATTCTGGTTTTTTCCAAATAATCAACATCGCAGTGTAACAGGTCTGCACACCTGTTTGCTCGATCAAGGGCGCCTTTATCTGGTGCGAGCACAAAATCAATGTTTTTATCTTTTAGATAATCAGCAATTGAAGATACCGCGCTGATGCTCTCAGCAGGGGTAGTGAAAAAATCAATGATGTGTTCTTTATGTGGATCGATAGTGATGATCTGATCAGTGTGGTGACTAAGCAGAACAGCGAGGGCTTCAGCGCTCACCGGTTCACCGGTTTTGAACTGTTTGTCCTGACGGGCATATCCAAAATAAGGGATGAATAGGGTGATGGTATCTGCTTCCGCCCGGTGGGCAGCATCAATGAGAAAAAAGAGTTCAATGATATGTTCATCGGGATAGGTGGTTTGAACGATGGTGACTGGATCTTCTGCGACAGACTGTTGCATCCGGAGATAGAGCTCTCCATCGGGAAATCGTTTGCGTTCAACTGGTATAAATTTGTCACCAGTGATTTCTGATACCTGTCTGGCAAGAGCTGTGGATGCTGAACCGCCAATGATGTTCATATCAGCCTATGCCATGGGAACAGTTATTTTTAGTCATTTCGGAAGAAAGTATTTATATTGTAATTGATATTTGATTCTCGGTCTGTGGGATGCAATGCAGAGACATCGATTAATTCTATGTTTTTTGTTCGTCTTGCTTATTTCTTTCATAGTGTTGGGTATTTGTGTTCAAGCTGATGAAGCAGGTGATGATGTTGAAGGGTCATTTACAGTTAGCATTGTTGATGGTTCTTCATTTCTGGTTACCTTCACTGGTGATGTAGATGAAGTATTATTAACGGCTAGTGGAAAAAGCTATAGCAAAACCGAGATTCAAAGCATCTCTCAATCCTATCCAGAGGTTATGGGGGCTATAAAATATGCCATTATGACAAAGGTAACGGATCAAATTCATCAGAGTTTTCCGCAAGCAATCATTGCATCAGAAACCGAACTTCCGCAGTATCAACAGCAGCTATTTCAAGATGAATATTTGATTGAGCTCACAGCAGATTTCTTTGATTTTAATGATTCGGTTGATGCGTCTAATTTCATTAATGGGTTGTTAAATATAGGTGCATTTGTGAATTATTCATTCCCACTGAGCAGCTTGGAGGGGTGGAATAATTCATATCGATTTGTTTTATCTGATTCCATTGGTTATAAAAGAACCAACGGAAAGGTTAGCGGCAACGAGATCCTTTGGGAAATAAGAAACAATGAAGGTCAACAACCAAGTAAAACAGGCAAGGTAACCTTGTTTTTTACGAGCCCAACCACGCCAACTACTAGCAATGAATCAATCGAGGTCTTGTTTCAAATTGATGCCGGAAACAGAGGGAAGACCTCATTGAGCACCATTCTTTCAGCATATTTTATTGATATTTCATCATTTCAAATCATTCCTTCCTTCATTACCAATGTCGAGGTGATCCCTGCTGACGCAGTTCGGTTATGTGTTTTGAATAATTTCACGGATTGGAACACGTTTTATCAACAAACATTGTATCCATTAAATCAAGAGATCATCTCTTTTCTTGAAACACCTGACTTTAATCAATCATTGGATATGGATTTTCAATGGAATGAATCTGTGACAAACCAATCTGAAGATCCCTATAACATCACTCAGATGGATGAAATACCGCCAGTGATGGGAGAGTTTACTGATGAAGACATTGACCTTACTATCTGTGGTTTGCCCTCATCAGCTGTCTTTGGTTTGGTAAATACAGGAGCCGAGCTTGAGATTAGCTCTGATGATGTAAACATTAAAAGTAGATTTGCCCAGTTGAATTATACGTATAGGGGTGTCCTCTTTCTTCCCGATCATGTTTTCTTAGAGGATAGCAATAACTATGAATGGGATCAAAACGGCTCTATACAAGGGTCGTTTTCCTCAGATGTTGCAAAATCATATGATACTCAGCAGATTGATTCAAGGATTTCGATCGAAGTGAAAAATACGGATTTAAATCTGTTAAGTTTTTTCACGGGGAAAACTGAATTGACCATGGGTGTGCATTGCAGACAAACCAAGCATCTCAATGTCACAACACTTCCCACCGCATTCAATCTTCCTGAGAAGATATCAATTGATTATCTAACTGCTGATGCTTTACGTTTATGTATTGATCAACAGGTTTTTTCACAAGATCAGGTGTCTTCTTATCTTGAACAGCAGAAACAATCATTTGAAGAGATCGCGAAAGGCATCATTCCATCTTTGAAAGGTGGCGCACAAATCGATAGAGATCAGTTTGATCAAACCATTCAATGGGATGAAAATATTTCATCAATGCATGATTTGGATCCTGTTGAATTGGTAAATTATATGCATAGTTCCTATCCTCTTTCATTTGGGTTTTCAGTGATTCCGCCCTCATTTAACATTAATATCCAGAATCTTACTTTTTCTGGAATCGATGGTGAAAACGTCACCTATTCTTTGGTATTTCCCGCTGGCATCTCTGTGATGGTGAATGATTCATTGGATCGTGTGTATACTGAAACGGTGAATGGTAAAACAGTTGTGCACCTATCGTTTAACGAGACCGAAGGGTCCTTAATCGATGTTGTCTCAATCAGCTTATATCCCACTGCATTCTATATCATTGGATTATTTGTGCCTTGTATTGTCAGTGTAATCATCACTGTTATTCTCTTTATTGTGGTCTATCTGATCAGAAAGAAAAGGAATCAATTTCATGTGGATAATTCATCTCGTGTTCCCACAGAGGAGGATTCTTTTGAGGATCAGGATTATTATGTTCCACCCCCACCTAAAAGAAGATAGAAAACGGTTATTGCGAGATTATCTTTGGCAATAAGGTTATAAGACTAGGCATCTTTTTAAGAATGGGTTTTGCAAGTTTTGAGGGATAATCCATGTCCCCATGTTTTGTAATAGTCTCATCAAGGTTTTTCTCCTTGAATTTTTTAATATACATGTTAAATTGATGATCGGTGAATCTGGTGAAAATCTTTCGGAATTGCATGCCGATACGTAGTTCACGGCCGATGCCTTTTGTCCAGAGATCATGATATGGTTGCAGAAATTCAGATGAATAACATTGGTGTTTTATTGCATTATTTGCAATGGTTGCACAATGATGAGCACTATACAGTCCAGGGTAAATGCCACCTCCCGAAGTGGGTTTGACCTGTGCAGCTGCATCTCCAACGAGCATAAGATGATCATCAACGGTTTTTTTCAATGGACCAAGTGGGATGATCCCTGCGATTTTTCGTTTGATGTCAGCGTTTTTTATAAATGGTTTAGTTAATGTATGATCCATGAACCTATTGAGGTAATGATGAGGATGATGAGTGGCTTGTTGAGAGATGCAAAGACCGATTTTTGCCTCTGTTCCATCTGTTGTGGTTGGAATGATCCAGGCAAAGAATCCAGGTGCGATATGATTTCCAATGAAAATTTCCACAAAATCTGGATCTAACGAGGTTCCAGAAATGATAGCCCCTATGCCTCTGAGAAATTCCTTTGGCTGGGGAAAATTACACACATCTCGAGTTTTTGAATATGGTCCATCAGCACCAATGACTAATGGAGTTTGAATGGTCTTTTTTTTTGAAGTGGTTAATTCAATAGTGTTGTTTTGTTTTTGTATTGAAACGATTGGTTGGTTAAGATGGATTTGGGCACCGTTTTTCTCTGCTTCGTGCATTAAGCATTGATCAAATGCAGCCCTATCTATGCTGTAGGCATGAGTTCTGTCTCCACCAATAGAAAGATTGATTCCTGCTGGTGAATGGATATGAGCACCTTTCAATCGGGTTTGGATGATTCCCTTTGAAGGAATATTTAAAAGTTCAAACACGCGAGGGGTCACAAGACCTGCACATTGAACTGGATAGCCGATGTGCTGTTTTTGTTCGAAAAGAGAGATATTCTCATTATTTTTGGCAAGATGACCCGCAATGTAACAACCAATCGGCCCACCGCCAATGACACACGCATCAGGTTCATCCATGGATTTCTTTTCCCGAATACCGCCAAAGGTTTATAATAGAATCGTCCATTTGCAGATAAAAATTATTTTAACGAGGTATCCCTGAGGGTATGAAGCATATGAGAATTGCATGTTTGATATTATTCTTATTTAAAAAAACAGCGGAACAAAATGAACAAGAACGCTTAGATAAGCAAGAATTACTCTGTCGTTTTGTTATTGATGGTGTTGGAAAAACAGTGGGGGAAAGCATCGCTATTCAAAATGATTTATTAATTGTAAAAAAGAAAGAAGAGTTCTTAGGCGTTCCTTTAAAACATATAGAAATTGATGGGAAAAAGCTCCTAGTAAAAGGATTGGTCGATACCACTAAAGCAAAGGAATTGGGTAAAAACTGGCAAAAGAATTCATATCAACCGGTTGAGGATCAGCAAGAGGATTGATGGTAATGGATGATGAGTATAAAATGGTCATTGTCACCCGTAAGGATTTATCGCTTTCAACAGGAAAACTTGCTGCTCAAGTGGCTCATGCAGCAGTTTCATGTGCCCTTGAAACAAAAAAAATTAATAAGAAATGGTTCTCAAAATGGATGCGTGATGGAGCAAAAAAGGCAGTGGTCAAAACAGATTCTGCTGATGATTTTATCGATTTGAAACAACGTGCAGGGGAATTAAACATTGTTGCATTCATCATCAGTGATGCAGGCCACACAGAAATCCCTGCGGGAACACAAACCGTTCTTGGTATTGGTCCTGCTCCAAGTAATATCATCGATCAAGTAACAGGAAATCTATCGCTACTTTAAAAAAAATTAAAGGAAAATAGATTTTTTTTCCTAATGTTTTTTCCATAGTATGAAAAAGAAAATCGATAGCGCAGAAATGAGCGCAATCAGTTCAAAACCTGGTGTATTTGTGTTTTTGTTACCACCTAGTGTATTGCCAGATGAATGATATGGTGCCTCACTATTGGGAGCATAATCATACCAGGCTTCACCAGAAATATCTCCAAAATTTTCATATTCAACGGCCCAGCCTCAGAGTGAATAATCTTCATTTGTTTTAACATCTGTAAAAGTGTAGGAAAGGGTTTTTCCGTCTGCAGATATCGAAAAGGTAGGATTGGTGTCAACATAACCTGCTAAATCCCCGTTACCCGTGGCCATTCCAGATCCATTCGTATAGTAAACCGCATAATAGGATGTTGCATCTTGTTGTAAGTGAATATAATAAGAGAGAGTTGAACTATTAGTTATTCCGCCCATAATGGTTAACGAAATGGTTACATCATTTCCAGACGGAGTCATTGATAAATCGGTGATATCAATAGAGTCTCTTTCTCCATGTAATACCCAGTTTGCACTGGTTCCACTTCCTTTAAAGTGATAGACATCTTCTGTTGAATTACTTAATGCTGTCACAAAGTTACAGCTGATAATTATTGAGCTTAAAAAAAGGAAAAAAAGAAGAGATTTTCTATTCATTTTTTTCTCTCCATAGATTTTTTGTAGGGCTTTATTGATTTAGGAGATGGTTATTTACGACTTCTGTAAATGATGAATGCAATACCAATAGCTGCAATCAGTGTAATCAATTCGAATCCAGGCGTTCCAGGAGTATTATTTCCATTGCCGGTATTTGTATCATCGGTTGAATCATCATTATTTGAACCATCGTTTGCGGCATCATCGAATAGATCATCATCTCCTGAGCTATCATCCTCATTTGTTACTTCAGTATAATATGGAGACTGTTGGTTGGGCACCCAATCTCCCCACCATTCATTACTGATATCCCCATATGTGGTATATTCTGCTGCCCAACCCCAAACTTCAACGCCTGATGTTGATGATCCAACGACATCATAAACAGCAGTTATTGTATTCCCACTCGCGGTAACATCTGGTGAATAATCAAATTGGCCAGAGGATGTATCTGCATTCAATCCCCATCCCATACCAGTTCCATCATTCCAGGCAAGATAGTAATTTGAATCACTTGTATTATAATATGCCCAGTAGGATACAAGATTTGAATTTGTAATTGTTCCTGATACCTTCAAGCTTAGGGTCACCTCGTCTCCGGTGTTTTGATAGGTAATTTCAGTGATGTCTATATTCGGTTTTCCACCAATATCTGTTTCCCATCCCCAGTTAGTGCCAGTTTGCTTCCAATGATAGATATCAGATGTGGGGTCATTGAGTGTTTCTGCTGAACAATTCATGCTTACAAGCAATATGAATGCTAAACTAATCAGCATAATGGCTATTCTTTTCATGATATATTCCTCAATTCTTCTCCAATTTTTAATGAGATGCCTATCAATATCAATATTTTATAATTGTCGGTTTAACAAACGAGATGATGATTTTTCTAGTAATATTCCAAATTTGAATCATAAAAACAGCATGGAAAAATAAACATGTTGAAGTATATGATTGTTAAAATTTTCATCAATTTTGGTTAAAAAAACCAAAACGTTTTTATTCATTTTATTCTATCTCAGTTTGTCATTCGCTTAGGAGGATGGATGCGATGAGTGATGTAATAAAAACATTTGGTAATAACGCAGGAAAATTGTGGAAAACACTTAGTGATGATGGGCCTCAGGTTCGATCAAAATTACTTGAGACAACTGATCTTACAAAGAATGAATTTTATGGAGCGATTGGTTGGCTTGCCCGTGAAAATAAAGTGAGAAAAGAGAAAAGGACTTATAAAATCGGTGATACAAATCTAACCGACAAAATCGGTGAAGATGCTGGAAAGGTATGGAATGTATTACAGAAAAGAAATGATATCGATGTTACTGCGATTGCTCGAACGGCTAAAGTTAAGAAACGAGATTGTTATTCAGCGTTGGGTTGGCTTGCTCGTGAGGGTAAAATCACGGCGAAAATTGCGGTGAGAAAAAAGGAATAGATACGTCTTTTTTTCTTTTCCTATTTTGGTCGAAAATTTCTTAGTGTTGTTTCTTATCTTTGTTTGTAGATGAAATCTGAGATCCGTTTTTTAGGGATTGATGATGCCCCATTTTCCTTTGGTCAGAAAACATCTTTTCTCATTGGAGTAGTAATGAGAGCTAGCGGGTATATTGAAGCGGTGTTAAAAAAAGATATTGCCGTTGATGGAATTGATGCCACTAATGCCTGTATTGACATTGTTTTATCAACAAGACAGAAAGACCAGTTAAAAGCAGTGTTATTGGATGGAGTAACCGTAGCAGGATTCAATGTGTTAAATCTTCATCGGATTTATGAAACGACCAACATTCCACTTCTTACCATTACTCGTGATAAACCAGATTTTTCTGCAATAGAGAAGGCCTTACAGGCTCATTTTTCTGATTGGAAAACTCGGTTTGCTCTTATTGAAGAGGAGAAATTACATCAGATTAAAACAGCACATAATGATATCTTTATTAGTTGTATCGGTCTTTCTATTGAAGAGGCAAAAGAAATAATAACGCTTTCGACCATACGAGGTGTCATTCCTGAACCAATTCGAATTGCTCATTTAATTGCATCTGGTGTTAGGAGAGGTGAATCGCATGGGAAAGCCTAAAGCAAGGGTTGATGAAAAAAATTGTTTAGCCTGCGGCGGATGTGTTTCCATTTGCCCAGAGGGTGCTATTGTCATGAAAAATAAGATCGCGTTTGTTCTTCAGGAAAACTGTATATCTTGTGGTATTTGTGTGAATACCTGTCCTGTTGCTGCGATTTCTTTGGAGGATGTTGTAGAATGAATTATGATGTGGTAATTGTTGGATCGGGTCCTGCTGGTAGTGTCACTGCTCGGTTTGCTGCTGAATCTGGAGCGAAAGTTGCAGTTGTTGAACGTCGTCCTGAAGTTGGCATTCCCGTGCTTTGTGGAGAAGGAATCAGTCAGCGTATTGATCATTGGGGCATGCTTGAGGGATCTCAATGGATTGCGAGTAAAATGGATGGTGCAAAAATCTTTTCACCAGATGGAACCATGGTAACACTTTCTAAAGAGATGGCAGGAAATGAAACAGGTTATGTGGTGTACCGGGATATTTTCGATAAGGAACTCGCTCGTCAAGCAGGCAAAGCTGGTGCAGATTTCTTTATGAAGGCGGAAGCAACGGAACTACTGAAAAAACAGGGGAAACCGGCGGGTATCAAAGTTAAGCAGTTCAATGAATCCTTTGATATCGAAGCCGATATGGTTGTTGCTGCTGATGGTGTAGAATCAAAGATTGCTCAATGGGCGGGAATGAATACCATTGTGAAACCAAATGATTTGGAGACCTGCATTCAATATACCTTATCAAATATTGATCATCCGAGTGATTATGCAGAGTTTTATCTTGGCAAAAAAATCGCTCCCGGTGGCTATGTCTGGATATTTCCTAAAGGTGAGGGAACGTATAATATCGGAATTGGGATTCTTGCCAGCCTAAGTAAACCGGGGCTAGCAAAAAAGCTCCTGGATGATTTTATTGCTTCACAATCTGACTTGAAAAAGGGTACCTGTTTACGTGTGATCACAGGAGCAGTCCCAGTTGCAAAACCGGTAAAGTCCTATGCAGATAATCTGATGCTTGTTGGTGATGCAGCTCGACATGCAGATCCTATTACAGGAGGGGGGCTTACCACTTCTCTTGAAGGTGGCAAAATCGCTGGAGAAGTTATTGGAAAAGCAGTTGAGCTTCAATCATTTGATGAAGAAAGCCTTGCTGATTACGAAGTTCGGTGGAAAAAAGCCTTTGGTCAGAAGCTCTTGCGTAATTACCTGGTAAAGGATCTCATGCTTGATTTCGATGATAAAACGCTAAATATGCTTGCTGATTCAGTGAAAAATTATAAGTTTGAAGAGTTTAGCACGCTTAGTCTGGTTAAAGCGCTGGTGTTAAAACATCCAACGCTTTTAATGAAATTAAAACCATTGATGAAATTATCTGAAAAAGCAAAATGAATGTGATTTGAGATGCAATGGGGTTTAGTCTGCAGTGCACATGTAAAAAAATCAGTTTCAATTGCTGAGGATATCTATGAATTCCTCTCAGAAAATGGAGCAGTATTTGCTGAAGAATCTTTAGCAAAAAAACTTGATATAACGGGTTATTCATTTTCAGATTTGAACAAGAAAGCGGATGTGGTTGTCACCGTTGGTGGTGATGGGACAATTATTAGAACCCTTGGAGAAGTTGAAAAACCAATTTTTGCCATTAACTCTGGCGGTATGGGATTTCTTTCTGAAGTAGAATCCAAGTATGCGATGAATGGATTAAAACAGGTCATCGATGGTGACTACAATGTTGAGATGCGGTCAAAAATCAAGGTGGAGGTCAACGGCAAACGGTTGCCTGATGCTGCAAATGAGGTGACTGTACAAACCGCTCGTATCGCAAAGATTATGTATTTTCAGATTTTTGTTGAAAACGAACTACTTGAAACATTGGGTGCTGATGGAGTAATCATTGCAACTCCTACCGGATCAACTAGTTATGCCTTAAGTGTTGGTGGCCCGCTTATGGATCCCGCGGTGAAGGCAATGATCATAGCCCCGCTTGCCCCATTTCGACTGTCTACCCGACCTTGGATTGTTCCTTTCAGTAAAAAGGTTCGGTTGAATGTACTTCCAAAAAGTAAGGAAACCAAACTGGTCATTGATGGCAATTATTCAATAAATGTCACCTGTGACGATAAAATCATTATTTCTGAGTCAGAGAAAAAAGCCCGTTTTATACGATTTGGTGAATCGTTTTATCAGATGGTGCGTTTGAAGCTGGTGCGATAGAAAAATGGCGTTTTTTAAAAAGGAAGTTAAACCAAATAATCCCGGTAAAAAATGGAAAATTACCCGGGATTGTCTTTCCTTTATTCTGGAAAGTGCTCGATCGGTTCATCCCCGGGAATTTGCTGGATTGCTTCGTGTTGATGAACTATCAAGGGATACCATAATAGAAATAATGCTTCTTCCAGGGACGGTCTCAGGAAATTCTCATGCTATCTTTCGATTGCACATGAGACCAGTTGATTTTAGTTTGGTGGGAACCATCCATAGTCATCCCTCTCCCTCATTTCATGCTTCTGAAGCCGATCTCACTCTTTTTAGGAAATATGGGAAGGTTCATATGATTGTAGCTTATCCGTTCACTGAGGATTCGTGGCAGGCCTATGATGGAAAAGGCGATCGAATCAATATGCAAATTATTTAACCTCGTACTATTTTAATAGTAATGGGATGGTGAAAAAATATTCATGAGTGTTTCCCCGATTGATGTGGTGATATTTGCTCCATTGGCACCGATCTTCGGTGTGATATTATTTTGGTTTATTCAATTATTGTTTATCGAGAGTTTGAAATACGTCTTATCAAAAATTCAGGATCGGCATGAACCCTTAGTTCGTTTCACGAATTTTTTGGGTATTTTCTTTCAAACCGTTTGTCATGCTTTAGGTTATACGGTGACAAAAAGCGGGATTTCAAAGGTTCATATCAGTGTTGATTATGGTAAAGTCGCCCCAAAAAAAGAACGAAAAGGGCTTGCGGAGTGGTTTGCAAATGCGTTTTTATTTGTTGGACCTTTTTTTATTCCAGCGGTTTTGTTGCTCATTCTCCTCCCATTTTTGATGCAGGGCGGGTTTTCACTTGCCAATCAAACCACCTATTCATTTGCTGAGGGCTGGATTGTGTTTGGGAGTAATTTGTATTCATTTTCAGCAAGTTTCTTTTCATTTCTTGCAACTATTGATCTGTTACATCCTGCTCACCTCGGATTTTTTCTTTTGCTGATGGTATTCGGTCTGGGAATCCGACCCAGTTATATCGGAAAAAAACCGCGGAAGAAAGTGGATATGCTTTATGATTTGAAAAATATTAGATATAATGTGTTGCACAAACCGCTTTATCTTTTAGTATTGTTTTTATCTGCATACGTGTTTTTCTATCTATCATTGCTCCTTCAGCAGAACTGGTATAGTATACTGTTTTCTCTCTTTGGTTGGTTATCAATTATATCCATTGTTGCCCTATTCATTGCTCACTTGCTTCTGTTCTTCATTAAAATTACTGATGCTCTTCCTCAAATATGGAGGTTTTTCTGTTTTTTCCTATT
>CAZQMI010000009.1:22609-33631 GCA_964594475.1 uncultured Thermoplasmatales archaeon
TCAAGAAGATTATAATTAAATTTTTATTACATTCTTAGTCTTTTATTTTTTTCCAATACCATTCGCCACTAGTGTTTCCTTGATGTTTATGATAGCAGTTACCAGTGTGGTGACCTTCTTTTTCTATTCTCGTTTCACCAATACATTTAAAACCACGTTTTCATTGAAATCTTTGAAAAACAAAAAGAAGAGGAAGGATGATGGACCAAGACGAATTATTAGAAAATGAGCAGGTTGAAAAAAGATTGTCCCCACACCCGTTATCCTTTATGGGGCTTCAGTCTTTATGTATTTTTTTGATTGCATGGGGATTGATTTTTGGTTGGTTGGTCAATTTTTCTGAGTTTAGTTCGTTTTTCAGAGAGGGCGGTGCAATTAATTTTTTGTTGCTTGCTGCGGTCTGGGCTGTTGTCCTCTTACTTGTAGGTATTATCGCTTCATTGATTAAAGTACTCTGGAGAATTTTCTTTCTCTATCTTGCTGTGGTGTTAGCAGGTATTGGCATTATTGTATGGCTTGGATTGTATGATTCATCTAGTGTATTTTTACCAGTGTATACTGTTATTGTTTCCATTATTGGGTTTCTATTGGTGGAACTATTCAGAAGGTCCCATCAGTACATTATTTCTAATCAACGGCTTGTCTTTAAAGGAGGCATTATTACCAAGGAACAACGAACCCTTCGGTATGATAAAATTACTGATATTAATACCAAACAAGGTGTTCTTGGTCAGATTTTTGGTTTTGGCACCATCATTCCCATCAGTCAATCGGGGTTTGGCCTTGGAAGTGATCAGTCATTTGCGGGTGGTGGCGTTCAAGGAGGTGCAACAAAGAAAGTAGGATTGTTCGGTTTCTTTGGTGGTGGAAGAGAGGTGCAAACCCCCCGAACCAGAAGTTATTATGAGCTTCATGGCGTGTTTCCATTTAAGGAGATGAAACGAATCGTTGAAAACTTGGTGCAAGGTAGTGTAATCACTCCATATCAACAAGAACAAGTGAAATTCCAAGAGGAACAACGTGACCTTCAGAAGGAAATGAGGGATTTACTCAAAAAACAGAAAAGTTTGAACATGGATGAAGATACTTCGGAGGATAGCTGAGGTAAATGTGTTCTAGTTCATTTTTACTTCTGATTCTGTAACATGAGACAGATAGATATGATTCCAAAACAGGTCTTTTTAACAAAGGGGAAAGGCGTGCATGCCAATCGGTTACATTCCTTTGAACTTGCGTTACGAGATGCGAGTATTGAAACCTGTAATCTTGTCACTGTCTCAAGTATTATTCCATCAAATTGTAACATAATCTCAAGATCGGAAGGAGTAAAAGAACTAAGACCCGGGGAAATCACATTTTGTGTTCTTGCGGTTCATCGGACAAAAAGAGCGGGTCAGCGGATTGGTGCATCAATTGCGATAGCTAAGCCAGAAGATAATGAAATTCATGGTTACATTGCTGAATACCATCAGAATAATTGTTCATCACTGGAATTAAAACAACGTGCTGAAGAAATCGCCATGCAAATGTTAGTAACCACCAGCAGAATGATAAACCGCGATGAAAGAAAGGTATGGAAAAGCAAGTTAAAAGATATCAGAAATCATTGTACTATGTATAGTGTTTGCGAACATGCTTCAAAAACACCAAGTGATACATGGAGTACCGTATTGGCTGCAGCGGTGTTTTTATTATAACGTTGGGTTTATCATTGTTTTATGTTTATTTTTCATGTAAATAAAAAAATACTTTATATAGGGCTGTGTTTTACCTTTTATATAATTTAATGGCTTAGAAGGTTGAATAGGTGAGACATTTATGATGGAAGAATTCGTGAAATGGTTTGAAGATCTGCGTATTGAGGATGTTCCCTCCGTGGGAGGGAAAAATGCATCTCTGGGGGAAATGATTCGTAATCTTGGAGAGAAAGGAGTTGCAGTTCCAGGTGGGTTTGCTGTAACCGCCTATGCATATAAATATACCTTGGAAAAAGAGGGTGTTGATCAAAAAATTCGTGAGATCCTCGCAGATCTTGATACCCATGATGTAAAAAATCTTTCTGAACGCGGTGAAAAAGTAAGAGAACTGATTCGAAATACGCCGCTTCCCGAGGAGATCGCTGAAGAAATAAGAAATCATTATCGGGAAATGGAGCAGCGATATAATGAATCGGTCGATGTCGCAGTACGAAGTAGTGCCACCGCTGAAGATCTTCCAGATGCTAGTTTTGCAGGGCAACAGGAAACCTATCTCAATGTCCGAGGTGAGGAGGAATTACTTGAGAAGGTTAGAGATTGTTTTGCTTCTCTTTTCACTAATCGTGCGATTTCCTACCGTGAAGATAAGGGGTTTGATCATTTCAGTGTATATCTCTCTGTTGGTGTACAGAAAATGGTTCGATCTGATCTTTCCTCTTCAGGTGTGATGTTTTCCATTGATACAGAGAGCGGGTTTAAGGATGCCGTGTACATCACTGGCGCATATGGTCTCGGGGAAAATGTGGTTCAGGGAGCGGTGAACCCTGATCAGTTCTATGTATTCAAACCAACACTGGAAAAGGGATTCAAACCAATACTTGAGAAAAAACTAGGCTCAAAGGAAAAACGAATGATTTATGGTGAAAAAGGAACCATCCAGGAACCCGTAAGTGTCGAGGATCAACGTCAGTTTGTAATAAATGATGATGAAATCCTCACCCTAGCTCATTGGGCAACGATTATTGAGAACCATTATGATAAACCAATGGATATCGAATGGGCAAAGGATGGTAAAACAGGTGACCTATTTATTGTTCAAGCTCGTCCTGAGACGGTTCATTCTCAAAAGGATGTGGCCATGCTTGAAACTTATGTGCTTGAGGAAAAAGGTAACATCCTAGCGCAAGGTGAAGCAGTGGGCAGCAAAATCGGGCAGGGAAAAGTCAATGTAATTGAATCCGCTGCAAACATTGATCGGTTCCAGAAAGGACAAGTCCTGGTGACCGATATGACGGATCCTGACTGGGAGCCCATCATGAAGATCGCTGGAGCCATTGTGACCAATAGAGGAGGAAGAACCTGTCATGCCGCGATTATCTCCCGTGAACTGGGTATTCCTTGTGTAATCGGGGCAGGAAATGCAACGGAGCAGCTGTCAAATGACATCGATGTCACCGTTGATTGCTCTGAGGGAACTGGTAACATCTATGAAGGTTTGTTAAAATATCGGGTGGATAAGGTTAAATTAGACACCATTCCTCAGACAAAGACGCAGATCATGATGAATGTAGGAACGCCTGAAAAGGCATTTCAACAGGCACAACTGCCCAATGATGGCGTGGGGCTTGCTCGTGAAGAGTTCATCATTAACTCACATATCGGCATTCATCCTCTTGCATTGCTTGAATATGAGAAATTAAAACAATTGGTCAATGAAAATCCAAAAGTTGCAGATGTTATTAAAAAGATTGATGAGAAAAGCGCAGCATATCCTGATAAGACCGCATTTTTCATTGAGACATTAGCCCATGGCATCGCAAAGATTGCTGCCGCGTTTTATCCAAATGATGTCATCGTCCGTATGTCGGATTTCAAGACCAATGAATATGCTAATTTAGTAGGTGGTTTTCTCTATGAACCAGAGGAACATAACCCTATGATCGGTTGGCGTGGTGCCTCCCGTTATTACGATGATAAATATAAACCAGCCTATGGTTTGGAATGCAAAGCCATTAAAAAGGTTAGAGATGAAATGGGACTGAACAATGTTAAACCAATGATTCCATTCTGTAGAACACCTGATGAGGGACGCAAGGTCATTGAAGTGATGAATGAGTATGGTCTCAGACAGGGTGAAAACGATCTTGAGGTCTATGTGATGTGTGAGATTCCATCCAATGTCATCGTTGCAGATCAGTTCGCTGAGATCTTCGATGGATTTAGTATTGGGAGTAATGATCTCACCCAGCTTACACTGGGCCTAGATCGTGATTCAGATCTGGTAGCTCATATCTTTGATGAGCGTAATGATGCAGTTAAACGGTTGGTTTCTCAAGTCATTGAAACGGCACATAACCATTCACCACCTCGAAAAGTGGGAATCTGCGGGCAAGCACCATCTGATTTCCCGGAGTTTGCTGAGTTTCTGGTTGAACAGGGTATAGATAGTATTTCGTTAAACCCTGACACGGTAGCAAAAACAAGGTTCAACATTGCTGAGACCGAACAGAAAATGACCGTGGAAGCAGTCTAATATTCGGCTGCTTTCTCACATTTTTTCTTATTTTATGCTGAATCTTTTTAAGAGATTACACCATTGATACAAGCTATGGATGTTATTCCTATTTTACATTTGAAACAACCAGTTTTGATGAAGGGAAATGAGTTGACATCGATTCGAGAGAAAATGGATGCTCATTCTCTTTCTAGTCTTTATATCATCGATGAAATGGGTATTCATAGAAATCATCCACAGGTGGATTTCTATCAAAAGATTTCAAAGATATATGAAATCTGGGTTGATGCAGGTCCTCGTGATGTGGGTGATATTGTTGATATTGTTTTTGCCGGGGCAAAAAACATTGTGTTACGACCATCGACTTGGGTAGAACCGGATGTGCGTACTATTCGTGATATCACTGAACATCAGCTGTTTTGCCACTATGATATCGATCTGTCACAACGTGAAATGGTTGACAGTCGGCAAATACCAATATATGATTTTGATGGGAAAGTGGTTTTTGTACATGGCAATTGGGATAAACGACGGTTTTCAACCGAAGAAGCAATCAAACGATTAGGCCAAGAGGTGCACTCATTTATATACGCTCCACGTTTGAAAGATAAGATGTTTTGGAAATCATTTGGCTTCGGTGGGATGTTTGTTAATCTTGATTATTTTGATGAGGGTTTAGTATGAATGAAGAGGCGAAGAAGATCATAGCGTTTTTAATGAAACGAAGTGGAAAAAAATCCCTTCCGGAATCAGAGTTTTACCTCACTATTTCCATGGATATGCAATGGTGTCCACCTAAGCTTGCAAAAGAATTTGTCAAAAATGCTCTTCACAGTGGATTACTCGAGAAGAATGAAGATTTATTAACCCCAACGTTTGATGTGAAAAAAATAGTCATTCCAACGGGTTTTCATCCATCTAAATCGAGTTTTCAGGTAAAGCCAGATCGATCGGTTTCCCCTAATCATACTATTTTTGATCAAATCATTGTTGAACTCAGCAAGCAATCTGACCTATCCGCTGAAGAAGTGAAGAAAAAAATCAAAACTATTGCTGATGAAAAACTGCTTTGCTTGGATGTTGCCGCACTTTTGCTTGCGAAAAAATATTCGGTAGAGATTGAACCGTTTCTTTCAAACATAAATGCTGATTAAACTACAGAAAATAAAGGATGATAGGGAAAAGCAGCACACCCATGAGATGGCTTCTTCTCACATTCCAATGAACAGGTAGTAATCCCAAAAACGTTGCGATAAGCAAAATAAAAAGACCGGTGAATCCTGTGAACAGAAATACTAGGATCACGATCAGCAGGATGGTTCCTCCAACCAGTGGTTGATAGGGGATTTTTGAGAAATGTTTAGCAAACAGTCTTCCGACGTAGAGAGTTGAAAAATAGGACAGTGTTCCTCCTAATAATAAGGCCATGAGCATATAGCTTAGATTGGCGGGCATGATTAGTTGTGTCCATTCTTTCACACTGATCAATTGCATCGCCGCCAGTGTGGCACCACTTCGCGAGCGCAGAATAATAAATAATACGATGACTACGAAAAAGGCACATGCTGTGTTTACAGCAGATAGGGTTACAATTGTTTGTTTTTTTGAGGATTCTCCTCTTGCATTCATAGCGAGAATTGTGCCCGTTGCTGATGTGATTCCTGGGATGATGGAAACTAAAATCCCCCCACCACTTCCAGTGATGACTGAGAGGATTGAGCTTTTCTTTGTTTTTTGGTCGATGTTTGGATCAGAGAGGTCTTGTTTGGGGATGGTAGGTTTTGTTGCAAGCGATGTTAACAGTGTTGGTAAACCGAAAAGACCAGAAAGCATGGGAAAGAGAACCGGTGAATCAAGGCCAATTGGAGAAGACACAGGTAAATCAAGTGCGATGTAGCCGAAAATCCCAGATAGAAAGAAGAGAAACGTTGCAAAAAACATGCCTAGTATTGCCGGTATCTTTCCGCTGAATCCAAAATCTTCTATTTTTCCTTTCTCTGTTGCAAGCATTAATAAGGTAATGGCGATGAGAATGAAAACCATGATACCTTGCATGGTCGAATAGAATTGTAGTGGAATGCCTATGATAAATCTAATAGGATAGAGCAGAAGGAAACTAATAAGAATAGCTCCATAGCTCCCCATTGCTGAGAGAGCAACGGCCTCATAGCCTTTTCCTTCCAATAAAAGACTGTGTGCTGGGAGAACTGAAAGAGCCGTATCTGCATCCGGTGCACCTAGGACAGTAGATGCCAAGGTAAAAAAACGCCAAGGAAAAACAACTCAACGGGAGGGAAATAAATGAAACCTTACATTGTTTTCTTGTTGATTTTCACTGTTTTTTTGCCAAAAAATAAAAAATCTCAGAAAAAAGAAAAAATTAATAACGAAAAAGAACATCATTCTGATGGGAATAATGGGATGCACGAAGCAGAATTTGAAACTGTAAAAGAAAATAGGCCGAATTTACAGATCATTAATAAAAGAATTGATCCTGATAAATTGAATTGTAATTATTATAATAGAATTAGAAGAGAAATTAAAAAGCAAATAAAAGAAGATGCGGATATTTTACTCATAAACCTTGATACAAATGAACCAATTAAAGAAAGATATAAGGTAGAATCTTTATTGCATCTCCAACGAGAGTTCACTGATATTATCATTAAACCAAAATCAACAGTTGATGATCAAGAGCTAAATGATTGGATTGAGTTTTTTAAGCCAAAAGCGATTATGTCATCGATTTAGTGAGTCTGTTAATAAATAGGTTTGCATAGTGTTTGCTATTCACATAATCTTCTGATTCATTGTTGACTATACTTTTCTGAAGATTATGTGCTTCGTTATCGTGTCCAAGTACATCATGAGAACGAGTGTTATAATAAGTGTATTCAAAATCAGCTGTTATTTTGTCAATCGTATTTTGTTTGCATACTGTACAATCGCAAAAATTTTTTAACTCGTAATCTTCACCATGTTCCTTTTCTAATGAATTATATTCATTATATGCATAATTTTCTGGGGTGAAATATTTTATTTCTGCGGCTTCTTCTGCCTTATCTTCATCAGACATTTTTAAATGTTTTAAATAAAAGCATCTGGCTCCTTGGGAATGCGTGACAAAATAACTAACAGAATCTAAACCATAATAATTTACTAACATCCCTACAGTACCGTTCCAATCAAATTCTCTATAGGTTCTTGGTGTTGAGAAACCATGAATCCAAATTTCATGTTCTTGATCTTTGAACATCTCTTTTAATCTTGATAAAATCAAAGGATGTTTTTTCCTTAAACTCATACCGACACAATCAATATTTTTAAGGTTATTATAAATCAAATCAAAATCATTTTCCAAACAAATAATTCCCATTAATGGCTTATCTATACTATTTCGTCTTCTCCAAGATAAAGCAATATTTATAGCTTCGGTGTATTCCCAATCATAGAAAAAATTTGGTATTTCAATAACATGTGATCCTACATCATTTTGAAGATCTAACAATCTTTCTAATTGATCTTTATTAAGCTCTTTTACATCCTTGATAAATTCCAAATGAAATATTTTTGTAGCACTAGGAATTTGTTCTACTTTTTTTGCTATGTAATCTTTATAATATTTGTAACTTTTATCATCAATAATGGAATTGATTTTTGATTGGTTTAACCATTCGACATGTGTCCCAATTTTAAATTTTTCAATATCTTCATCTATAACATATGGAGAATTTTTCATTGATGAAAATTCTGGTCTTGTAGGAATCAGCGAAGGTGTGTCGATTCTAATGTTATTAAGATTTAATTTTGCTTTTCTGCCACCAGCATCATTTATCTGCATTTGAAAAAGATCTTCATACATAGACTTCCACTCCCACTAGATTCTTTAAAGTATAGTGGAATAATTCGTCAATAAAGAATAAATGAATGTTATAAAACTGTTTTTGTAAAATAATGGCTAGTTTAAAAAATCATATTAAATAACTTGTAATGGTAAAATAATACCAAAGAAAACAGTTTCAACAGGATGGAAATTAATGAAAGTCTCGAAAAAATAATTCATCAATTATCTAAGAATTATTTGAGTAAGAATAAATATGAATATGCTCTTTGATTAGATTCATAGAGGTTTTGGATTGCTTGCTATATATTTGAGATATTCAAGTAATTAACAATGAATCGTTTCAAATTTGTTTTTTTCAGATTCAATATCTTTATGACTTAAATATGGCAATAAATCTTCTTTGAATTTTTCTTCATGTTGCCGATTTTCATCATTTTTTTTATTGATAGGCTCAATCCATCCACAGTCTCTTCTTAAACATATTTTTCTACCATAATATTCTTCGTACACGACACAATAATTTTCACATACCGGGCATTTTTCCATCCTTTATCCTCCTTTATATTTCAAATTCATCTTGTTCCAATCGTTCTATCTCTTCAATCCTTTTGAAAAGATCAAAGAATGCTCTACTCTTTATTCCTTCAAATAATTCAAGTTCAACGTTATTTTCTTTTAATGTTTCAATTGCTTCAATCTGAGGATATGGTTCAACATATACCACTTTTTTTAATCCAACATTAGCGATTTTATTAGCACATAAATTACAAGGGAAGGTAGTTGTAAATATTATACCATCATTTAATGGAATCCCGCTTTTTGCTGCACCTACAATGGCGCTTTCTTCAGCATGCAGTGATCTACAGGCTCCAAGGTTCTTATCTCTTAAATATTCTTCATTTATTGATTTATTACAATCTTCACAATATTTTTCTTCAGTAAGAGGATTACCGCATTTAGGGCAATACGTATACATTTTTAATAATTTTGATTTAATTCTTTTTCTATTACATCCACCAAATCGTTTTATGCATGGTTCAAGATTTTTTGGTATATCGTTATGCCCTAATGAAACAATCTGATAATCTCCCGAAGTTATTAGTGCACCTACTTTTCTTTGAAGACATCTTGATTGAGCTGCCATAGAATAAGCCATTGTCATATATACCTCATTCATTCTAGGAATTCTTGATTTTGGATTTAATATTAAATTTAAATGAGGATTAATCTTTTTCTCAAAATATTCTCTTTTTGTTGCAAGTGATTTCATAATATTCTTTTCATTTTTCGTCATAATATCTGCTTCATCAACACAGGTGTCTACTTGCTGTCCATGTTTAATTTGTTCTTCATGATCTCTTAAATCATCTCTATTAAACAAATCAAAACGATAGTTATACTCCTCCTTCATTCTCTCCTGCCTTGTTCTTAGATTCGCATAAATTGCCCAGATGTATGTTTTATAATTATCTCTCAATGCATCTATCTCAGCTACGTTTCTTATACTATCTACTAGTATAAAATCAACACACTCCAATTCATCATTTCCAATGGATTGAATTTTTTCAATTGCTTTATCAGCAAGAATACTTGCACCATCTTCTGATCGATATGCATTACCCGCTGATTGCATTATCCCTCTCTTTTCTTCTTTTGGTGCATTCTCAACTTTTTGTTTCCAATCTGTAGACTCTACATAATCTCTCAAGAAATCACTTAATGACACTACAATACATTTTTCTTGTATATTTTTTTTAATTAATTTTATAGTTTCAGTACAACCACTTCCAAATGATCCGGTGAAACCGATAACAATCATGTTCCCACCCATCCTATATAACTTATCCAATGAATGTATAGCTTACTAATAAAATTAATTATTGTTTCACGTGGATGTCAAGTTAAGAATTAAAATAGATGGGGTGCTATCACATATAGAGGGACTTTTAGAATCTAAAAAGATTTTTGAAAGAAATCGAACACCATTAAGAATCCGAGTATTGGGAATTCTCTTATATCATCTCGGTTTGTCTTTACGGAATTGCAGCATGGTGTTAACCTCTTTTACACCAGTGAGTCATGAAAGTGTAAGACTATGGTATCATCGACCAAATCACTTGTTCTCTGTACAAAAACGATTTCGAGAAGTGATCGTAGTTGATGAAACAAAGATCAAGATTAATAGTCGTCAGCATTTACTCTAGGCAGCAATTGATATTAATACCTGGGAGGTCCTTGGTGTGTGGATCACGCAAGGACGGTGTTCCCTTGAAGCATATAATTTTTGAAACAACCTCTTCAGAAATGTGAGAATGATCCAAAGATCTTAGTCGATGGTGGTCCTTGGTATAAACCAGCATTGAATCGATAACATGCAGATTGAGAGCATGTAACCTTTGGATTACACAATCCAATCGAGCAATGGTTTGGAATTCTTAAACATAGACAGTACTTCCGAATGTAAAAATCTATGAAGGAATATTCATTTTTTAGAAATCAGAGAGATAGACTAAATCATAACAAATAAATAATAATTGATTTTAATAACAAATATGTTCATAATATTATTTTTTTAACGAAAAATTTAAATTATAGTATTTATTTACAAATTTAAAAGGAGGACATTTCAACATGATTAAGGGAGGATATAAGAAATTTTTAAAATTTTTTTGTGTATTTTTAATTATTTGGACGATTATCCCATCTGAAATAGCTATTAATGAAGAATCAAAAACATCAATCATTAATTACAATATCAATGAAACAGTCTTATCACATAGCCCCTGTAATTGTACTATTACTGTTCCCGATGACTATAGTACTATTCAAGAAGCAATAGATGCCGCAAATCCAGGATTCTGTATCTGTGTAAAAAATGGAACATATAATGAAAGTATTATCATTAACAAAGAAAATATCAAAAATAAAACTTCGTCCAATTATTTAGATATAAACACTCCTCTTTT
>CAZQMI010000010.1:0-33568 GCA_964594475.1 uncultured Thermoplasmatales archaeon
ATGGTAATGAAGAATATTATTCTGAAGATTATAGTCCAACAGCTTGGAAATACGTCGAAGTTGACCTTTCCGCATATGCTGGTATGTCCAGTGTGGAAATCGTCTTTGGAATGCATGCATCAACTGTTGTCAACTATGCAGGTTGGTATATCGATGATGTCAGTGTCGCTGGTTCAGGAGGTCCAAGCGGATCTGGTAATGATTGCGCCGATCCAATTGTTGTCGATGTCCCTGGCGATCTTATTTTCGAAGACATTGATCAAACCACTTGTGGTAAACTCGATGATTATTTTGACACCGGTCTCGGTTATTATGACGGTGGAGAAGATATCATCTATCAACTTGATGTCACCGCTGACACAACCATCATTGTTGATGTTTTAGCAGATACCTCTTGGGTAGGCGTTGGATTGTTTGATGATTGCCCAGATGTTGGTACCATGGTTGCATCTGATACCTATGGACCAGCTTTGAACTTCAACTATGATTTATTGGCTGCAGAATCACCATATTATTTGATGATTGATACCTGGCCAAGCCCAGATTGTACGGAATTTGATTTAACAATTTCATATCCTACGAACGATGTTGGTGTCTCAGCGATCAATAATCCAGCAGACGGTGATGGAACCGATCCGGTACCGGTATCAGTTGATGTTACCAATTATGGTTCAGAAGATGAAACCGCAGTCCCTGTTCATGTCACGATTGAACATCAAGAAGGCGGCGGAACCATGCTCGATGAGGGCTTTGAAGATGCATTCCCACCAACGGGTTGGAGCATTGCTACATATGGTGGAACAACCTATGAATGGGAACAATGGGCTTATTCAGATACCACATACACCTATGAACCACCAGGAACTGGTGATTACTATGCCGTTGCTCAAGATGATGAAACACCATCAGGAACTGATGTAGATACTGGACTGTTTACTCCATCCATGGATATGACCGGTCTGACTGCAGTTACACTTGAGTTTGAAGAATGTTTCCAGGATTACGCTGGAAATGGTGAAGCCGAAGTCCGAACATATTCCGGTGGCGTCCTTGAGGAAGTCTTATATTTCCAAACCACTGATGGTCCATATAGTGGACAACATACGATTTTGTCATTTGATCCATCAACCTATGGTACTCCATCTGATGTGCAGATTGAATTCTGGTACACCGATGATTACTATGATACCGGTGCATGGGGATTTGCCATTGATGATGTTCTCGTATGGGCACCAGCAACCACGGTCACTGATTATGATGAAACTGTACTCATTGATATCCTCGCTGGACAAACACTCACTGTTGATACCTTCCCAGATTGGACTGGTATGACCGCTGGAATCTATGATGTCACTGCATGCACTGAACTTCTCACCGATGGTGATACCAGCAATGATTGCATGGATAAACTCGGTGTGATGATCGGTCTGATCGATGTTGGCACCAGTGCGATAACCTTCCCACAAGCACTGATGGGACCAGTACCATTTGATCCACAAGCACAAGTGGAAAACTATGGTGATTTCGATATGAACGCTGTCCCAGTGCACGCTTGGATTGAAGGCGGAGAAGAACTGAAATTCAGCGAAGATTTTGAAGACCTAGCTGGGTTCAACTTTGTCGATCGAGAACTGCATGCGCAATCAGATATTGATACGCACACTGGTGAAGGTGCTATCCAGATCATTGGAGATACAAAAGGATTCCAAGATTTCAGTGATTGGACTGTTCTTGACCTTGATGGAGATGGAACCACCTGGCATCAAACTGATTATAAATCCTGCGAAGGAACCTACTCAGCTTATTGTGGTGATGAATCAGATTATCAATATAACAATGGTGCATTTGACTGGTTGATCAGCCCTGCAATCGATGTAGGATCGGGTGGTCGTATTGAATTCGATGTTGAATATGATACAGAAACATACTTTGATTATCTGTATGTTGGAAATTCAGCAGATGGATCAAGCTTTTTTGGAAGTATCTATGATGGAAACTCCGGTGGCTGCATTACTGTAAGCCAAGACTTGGTACCAAGCTACATCGCACCTGATGGAACAACGTACATCTGTTTTATGTTTTCAGCAGATGGATCAGTTGATTGGTATGAAGGAGCCTATGTAGACAATGTGAAAGTCTATGGCGGCGGAATTGTTTATGACGAAACCGTTAACGTGGATATTCCACTCGGCGACCCAGTCAATGTGACATTCCCAACGTTTACTCCACCAGACGCAGCTGATTACACCATGTATGTCTGCACGGAGGAACCAGCTGATGAAGTTGGCGCAAACGATTGCCAAGACCTTGCCTTTACCACCAATGCACCAGTCTACATCGAAGAAAATGGTCTTGGATTTACAAACATCCAAGATGCAATCGATGCAGCTGAACTCGGACAAACCGTTGTGGTCACTGAAGGAACTTACACAGAAGATCTAGTTATCGATAAACCGATCACGGTTTCTGGTACACTTGGTGATGATTCATACTTTGATGAATCCATCTGCAGCTGGGAACTTGATCATGAAACCTTCCTTGAAGGAACAGTATACATTGAAGGAACTGCTGAAGAACCACCTGAACCTCCACAAACCGACTGTGACTATGAAATCTGGTTATACGACACCTTCGGTGATGGTTGGAATGGTGGATCACTCGATGTTCTCGTTGATGGAACTATTGTATTAGATGATATTACTCTTAGTTCCGGATCTGGTCCAGCAGTGTATACGTTTACTGTTGAAGATGGATCAACCATTGATGTGCTTTATACCGCTGGTAGTTGGGCATATGAAAACTACTTCAACATCTATGATTCAGAAGGAAATGTTGTAGTAGCAGATTATTATCCAGATACCTCTGGTGATTGGTCTGGAATTGCTACCTGTCCAACTGGACGAGGTGGCCGAGCAGCTACTATCTTTGAAAACTTTGATGTCAACCCACCCGTGGTCTTTGATGATCATGACGCAGCAGTCCTTGTAACCGGAAGTGAAGTTATTGTTCGACAGAACACCATTCATAACGTGCGAGGACTTGTTGAAAACGATATGTTCACCATTAAAGGTATTCATATCTACAATGGTGATTCAACTGCTAACTCAACTGGTATCCTGATTCAGAACAACACTGTTCGAGATATTCTGAATGAGAACATGACCGCTGGCGGTGGTGGCTCAACCGATACACTCGATGAAGATTTCGAGGGAACCTTCCCACCAGCTGATTGGAGCATTGTTGATCATTCAGGTACTGGAACCTGGCTACAATACCCATATGGGGATCATACCTATGAACCACCAGGAACTGGTGGTTATTATGCTGGTACTTGGTATACCCAAGGTGGAACCTTTGAGACCTCATTGTACACCCCAGTCCTTGATATCAGTGGAGCAACCTATGCAACACTTGAATTCGAACGTAATTTCCAGGATTTCGCTGGAGATGGCGATTTTGAAGTGATTGCCTGGTCTGGTGGTATGGTCGAAGAAACCCTGCTTAGCATTACCAGTGATGATCCATCAGGTGGTGTAAGTACATCACTATCACTTGATGTGGGAACCTACACCGATCTGAGCAGTGTCCAAATCGAGTTCTACTACGATGATGATAACTCAGGAGATGCCTGGGGAGTCGGCATTGATGATGTCTATCTGGACACTGATGGCAGTTCTGGTGGTGGTGGCGGTGGCACAACCTACACCTATGGTGGTGCAACCGGTATTATGGTCCAAGGATTCCTTGATGAAGTAACGGTTGAGAACAACCGAATCGAAGATATTCATTCAGCTGGATGGTGTTATGGTGTAGAATACACTCCAACCAATATACCAGTTCTTGATGGACGACTTGATTACATCAAATACCATGATGACTACACTGAAAACGCTCTTGGATTGACCTCTGGCGGAACTATTACCATGGCTATTGAACTCACTGATGCTGAACTTGCTGGTTTCCGTGGCTATGATATCACTGAGATTGAGGCAAGTATCGGATCTGACGATTGGGGAGCCTATGCAGGTATTCCATATGATGTCTGGATAGAAGAAACCAAACCAAGTAATCCAACTTCAGTAAGCTTTGTGGCAAGTGGTGTTTCAGATAGTAATGTCTGGGAGACCATCCCAGTAACGGCAACTACGATTCCGGCAACTGGAAGCGTATTTGTTGGAATGAATTTTGCTCAACCCTCTGGAACATATCCATGTGGTATTGATGAAACTACAACATCACCACCTCGTGGCGGACTGCTCTGGTACGATGGCGGTAGTTGGACAGATCTTGGAAGCATTGGATTCCCCGGAGTTTGGGGATTAACCGTTGGCGTTGGAGCCGGTGGTGGACCAACTGCTACAAAGGATATCACCATTAACTGCAACTACTTCCGAGAAATCGGTGATGGCAGCATGTATGATGTCTTCAACGACACCAGCAAAGCACCATATCCAGGTGTGATGTTCACCGTTGATGAAGCACCAATTCCAGGACCAGCAAACGCAAGTGTTGTCACCCTGAAATGCAACTACTTCGATAACGACTGCATGGAACCCGTGTGGGCGGTTATCAACAAAGACATTGATCACCCACTTGATGCAACCATGAACTACTGGGGAGTACCAAAAGGACCAAATGGTGGAGTACAAGATCCAGAAACTGGAACTATTGCCAAAGGATTCGGTGCACACATCGTTGACTTCGGTCCAGTGATGTTTGATGCCTGGCTTGGTATCTATGCAAACATCGAGAAACCAATGGGTGATTCAATCACGGTACAAGCCGGTGAAGTGGTTAACTTTGATGCAGAAGGAAGCTTTGCATACATCTTCAATGGATGTGAAGAATGCTGCAACCCAGAAGCACAAAGCCTGCAATACCTCTGGCAATTCGGTGATGACAAAATTAGCGCCAACAAGGAAACAACCCATGTGTACACACAACCGGGTACCTATGAGGTCAGCTTGATGGTCGATGCGTTCGGATTCCAATTCCATCCAAACTTCATGTATGAATGGGATTACATCGAAGTCATCGTTACTGATGCTGGTGAACCATTGAACGCCAATGCAGACGGTGAAAACCTCGGTGGCTATGAGACCAGTATCGAACAACCAGTCACCTTGTACGGTGCAGCAACCGGTGGAGAAGCTCCATACTTCTACAGTTGGGACTTCGGCGATGGCACCAGCACACAAACCACATCTCAAAAAGCAGATACCATCACTCACTCATATCTAGAGGCAGGTACCTATACGGTAACCCTTAACGTGATGGATATCAATGGAGATAAAGCAACGGATACCTCAACGGTCGTCGTCTATGACATCGAAGAACTCGTTGTCAACATTGCTGGATCAACCCATGTTGCAGAAGGAGATGCGGCATCATTTACCAGCACGGTAAGTGGTGGCAGAGCACCATATAGTTACCAATGGAACTTTGGTGACGGTGTGGTCAGCAACGTTGCAAACCCAACGCATGTCTATGAGAACAGTGGCACCTACACAGTAACCCTTACTGTGACCGATGCAAATGACAACCAAAAGATCAAAACACGAACCATCAACGTAGGTCAAACCGGTACCAGTGAAGTCGAGATCAACAACGTCAAAGCAGGATTATTGCTCTCCGCAACCGTGGATAGTGATGAACAAGTCGCTTGGGCAATTGATATCGAAGGTCTGGTATTATTTGGTGGTCACGCCGATGGTACTGCTGTTGGAAGCACCCAGATCCGATTACCATTCAGTCTTGGATTTGGTAGTGTAGACATCACCATTACCGCTGGTAGCGTGCAAGAACAATATACTGCGACCATGATTGGTCCATTCCTGTTCAACTTACAGGATGCATAGACGCACGAACACACAACGAAAACTCGAATATGAGGGAATTTTCCCTCACCACTCTCTTTTTTTATTTTTTTTCCATCCTTTTTTTGATCAAGCTTTTAAAATGAGTGATTACATAGTTTTTCATCAACTACCATCGAAATATTTAATACCCTGATGAACCCATTCTTCTTAGCTGAGAAGAAATGATAAACAAAACCGTTTTCATTATTCTGATCGTATGTACTCTGTTTCTTTCACTGTTTTCTGGATGTATCAATCAGGATCAATCGTTTTCATCGTATTCTATTGTAGTTAGTAGTGATGGATCAGCTGATGTGAACACAATTTCAGAAGCACTTGATCTTGTCAGCACCGGTGATTCTATCTTTGTTCGAAAAGGAGTTTACAAGGAGCACGTCACTATCAATACCTCTGTTGATCTGATCGGTGAACATCAAGCGTCTACTATCATTGATGGAGAAGGCGTTGATTCCGTTATTATTGTGAATGCTGAATATGTAAATATCACAGGCTTTACTATTCGAGGAAGTGGATCATTGAGCACCTATTACAAGATGGATGCAGGTATCCAGGTCAATGGGTTTTATTCAACTATCACTCAATGTAAGGTTATTGATAACACGGTGGGCATTCAGATCAATAATAGTAACTCTCATCGCCTGAGTGATAATATGCTTGAGAATAATTCATATGGGATGCATTTGTTTTATGCATCGTTAAATCATGTGGCAAACAACACCTTTGAGAACAATAGGGATTATGGATGTTACGCATATACCAGTGCAAATAGAAACGAATTTGTGGATAATGTGTTTGTGAACAATAAATATGCTCTTCGGATCAAAGCAGAGGATAACCAGGTTATTCGCAATTATTTCAAAGATAATAAACGGGGGATATGGTTTTGTTGTGGTGCAAAAGATAACATTGCCTATCATAATACTGTGTTGAATAGTACGGATAAAAATGGTGATGCAAATTTTATGGGGAATCTTTGGTATGATCCATTACTTGGTGGAAATTACTGGGGTGATTATGCGGGTGTTGATGATGATGGAGATGGCTTTGGTGATACACCTTATATTGTTGATGAACAACATGATAGATTGCCACGAAATATAACAGATGAATTACCTTTAATGAAACCAATCATAAACTATGAGAACGCTACGTAACTATCATTTATCCACTCCGCCTCATTTCAACTTCCATTTTTTATCAAACCCGATCATTTTTTTTATGTAATACTATATAAATGGTGGTGATAAAAACCACAAAAATTATATTAAATGAATGTCTATAATATTATAGAAATAAGAAAATGGAGATCATTCATGATTCACGTAAAGAAGATTCTCATTATTCTTCTATTTATTAATCTCTTAGTATCAGCGTTTACATTTACAGGGCAATCTAATAATGATAGCCTAGCTGATGATCAGCTTGATCAGACTCAAGAAAATGCTGATACCGTTGATTATTTTTATCAAGATATCGTTGTTGCTCAATCGTTTCAACCTGAACTTCCTAAGTTAACTAGAATAGAACTCTATCTTTTAAAATATGGAAACATTTCAAGTGATTTAACCCTATTTATAAAGGATGCAATAACTGGTGGAACAGTATTGACGCAAGCGGTAGTCAGTAAACATGAAATTCCTGAAAATGAGAGTGTATGGATTCTTTTTGACGTAGAAGATATCGATGTTGAAGCAGATACTTCATATTATATTGTACTAAAAACCGCTTCGGGAGATGAAGATCGATACTATCAGTGGTATGGAACGAATCTGAATGGATATAATAATGGATTGAAGTATATTTCAAATGATAGTGGAGTCATTTGGAAACAGTTTTCAAGTGCGGATTGTGCCTTTAGAACATATGGATCCGGACCTGTCCTTCAAATTGATTATATTACAGGGGATTCCTGGAATCAAATTGAGATTGGTATTTATAATAATGGGACATCTGAAGCGCAACAGATTAAAGTTACTAGTTCCATTTCTGGTGGTTTTTTATTGAGAAACTGGTTTGAATATGAGGCGAACACAAGTTTAATGCCAGGTCATCAATTGCGAGTGGATGTTTATCCTATAATCGGTATCGGTCCAGCGACGATCAATGTGGATGTATGGTCAAATAATGCTAATAGGATAAAGATGTCACGTGATATCTTTATGTTTCTTTTTTATATTTGGGTCAGTCCTAAATAATTGTTTTAAAAAATGAGGCTATTTACTTAGTTAATTTTCGATTCAAGTTTCATTGAAACAATAACATTTAAATTTTAATACATAATATATAGTATTATTTGGGAGGTAAATGTTGATATCTAGTTCCATTAAAAAGGGGTTTGTTATTGTTTTTGGGTTCTTTATAATACTCACCACAACACCTGCAGTCTCTGATGATTCAGAATATTTATACGATGGTCAACTTGATCAGGAGCAACTCATATCTGATGATGTTGAATATATTTTTAATAATGCTATAATTGCACAAAGTTTCAAACCAGTTAGAGGAAATCTAACCCATATTAAGCTTCTCCTTTCCAAGAGAGGAACTGTTGCATTCAATTTATCAGTGGGAATTCGATCAAATATTGTGGGAGCAGATCTGGTCTCTACCATTGTATCGAATTCAACAGTTACCGATGAAGAGAAATGGGTCCAGATTAATTTTTCAAATGCATTATTACAACCTGAAGAAACATATTACATTGTTTGTACGGCATATGATGGAAATATAAATAATTCATACTGTTGGTATGCCAGTGGTAATGATACCTACAACAGAGGATTGAAATATTTTTCTCATAATAATGGATTGAATTGGTTTCAAGATGATGAAAAGGATTTGTGTTTCCAGACATTTAGTAAAAGACTTGATAATCCATTAGGGTTTAAAATCCATTATATTGATGGGGAAAGAAGTCAGATTAGTTACGGGATTAAAAATATTGGGGAATCTAATATTTCAGACATCAATGTGTTCTTAAAAATCAATGGGGGAATAATGCTTACCGGGAGGCAATATAACATGGAGATTACCTCAACTCTTGAACCTGGTGAAACAGCAGATCGTTTTGTCTTTCCGGTTATTGGATTTGGTCTTTCAACAACGATTACAGTGAGCGCATGGATTGGAAATAGTGCTCAGGTCAATAGAACCGTTGAATCGGTCTTTCTTGGCAGTTTCATTTATATTAGACCAGATTAATAATTATTTTTTATCCTAGTGAATATTTACCCTACGATAGAAAAATGAAATTATTCATATTTTTTTAAATAATGATACTTCTGTTTTACTGTCTCTTGTATAATCCTTCATCCCCACTGTTGATATAGGTAAGTCTAACGGTGTTATCATCCAAAAACACGTAGCTGTAATTGTAGATGTTTACTCCATCTTCCCAATATAATTGTAAGAGTCCATCATCTACTTCATATGTTCCTCCGTAGTCTTGGACGGTGAAACTACCGTTTTCATAAAAAATGAAATGTGGTTTGATATGCCATTGAATGGGATTTGAGGTGTTCCAGGTGCCGACGAATTTCTCGGCATCGTTTGCGTAATCATGATTTTGTTGATTTCCATTGGGTTTGTTTTCTTCAATGCATCCAAGTAATCCTACACATATAATGATAATAGCGATGATTATTGTTATGCTCTTGGTTTTCATGTGTTACACCTGTTCTCAAGTATACTAGCTTGTTTAATTTATAAAAATATTTCCATTTGTAATCATTTTTATATTATACTTATAATGTTTATTAAGGGCTGATTTGTTTTGAATAAATAAGGAAAAACTAATTATAGAAAAACACTAATAAATTATTATGGGAAAAATGTTGGAAAAAAATTATGTTTCTATAATTATTGTTATCATACTATTTTCATCAATGAATTCAACTGCTTATACCGATCAACAAGAAAGCATAACGGATGATGAACATATCAATAATTACTCAGATCTATTGATGGGAGACAAACAAAATGAGGATTTTCCTCTTTGTAGAACCATGGAGCCTCAACCGTTGGTGTATGCTGATCATTTGAAGAAACCCAGCAAAAGCATGGTTCCTACATCCTTTAGCTGGAAGGATCATGATGGTGATTGGACGACTCCTGCTCGGTATCAAGGGAATTGTGGATCATGCTGGGCGTTTGCAGCAGTGGGAATTATTGAAACAATGATCAATATCCGGGAGAATAACCCGGGTCTTGATCCGGATCTTTCTGAGCAATATGTTTTAAGTTGCCTGTCAAATGCTGGTAGCTGCAATGGTGGCAGTCCTTACGAAGCATTGAATTTGATTTTAAGTACCAAGAAATATGGGAATTATTGTAATGGCATACCAGTTGAATCATGTATGCCCTATCAAGCAGATGATGCTATTGCCTGTAGTGATAAACAATCAGATTGGATGCAGTATCTGGTTCCCCTGGCCAATGTGAGTCTATGGAGTAGTGATGGATCTGAAACGGATAGAGAACGTATGAAAACCCAGATCTATCAGTCAGGTCCAGTGATTGCTGGGTTCTATGTTGATGATGCCTTTTCGGATTGGGGTCTAACTCATCATAATCCAGATGAGTATTATCCTTGGACGACGAATGTGCTTTGGAGTAATCATGTGGTGATGATCGTGGGATGGCATGATGATGACACTATCGAGGGTGGGGGATACTGGATTTGTAAGAATAGTTGGAGTTCATTTTGGGGATATGAGGGATTTTTTAATCTTGAATATGGTGCTCAGGGAATTGATCATGGTTTTATCATTGGTGCTGATTACGATAAAGGTCAGTTTGATTGGCCACCGATTGTACAGGCTAACGATCCAGTATTTACCCTGGTGAATGAATCCGTGTTGTTTTCAGCTGAATATAGCATTGATGGAGATGATGATCAGATCAATGTGTCCTGGGAGTTTGGTGATGGATCAACAGCGTTTGGAACAACGGTTGAACATTTCTATGAGAAAAAAGGTATTTACCCAGTTAAGGTGATAGTGACTGATTCCACCGGGAAAACCGGTGGTGATTATACCGCAGCGGTTGTTTCCCCTTGGAAAAAAGGTAACACCTGGACTTACGATCTCTCTGAACTATCGATCATGCTGAATCACGATTTGGGAGATGTTCTGTTTTCTGCTGCATGTCCCTCCCTGGAGATAGAGGTAAAAAAAGAAACCTCTGATTTTTACGAGCTATCGATTTCTGGGCCGATAACTGCGGATGCTTTATTTAAGATGGACTGGTTTGATAACTCCGTTCAGTTAAGTAGAACCAGTATTTCCGGAAGCATCATGGTGGTGAAATCCGATATGAGCATTCAAAATTTTTCAGTCTCAATCCACGGGAGACTTAAGGTGAATGATTTCTTTATTTTTCCGTTTTCTTTTCCCTTTCATATTGATATCATTGGTGAGTTTGATGATGGTTTTGATCTTTTTGATATGCCTTTGTATGATGATAAGACCTATGAGGTGACTTCTTCAATACTTACGGTTGATGGGAAGGTTTCATCCAGTATGTTTGATATCATGTTATTTATCGATACCATTGCTGGCCTTTTTGATAAGAATTTCCTTTCAGAAGAGCTTAGAAGCCTGCTGCCGGATATTAACCTTGAGCGCATGTTTGATACCTATTTTGGGAGAAATATGTTTTATCTGCCGTCTCTACCTGATTTAACAGTAAAAAATAGTACCAATTCGGTTGCAGCGGGGTCTTTTCAGGTGTTTCAGATAAATTATCCATCCTTGGGTCAGTTTTCCTTTGCTCCCAGTGTTCAGAATCTTATATCTCTTGATCTTTCCCCTGCAGCAGTATCAATTCCTGGTGGATCGTTTCAACTACAGCTTCATGCAGAATTACTGTCAACGAATTATCAATAAGATTTTGATTCATATCAAATTGAATGATGGCAAGGTGTTCAGATGTATACCACAATATTTATAACGTGATAAATTTATATTATCAACTGTATGCAATCCATTCTTCGTAAGCAATTCTTTTTTGGATTCATGATTTCCATCATGATCATTGCATTATTGATCGGATCTCCGATGCATTCAGGATACCAATCAAGCACAACAGCAGAACCAAAATCAAATGATATCATTCAATTACCATCACGATTGTTACAATCTGCTCCTCAAGACCTTGTTTCACAGGCACGATTCATCCCTCTTTCCTCCTCCACGTCAACTTCTTTTGCTGATTCGACCTTGATTTTCCCCAAAGATAAATTTCCCATTCAATCTCATCCCCAGTTGATTAATCACCAGGAAACCGTGTTTGTCCTCGCTGAAACGCAAACAACACTTGATTCACCAGGTCAGCTCACGGCTACCTATTCCACGGATAATGGACGAACCTGGATGGAACGAATGACGATTTCACATAATCAGACCAGTTTCACGCATCCTACAGTTGATTACACCGGTGATGATGCCATGCAGGCCTATGGATCTCATCTCATTGATGAAAACACAGGTGCCCAGCTCATCTTTGGGTTTCCTAACCTTACAGATCCAACAGGTGGATATGAGGGCAGTACCGCTGATTTTGATATGTATGGATGGTTCAATGGTCGAATTCTCACCTGGGATTCAGAATACTGGACTGAACTTGGTGATACCGCTAGTGCAGGGTATCCACATGGAACCGATATTGGTCCATATGAGAATTTTCATGGATTGACTATTTGGGCGGGTCATGATGGCACTGGTTGGTCCTATTATTTCTTCTGTGAAACCGATGAAACCACCGATCAACCCTATAAATTCCTGTGGAAGAACTATCTTGATGGACCCATTATCAATGTTGATATTGATATTGATCTCTCTACCGGATGGGAGTATGATCTTTGTGAACGGATCAATGCAACTACTGCTAAGCCAGAGATTCTGATGGATATGCTCTTTCTTGAACCGGGTAATCCCACCTGGTATAACAAAGAGGAAAATTATGGTCCTTCCTATGTGTTTAAAGACTATAAAAACCCGATGCTGAAAGCATCAAATGGGTATGTATATTTAGTTTGTGAACGGGACCATGAGATTTTCTTACATCATTCATCAGATAAAGGAGCCTCATTTTCAACTAAGCAACTGACCTTTACCGATGATATAGAATCACATCCTCAGGTGACAGCAACCGGTAATAGTGTGGCCGTGACCTTTGTGAAAAATCAATCATTGTATATGATTTCTTCCACGAATGGTGGATTGGATTTTAGCCAACCCATGCAGATTACAAGTGAAAACATCCAGGTTTCTGATCAGATACATGCAGTGCATGTGGATGGGGATGCAATCAGCTTTAAGGATGTGAATGCATCCTTGTTCTGTGATGTGGTCAATCTTTCTTCACCGATTATTACCATTGATGAAATCAATGGAGGGTTCTCTGTTTCAGCAACGGTAAAAAATAGTGGCAATGTAGACGCAACAAATGTGCCCTATTCCATCCGAATTGATAAAGGAGTACTGCTTTCACCTCGAATATACTCTGGATCAATTACGGTTCCTGCTGGAGAGTCAAGAACCATTAAGACCACAGGGTTGTTCTTTGGTATTGGTCGGCCATTAGTGACCGTTCAGGTGGGATCGGTATCAGTTTCAAAAGATGCCTTTCTTATCCTGGTGTATATGAATCTATGAGCTTTGATCATTAGGTCTCTAAGCTAATATTTTCTGGCATTCAAAGATACTCATGAGGACAAATGGGTTTTATTCATTTCCTTTTTCAAAGGCAATGATTCATAAATGATGACAACGATTCAAAATGCTGATGAGAACACCAGTTCATAAAACCATATCCATCGGATTGATTGTCCTGATCATCCTAAGTTGGTCAGGCTGTGTGCAGCAGTATGATTCTCGTGAAAATTCCAATCAAAGTTCAATAGATAATACCACGGATCAGAAAGATAATGATCAAATGGATGTGGACAATTCTAGTATGGTACTTTCATCAGATCTTCTCATCACTGATTATCAGGTTAAAACCAAATGGATCGTGGGATGTTGTGGAGATTTTGAGTACCCTGAACGAGCTGGTTTTTACCATCAATTGGCATCATGGTCGAATTCTAGTTATCAGATAAGCGGAAATCTAAAAAATACCGGGACACAGACGTTTTCTTTGATTGATCTAACCATTCAGTTCATAAATGATCAAGGTGAATTGGTCTTTAATTTATCAGATGTAAAAAAAAAGATAACCATACGAAATCTTACTTCGAATCAAACAGTCCCGTTTTCAGTAAATGTAAGCCCGATATTATTGCATGAATATAATGATGGCAATTCATTTCAACAAACCTTTCAGCGTTTTCATCAAGTAGATGCGGTATTGTTTAACGTTTCTAATACGATAAAATGAAATGATTCTTCTTTATCTTTTCAGATATAAGAAGTAAGTTGGTTTATTATTTCAATATCACAATTATTAAATAGTTTAACTGAAATATTATAAGATGACAAACGAGTCAACAATAGGGGATAATCAAGAGTATGAAAAAGAGTGCAACGTTTTTGATATTAATAATGCTGGTGAGCAGTAGTGTTTTTCTTGTATCTAGTAAAGAAACAGAAAATCAGGTTCAGACACAATCAGTATCGTTTTCGTTTTCGGATATATCATTTTCCTTTGATCAGGATTTTGTTATAATCAATAGTGATGATGCACAGACGTTTACCACTCAACCTGGAAAACCCTGTCTTCCCGTCATTGAGAAAACGCTGTATTTTCCTGAGCATACCCGTATCAACTCGGTAACCTACACCACTAAGGATACACAGAGCATGAGGATAGATAGCCCGGTTGCCTTAACCCCTATTCCTGCTCCAGTATCAAAGATGAACAATGATAACAGGAAAACCACTTCGTTTTATGATCATCCACATCCGTTTCCAGAACAAGGGCTGCAGTATGATTGTGGTAAGGGATTATATCAGGGAAAGCCGGCTATCATTCTCAAAATGCAGCTTCATCCGGTAACCTATTACCCAAATCAAGATCGTATTGAATATACTGAACACATGCAGGTCCAAATTACCTATCATCAAAGAGAGTTTGAACAAAAGAACAGTGAAAGCTTAGATGAGGATTATAAGATGATCATTCTCACACCAGAGCAGTTCACCAGTAATCTTCAACCATTGGTTTCCCATAAGCAATCACGAGACATTCCAACGAAACTAGTAAGCCTCAATGAGATTTATCAGGGAACCTATTTCCCAGTACAAGGATCCGATGATGCAGAGAAAATCAAATATTTCATCAAAAACGCCTATGATTACTGGGAGACCCAATATGTGCTTCTCATTGGTGGTGAAGCATATTTTCCTGTGCGGAAATGTCATGTCTACATCGGCTATCATGATGACAGTGAAATCATTGTTAGCGATCTTTATTATGCTGATTTATATGATGAGAACAACACTTTTCAAACCTGGGATACTAACCAGAATAATCAATATGCAGAGTATAACTGGACGGAACAGTTTGATGAGCTTGATCTCTTTCCTGATGTGTATATTGGCCGGCTTGCCTGTACCAATGAAAATCAAGTGGACAACGTGGTGAACAAAATCATCAACTATGAACAAGCTGAGGCCTTCAAAAAGAGCTGGTTTAAGAATCTGGTGCTCATCGGTGGTGATTCCTTTACCCCTATTCATGGAGATGAATCCGGTGTCAACGAAGGAGAACTTGCTAATCAACACGTACTTGATGCCATGACTGGTTTTATTGGAACCAAGCTATGGGTGTCAAATGCAAAACTTGCTGGTCTGAATCCAACAGGTGTCGAACGCATTCAGGATGCCATTGGAAGTGGATGCGGGTTTGTGCATTTCTCCGGGCATGGAAGTACCGGCGTGTGGACTACCTATCCGCATAATGGAACCAAACAGAACATGCCTACTCCATTGGGTAGTTACCGGATTGATCATATCCGTTTGTTGCAGAACGGTTATCAACTCCCTGTAGTGGTTACCGGTGCCTGTAGCGTAGGAAAGTTTCAGGCCAATGAGAACTGTTTTTCATGGAGTTTTCTTGCAAATCCTACGGGTGGAGGAATCGCATCATTTGGTGCCACTGGGCTGGGGTATGCTTGTCTTGGGGTCAATGTCACTGATTACGTAGTTGAAAAAATGGCTCTTGAGATGTTTAAAGCCTACAGGGAGCATGAAGCAAAAACGGTTGGGGAGATGTGGGCTACTGCCATTACCAATTACATCACTCCGGTGTTGTATGATTCTGATTATAAAACCATTGAGGAGTGGCAGCCGTTCTGTGATCCCAGTGTGGCATTAAGAGAAGAATATTTAACACCCTCTCAACCACCACTTGCACCAACCATTATTGGTCCTCGATCGGGGAAAGCGGATTATTCCTATGTCTATAATGCAACCACCACTGATCCGGATCGTAATGAGATCTATTATTTGTTTGACTGGGGGGATGATAGTTTTTCAGATTGGATCGGCCCGGTTCGATCAGGTGAATCAGTGAGCATGCGTCATACCTTTTCTGAGGAAAGGAATTATTCCATTCGGGTGAAAGCAAAGGATGAACATGGCTATGAAAGTAATTGGTCTGCTCCATTGGTAGTGGCCATGCCCAAGGCAAAAGAAGATCAATCATTGTTCATGCAATGGATCATGCAGCGGTTTCTTCCCTTTGTTTCAGACTGGTCATTGTGGGAGTTTATCCGGTTTTAATGATAAAACCGGTTCTTCATTTCTTTTCATTTTCACTTTTTAGGATGATTGATAACGTATTTCCTAATAATTAATTGAAACATCATATATTTTAACACGTATTTTTGATAGATATTGATGGTAAAATTTTATTTAATGTATTATGATAATCAATATTGTGTAATTTAATAACAGACAGTTCTTCTCCCGTTTACCAAAAAGTTTATATTAACACGCGTTTATTATATATTATATAAAAATAGGGGCTATATTTATATGAAAAAAATGTATCAAAGAAAGATAAAACTAATTTTGATATCGATAATACTGGGGGTATTATTGATTTCATCGACGTTTTCAGTACAAAGCTTCGATCAAAAAAGCTTTGTTGAAGAGACGACTACACAACAGAATGATTCAGGAGTAGGTGACAGTAATCATCACAAGGTGCTAGGTGAACAAGGAACTGCCACATGGTGTCAATACTGTCCATCTATGAGTTATTGGTTGTCTCAGGTCTCTGGCGACTTTGTTTATGTGGCACTCGTCGATGATAAGAACACCTATGCAGCACAACGAATTGATGAATTAGGATTAACTGGTTTTCCGACTACCTTCTTTGATGGAGGATTTACAAAAGTCGTAGGCGGACAAAGCAATGTAAATAATCTTCAGAACGCCTATAATCAATGTCAGGCAAGAACCGTTTGGGATGTAGATATTGATGTCAGTGGTGCTTGGATGGGCGGCGGACAAATACAGGTCAGCGCGGAAATAACCAATAATGAAGGATCAACCTATAATGGACACGTGCATGTCTATGTCTGTGAAATCGTATCTCGATGGGATGATTATGATGGTGATCCCTATGATCATGCCATGATCGGTGAATGGGGGATTAACCAGAATGTACAGGTTTTACCCGGTGGTACGGAAACAATAACCAACACCTATAGTGGTCCATCGGATATTTCAATGAGTAACATCGAACTCATCGGTTCAGTGTTCAGACAATCAAATATGTATACCGATGAATCAGATGTTGCCAGTCCCAGTCCACCTAATAGTGATCCACCAGAAACACCGGATACACCATCTGGACCAAGTTCTGGGTATCTAAATATTGAATATAGCTTTGAAACCAGCACCACGGAACAAAATGGTGATGATGTGAAATATGGTTGGGATTGGGATGGCGATGACCAAGTTGATGAATGGACCGGGTTTTATCCATCTGGAGCCACTGCATCGATTTCTCATGTGTTTGAAAGCACTGGAACCTATGATGTCCAAGTAAAGGCAATGGATATTTTCAATGATGATAGCGCGTTTTCACCAACAAAACAAGTGGACATCACCATTGGTGATCCACCGGATGACCCAGATACACCTTCTGGTGAAACCGACGGAATGCATGCGACCTATTATTATTATGAAACTCAGACCGATGATCCCAATCTTGGTGATCAGATCTATTATTATTTCGACTGGGATGATATGAGTAACAGTGATTGGCTCGGACCTTATGATTCTGGGGATACCATTTCTGCTCAACATAAATGGTCAAAACCCGGTGAATTTGATGTTCGAGTGAAAGCAAAGGATCTAGCTGGATCTGAATCCGATTGGTCTAATGCGCTTACGGTTACCATGGGAAACACACCTCCAGAAGTTCCCCAGGAACCAGAAGGCCCCTCAAGTGGTATCATTGGAATTTCGTATACGTTTTCCACATTGACTAGTGATCCCGAAGGGGATGATATTGAATATCGCTTTGACTGGGGAGATGGATCATTCAGTGATTGGATTTCTGTTCCGTTTTCCTCTCATAAATGGCTGGAACCAGGGGAATACGGATTACGAGTAAAGGCTCGTGATCAATGGGATGAATCAGAATGGAGTGGATTTGAAATGATCACCATGGATGAAGGATCACTTGATGTAACCGTCAGTGTTGACCCTCAGGTAGCCATCGTAGGTGAAGAAATTCACTGCAGCGCTATGGTTACTGGCGGAAATGAACCATTCACCTATGAATGGGATTTCGGTGATGGAAACATTAGCAGTGAGCAGAATCCAACCCATATCTATCAAAGCATTGGTGATTTCACGGTCAGTCTCTCAGTTCAAGATGCCATTGGTGCCTATGGATCGAATTTCAGCACGGTCAGCATTGATCTTACTCATCCACCAGATATACCATCTGTCATGATTGAGCAATCAAGTTGTTTGGTCAATGAACCCTGTTTATTTACCATAACTGCAAGTGATATTGATGGTGATGATATTTCGGTCATGGTTGACTGGGATGATGGTAGTAGTAGTGAGTGGATTGGTCCGAAATCATCTGGTGATTCATTCGAACTGGTTCATGACTGGGATTTGGATGGAACCTATCAAGTGAAAGTGAAAACAAAGGATGCCTTTGGCTATGAAAGCGAATGGTCAGATCCGGTTGAGGTCACGGTGTCCTGGCAGAATGCGTTTTTGTTGGGAAAAATCACTGATAAGGTTGAAATGCAAGAGACCATTGAATGCACCGCGGATTCCCTTCTGTTTATTTCGACCAGTCCATCGTTTTCATTTAGCATGCTTTCTGGTGAACAGATTATCATGCTCAATGATGGAAGTGGATTGGTCACAGAAACCTTCATCCTAGGCAAGTTCAATGTTGGGTTCATTGGGCAATGAACACCATAAAAATATAAGATAAGACACATATTTTGTGTCTATCATCTTTTTTTTATTTTTTTTATTCAACAGGTATCATGCTGTCTTTTGATATTTCAAGATCGATGAATTGTTGTTGATAGCGTTGGTATTGCTGAGATTGTAGCATATGGTGGATAGAATCAAATAGATCAGAAAACACACTCTGTTCGTAGGCATCGTTGATACCCTGCTGAAATCGTTGCAGAAGCGTTGACTCAGCGATATCTTTCATGAATTGTGTAACGGTGGTGCTGATGCGATCAAATAATGGTTGGTGCTGTTGAGCTGGCTGTAAAGTTGAATAGGCATCGGATAGTGTTTCTGATTGAGAGATAGCTGTTGTGATGGGAAGAGTTAGAATGCTTGTGCTTATTAATAAGATCAAAATACTTTTTTTCATCACGGTGTCCTCAGTGAAAACATAACAGAGGTATTTATATAAATATTTTTTTGTTTGCATTGACCTGCAATGATTAGGAGACATTTGTTTTCTTTTTTCGTTTTTTATTTATGTTTCAACGTAATCGCTAATCTTTTTTTATCCGCTAAATAAGAAGTGTTCATCCCAAGATTTAAGAACAGAAGATTCCTAAAGAGTATGAAAAAAGATTGAAAAAATGTTGTGATTAATAATGAAAGGAAACTCGTTTCTTGCATTGACTATACTCCTTTTGATCGTACTTTCATTTTGTGGTTGTTTTGATTCTGAAAAAGATCCAAATGGAAATGATGATAATGACACTCCTACCAATCAACAGTTTTCAGCAAATTTCACGGTATCTCCTTCTCCATTCGTAGTGAACAAAACACTTTTTTTCAATGATTCATCCATTCATCCGGGAAGTTCAATTATGAATTGGACCTGGCAATTAGGAGATGGCACTGTTCTGTATGGTGCATCAATTATACACCAATATAATGCTAGTGCTTTTTATGATGTGAATCTTACCATTCAGGATTCAACAGGAAAGAAAGATAGTATCGTGAAAAGGATTTTTATTTATGAAATTCCATTATTGAATAGATTAAGCCTTACTGTTTCTGATCTACCGGATGGATATGCACGATTTTTAGAAAGTTATAACTCAAGTATTGGTTTCAATGTCACTGAACCATTCTATGAACTCTACAATGAACAATTTATTTATCAGGATCTGCAAAACAAAAGTGGTTACCCGCTCATTACCACAACGATGATTCGTTTTGTAACTGATGAAGATGCAGAACAGGTGTTGATAAACTCCTCTCAACAGATCATTCAGATTGCTAGTGAGAATTGGAATCTAGTTTCCGACCAGATCTCTGATTCCATTGGGAATCAGTCAGTATATCGTTTATATGAGGTGAATCTGACAGAGGAATATGAATATGATAATGCATCATGGTCATTTATTTATTTCAGGGTTCAGAATATCTCTGTTTATATAGATCTCAAGGAAATACCAACAACCACTGTTAATTATCAAGATTTGACCTATCAATATGCATCTCTTATCGAACAACGAATCCAATCCTATTTTGCTGATTAGAAGATCTTGAAAAATTCTTTTTCTATACTGGCAGTGTTTCCATCATGGTCAATGGCAACAATGGTAAGAACCTGTTTTCCAAAGCTTTGATTTTGATAGATCCAGTTCACCGATGTGGAATTGCTCTGATATACCATTGTGTCATCGATGAAAAGCTGTATTGTTTTCACCCCTGAGAGGGTATCGGTTGCAATCAGCTGAATTGGTGTTTCACCAATATAAATGGAAATGGGAAGGGATAGGATGTATCGACCTTGCAGATAGAGTCCATCGTCTGGTTTTGTGAGCAGGATCTGCGGTGGATCGGTATCATCAATTGCAGTGTATTGATAAACTGACCCGGAGTTATTTCCTTTCTCTGTGTCACTTGGTGCCCCTGCAAAAATGGATGTTTCGTTCATGGCTAGTGAGGCACCGAAATCAGAGATGATCGATGATGGTGTTGGATGTATTGTGTTTTGGTTCATCCATTGGGACTGATTTTGGGTAAAAAGATGGATATGACCCGATTCAGATCGATTTCTCCCTGGTGTACCGATCAAAAGGTTTTGCTGATAAAGATCTAGTGTTGATCCAAACTGTTTACTATCATTATATGGTGATATGATTTTTTCTTGGAAGGCCAAAGTGTTTTCATTTCGATTAAAGAGATACACAGCTCCAGATCGATCACCATATTCATTGTCTGATGGTGCTCCAATGGCAAGATACTGATGATTCATAGCTATGGTTTTACCAAAGTTATCCTCATTTCCAGAACTAGGGGAGCTAATTCGAGCAAGAAGCTTCCATTCATATTGATCTGCAAATGTTTTGCTCACTGTTTTGGTATAGATATAAACAGCGCCTGGAAGGTTATCGTTGTTATTGCTTGGTGCACCGACTGCAAAAACTGTATCTTTGAGGCTTAGTGATGTACCAAAGGTGTCACCGGGTGACACTTGAGTAGGAATGGATTTCAGGATTTGCTTCCATGAATCACTTTTTTTTTCAAATAGATAGATTGCTCCTGCCCAGGCACCATTGGTATGATCCCCAGGTGCTCCAATAAGAGCGGTTTGTTGCTGAAGGCAAACACTTATCCCGAAATACTGGAATGGATGTGGATTTGAAGCAGTGAACTTGTTGCTTTGAATCCAGGTCTTGTTTCTTTTCTCAAATAGATATGCTGCTCCACTTGATTCACCGTTGCTGTTATCGCCAGGTGCGCCAATAAGAATCATGCTTCCATTGGTGCTAATACTTGATCCGAATCGTTGCTGTTTCTTGGCATCCGAAGCAACAAGTTTTTGATGTTGCTTCCAACCCTGATCGCTCTTTTTATATACATAGACTGATCCAGACCATTGTCCTGCGTCATCGTCACCCGGTGCTCCGATGAACAATGAGTCGTTTTGATGGGCAATAGTTGATCCAAAATAATCGCCAGTGATGCCATCAGATGCCAGTATTGTTTCGGTATGTATCCAGTGATACTGTTTTTGAGTAGATTCAGTTTCAAAATCACCCACGGCGAGAGTGCATAAAAGAATGCAGATGAAAAGGATAATGAACGATTTGTTCATGACGATGAAAACCCCTATTATGTTAACATGTTAGTGATATGATATAAATACTTTGGATGCTGCATCACAAAACATCACTGCATTTGATATTTTACAATTTTAATTTTTTTTATCGGAAAATTGGTTACAAAAATAATCAAATAATCATTAAATAATGAAAAAAATTTGATTAATTGACATAACATTTATATAAATGGTTACCCCTATTTAAAAATAATATCGGTTCAATGGTAGGAGGTATTATGCATTCAAATATATCAAAATCAATATCGGCATTCATTGGCTTTCTTCTTGTAATATCATGTTTTGTCATCATTATTCCATCTGAAAACAGTTGTGAAATGATCAATGGAGATGTGTTTTGTCCAGGCCATGCCCCAACCGGTTTGACCTGGCAAAGTGGTCCATCGGCTTTTCTTTGGAACGCAGATTATGAGGAAAACACCATTTATAAGATAGTTCCCAGTGATGGAAATGTTGTTCATCAGTTCCTATCCCCTGGAAATCATCCAAAAGGTCTCACTTGGGATGGACAATATCTCTGGAATGTAGATAGCGCCGATGAACTCATCTACCAAATAAACCCGGTCAATGGTAGTATTGTTCATCAGATTTCAACACCTCTGCTGAGTAATGCAACAGGACTCACCTTTGACGGAACGAATCTCTGGGTTGCAGATGACACTCAGGATTTGATCTATGAACTTGATCCAGTTGATGGAAGTATCATTACATCGATGTCAAGTCCTGGGAAGACACCAACGGGATTAACCTGGGATGGGGCCTATCTTTGGAATGCTGATTATATGCAGCAAAGAATCTATGTTATCGATCCTGTTGAAGGTGATGTAGTCTATCACATTGAAAGTTCACGGGAAGGACCATGGGGTCTGGCCTGGCATCAGGGCTATATCTATAATGCTGATGACATGCGTGATCGCATTTATACAGTAAATACGAGTTTTATGGATAATCAACCTCCAGTTGCTCAATTCGATTTTTACCCAAGCGATCCCGAGCCCTCTGAATCAGTGGTATTTAATGCTTCCTCTAGTTATGATCCTGATGGATCAATTGTTCAGTGGTATTGGGATTTCGATGATGATGACATCTATGATAATATTGCCAATGTGACTCCACCAGCGATGAACTGGGATCTTCCAGGTCAGTATCCGGTGTCTCTTGTGGTCATGATCAGAACTTCACTGATGAACTGATTCAAACGGTGATCGTTTGTGAGCAAAATCCACCAACGGTGAAGATTAGTTCACCTTCGCCCAATGAATGGGTGAATGGAACCGTTCACATTCAGGGAAAGGCAAATGATGTGGATGCAGAAATTACCAAGGTTGAAGTGAAAATTGATGATGGCATATGGCAGACCGCGGTGGGGACTAGTGATTGGAGTCATGTATGGCATACAAAACTACTGGGTGAGTCAGATGGTGTTCATCAGATCTCTGCGCGAAGTTACAATGGATTATCATATTCTGAGGAAAAAACCATTATGGTAACGGTCAATAATCAGAAACCTCAGTTCTTCTGTGATGTTCCGACATGTTTTGGTTCTCTTTGTATTGAAGTGAAAAACCGCGGTGATGAACAAGCAACAAACATCAGCTGTTCTGTTGATGTGTTCGGTGGGTTTTTTGGTTTGATTCATGCCGATGCTGAACAATTGATTTCATGGATCGATGTCGATCAGGTTGCTATCATTGAAGTTGATGAACCACTATTTGGGTTTGGCCCATTGGATATCACCTTGGAATTACAGGCGGAACATGAACAAAAAGTGATTACTGAAATCCATGCCTTGATTCTTGGTTTTCTCATTCTTTAACCTGTTGATCATGGTACCAAACTATCATGTTTATTAGAATGCATAGTTGTGAATGGAAACAAGAAAGTATTTATAATACAATATAATTAGTATTTTATGGAGGATTTAAAATGAATATTCTATTTTTAAAAGGAAAGTGGTTCATTTTTCTTTTATATGTAACAATTATTGTCTTAGCTAATCCATTCATGGTTTCTTCCACGTTTTGCGAAAAAGAAGATCATTTATTAAATAATAATCAGTTGGAACGAGATGATTGGGAACAAATACTCGGTGGACCGAACGCTGATTTTGCCTATGCGGTTGAACAAACCGCTGATAATGGGTTCATCATCACTGGTTTTACATCATTCTTTGATAGTAGCGATGATGATGTCTTATTGATTAAAACCGATGAACACGGTAATCTAATTTGGAACAAAACCTATGGAGGATCACGGTCCGATGTTGGTTGGGAAAGCATTCAGACCAGTGATGGAGGATATCTGACCGTGGGATTCACCGAATCCAGTGGAGAAGGATTTGCAGATGGATTACTCCTGAAAACCGATGCGATGGGAAATACCCTCTGGACAAACACGGTTGGAGGAAATGCATGGGATATGTTCTATGGAATTGATGAAACCGATGATGGTGGGTTCATCTGTGCGGGAAAAACCGCATCAAATGAGAATGGTAAGGATGATGCCTGGCTGGTAAAGATCAATGCCTCTGGCGGAGTTCTATGGAACACGACCTTTGGAGGAACTGAACATGATGTAGCTCATTCGGTACAACAAACTACAGATGGTGGATTTATTATCGCAGGATACACTGAATCATTTGGATCAGGATGGCAGGATGCCTGGGTGATAAAAACAGATGATCAGGGGAAGATGATGTGGCAAAAAACCATTGGTGGGGAAAGCTATGATGTGGCCTGGGAGATTCAACAGATCCATGATGAAGGATATATTCTTGTAGGTACTACTGATTCCAATGAAAACCGTAATCAGCAGATACTCTTAGCCCGACTTGATGCATCAGCGGATCTGGTATGGATGAACACCTTTGGTGATGATGGTCATGCTCGCGGGTATTCGGTTCAACAGACCACTGATTTCGGCTTTATCGTTTGTGGTTGTAAATCATCAAGTACCTATCCTGGGATGCATTTTGATTTATGGGTGATCAAAACTGATAGCAATGGCAATCAGCAATGGATGAAAACACGAAGCAATCCACAGGAGGAATTTGGTCATTGTATCCGGCAAACAAATGATGATGATTTCATCGTGGCAGGATATGTGACTTCCATTATATTTGATGGTGGATACTCAGATGTGTTATTGAAAAAGATTTCCAATCAAAATCAGCCACCGCTGAAACCTGACGTTCCCGTTGGGCAAATCAGTGGAAAAACGATTGATTCCTACCAATATCGTTCACAGACCAGTGATCCTGATGGCGATCAGATATGGTATCAATGGGACTTTGGTGATGGAACCATCACTGACTGGATGGGCCCCTATGATTCATTCGATCCTGTTGAAGCCATCTATTCATGGGATAAAGAAGATCAGTTTTCCATTCGGGTGAAGGCGCGGGATAGCTGGCATGCAGAAAGTGATTGGTCTGAACCCTTACTAGTGACCATGTCGTATGTAGATGCATTTCTTTTCGGTACTATTTCGGAAAAGACCTCATCTGCTCAGGGAATCTCTGTTGAAACTAAAACCGTGGTGTTTGTCTGTTCTGATCCCTTTGAGATCAAAACATTTTCAACGGGAAGCATTCTTCTCATAACAGAACAGTATTCCGGAATTGTCTTAGATTCGCTTCTTATATGCAAGGCACGCATTATTTCCATATCCTAAACGGAAAAAATGGAAGGTTTTGATTCATATAATTACCAACCAGTAAACATTGCGATTTTAGATGCATTCTGAGTAAAATATAAATAGGTATTAATCTTAATAATTAAATTGATTGATTTATGAAACGAACTTTCCTTCGACGATCTGTTTTTTCACTGGCTTTTTTATGCTGTATGATGCTTATATTGATCTTACCTGTGCAATCTATCGATTTTAATCAAAGGGGAAAAGCTGAACTGGCGATGACCTCTCCTACACTATCAGAGTTATCATATCAACCAAAATCACATAATTTCGCTAATCGCTATGAGGGTGTGGTGGCAAATACAAGCTTTCAAATCTGGAATTCTGGATGCTGTGGATTGACGTATTCAATCATTGAGGAATGCAGTTGGATTACGGTGTTTCCGACATATGGACATTCCTATGGAGAAAAAGATACCATCAGGATTACCATAAACACCACTGGGTTACAGCCTGGGTTCTATCGTGAGAATATAACCATTGATTCAAGTGATATGGATGCTTTCTTTATGGTCAGTCTCACTGTCATTGAACCCGTGAATCTCGTTCCAAATGATCCTGTACTATCAGGGCCATCTCACGGTCGTATTGATGTTGAACAAACATTTTATGCATCATCCACAGATCCTGAGAATGGTCAGATTTGGTATCAGTGGGATATGGGCAATGGAAGTTTGAGTTCATGGAAAGGTCCGTATGCATCTGGTACTGATTGCTCATTTACATATACCTGGTCCGAAGAAGGTATCTATCAGATAAAGGCCAGGGCAAAGGATGACCAAGATCAGATCACTGATTGGTCTGATCCATTATCCATTAAGATGCCCCGGCAGAAAATGATGTTTCCATTTCTTTCTCAGTTGATGCAACGGTTTTTCGCTTTTTTCTATTAACGGAGAAGAACCTTTTTTCTATTTCATTGATCTGATATTATTATGTTGTTCATTTGATAGCCCGATGAGGGAAATGATGCAGTCATGACGAAATAAGAGATGAAATAAATCAAAAAATTAATTAACCCTTAAATTATATTATTATATGATAAATAAAATAATGTATGGGGGCAATATATGAAACCATCTCAAAAAAAAATAATTACAATTCAACTTCTTCTTATCGTCTGTGTACTCTGCATGATACCAACGATTGTATCAATCGAAAATAGCTCTCATCTACCGATGGACCGGTCAACCCTAAATCAATCTCTTGATGGTTACACCGACATCACCGTTGATCAGGCATGGGAGTTGCTCAATGACACCACAAATGGAATCCAATATCCCATTGACGTTCGATTTGATCCGGAATGGACCGCTGAACACATTGATACGCCATTTCCTGAATATGCTCGTCATCATTGTAAATGTGAATGGGTCGATGAAACCGTTCTACAGGCATTTATCGATGAATACGAAGGAAAGCAGATTATTTTGTATTGTAAATCAGGAGGACGCAGTCTTGAAGCTGCTCAAACCCTGATTGATAACGGCTTCATCGGAACCATTTATAACATGGTCGGTGGGATCACCTATTGGAAGACCAATGGATATCCAACGGTTCCCAACCGAGCACCGCTTCCCCCAACGATTACTGCTCCGACGATGGGGATTCCGGGGAAACCGTTGAATATCTCCATAAAAAGTATTGATCCTGATTTTGATAAAATATCCTATTACGTGAAATGGGGTGATGGGCAGAGTAGTATCTATGTTGACAGTTATCCATCAAATCAAACTGTTGTGTTCTCCCATCAATATGATTCATCTGGTGAATACACCATTGAGGTGAATGCAAAGGATGCCTATTTTGTGGAATCAGAGTGGAGCACAGTTATTGTGAACATGGCAACCACCGAATTAGCCATTGATCAGGTAAAAAACCAGGTGGGATCGATTTCCTATCAGCTACTGAACACCGGTGATTTTACTGCTGAAAACATTACCTCCCAAATCACTATCACTGGTGGTTTTTTTTCCCAGATTTCGCTAAACCATTCCTGTGGCGGATGTTCATCCTGTGGATCCTCACTTCTACCGGGTGAATTTATAGAGAAAAGCTCAAAGGATGCAGGATTCATACTAGGTTTCGGACCCATTGATATTCGTATTATGGCCTCGGCGGATAATGCTGATATGGTTACGTATTCCTCTTCAGGATTTGTTCTTGGAGCTCTGATACTTTAGATTTCAATGATGATTCGGCTTAATGTAATTAAGAGTTGAACCGAAAAGAAGTATCATGTTTAATTATTGTAAGTAAAAAACTGGTTTAATCGTTTATTGATCTTTTCTTGTATATCACAAAGGCAAGACAAAGGACAATGATGAACAGTAAAGTCAATGCGGGTGTATCCGTCGGCGGAGTTGATATCTTATTCATATCCACGATGGGATAAGCATCTTTTGCAGATGCATACTCTGGAAAGAGATCATAGGGTGTTTCTCCAATTCCATCATTGTTGATATCAGACCCGGTATAGTCACTCCAGTAATTTCCAATTCCATCTTTCGACCAGTGATTTTCAAAGAGATCATAGGCACTCTGCTGATTTAAAAAAAACCTGTTTAGATACAGAGTGTTCTCCTTTGAATTACAGCAAAGAAACGCTCCATAAATGGTATTCTCAGTAAGAACATTTTCAGTAACAATATTTTCAAATGAATGAGTAATATATATTCCATATTCATTTTGTTTAATGGTATTATTAAGGATGGTGTTTTGATCGGAGTATTGCAGACGAAGCCCCATTCCATTTGCTGACAGATTGTTTTGAGTAATGATATTATGATTACTATACCCAAGGGTGATCCCTTGATCAGCATGGGAAACACTTAGGTTTTTAAGCATGCAGTTACTGCAGTTAACTAGGATGAGTTGTCCTAGATGTTGATTTGAAATGGTTTGTCCATCCAAATTCCTATGGTAAAGGAGCGGGTAACCATCAACCGTATTGTTTTCTATGGTGTAGCTTAACCAATCGGCGAGCTTTCCGATGATATTGATACTATCATTGAAAAAACGGTTGTTGATAATGGAATTATGGTGAGAATAATATAGATATATTCCCTTGCCGAGATTGTTTTTAATGATATTATGATCAATCACATTATTATCTGACTCAATGTTGATTGCTGCATAACTAACATTTGATCCATTTTGGATGGTGAACCCACTAACTCTACAGTTATCAGCACGAATTGAAATAATGTCTGCTGATCCATTGTACGAGAGAATAACCCCGGGTTCTGCGATGAGCTGTATTTGTTTATGAAGAAGAATTGATTCAAAATACTCTCCAGGATAAACATGTATCATGGCACCGGCTTCTGCATCATTGATCGCTTGCTGAATTGAGGTATAGTCAAATCCATGTTTTCCCACATAAAGATGCATCTGAGCTTCAGTGATTGGAACAAAGAATATAATGAATATTGCCAAAAGCAAAAGGCACATCCAACATGTTAATTTCATAATCTCATCACAATGCTTTGTCTTTATGTTTTTTTCAGATTAAAAACTCTTCTCAACATTATTCTTACATCTTAACTGTTTTTTTTATTGATTTGGGTGTATTCATAAGTTGAATAAAGAAACATTATTAAACCTATTCACCTATAATTTTTCTATGGTATATATAAGGTGCTGATTTATGGATCAGAAAAACAGTCTGTTGATAATTGGAATGATTTTCTTACTGTGCATACCATTAAGTGGCTGTGTGGAAGAAAACGATACTTCATCTGATAAACAATATTTCATAGGAACTTGGGAAGGTGAGATCAACGAAATCAATATCTCTTATACATTTCGAACCAATAATACCTTTCTTTATAAAATAGGTCCGAGTCAGACCAACGGCACCTGGATTTTATCAAATGATCAATTAACTATTACTATTCGAGATACTTCTGAGCTGTTCAATTATTCCTTTTCCCAGAGTTATACAAAATTAACATTGGATCCTGTCTCCTTTGAGTTTTCATATTCGTTAACAAAACAATAAAAGATACTCGTTTCATTATAGGACGAAACAGTTAGTATAAAAAATTCCCAAAGAATAAAATAAATGTTTCATACCTTTTATTTCTCCTGGCTTTACATAACTTTTAAGTATATGTATTTATATTATATAATCGTAAAAATGAAAGCATTATTTGAACTTTCATTTTTTTACATTGAGGGAGCGAAGTATTCGCTTTAACACCCAAAGGATCGTAAACACACACTTAACCACATTGGATAATCAAGTGTGAAATGCGTTCTAATGCAATTAATAATGAAAAAAAGGAGGCAAAACGAAATGATAATTGAAAAAAGAAAAGAAAGAATAATTGGTTTTTGTATTGCAGCAATTCTATTTTTCACTGCAATCAGCTTACTCCCAGCGGTGAGCGCAAGTATCACCATTGAACCGGGCTATAATCCCGATGTAACACTAAAAGCAGCCGTACGATACAAAAGCTTTGATAATGGAGGAGACCGAGAAGTTTACCTTGGTGTCCCTGATCTTGGCATAGGTTCAAACCGGGTGGAAACAGATTATGTATGGTCGACGAATCATTACCTGCAGTTTGATTATCGCATGAGAGATGGAACTGATAATCTTTATACAACCGTTGATGGAAACGATCCATTATTGACTTATCCTGTTGGCCCGTTATCAGATCTAGATTATATTCAAATCGATGTGGTTTCTAGAACGTCTGGAACTGTTTCGTTTCAAAATGTTGGTCTTACTCATCAATCAGGATTTGAATCCCTTGGAACATTTACTAGTAACACTGAGGGATCGAAATCCTGGATGATTACGGGAATAGATGTAACCACTGGTTTTAGTATCGAAGGAACACTGGTTCTTACTGGAACCCAACCACATGGTGAACTTAGTAAGGTACAGATCTCTGTAGGAACTCTACCTGAATGTTGCCCTGAGGTATGGGTTGATGATGATGCATTAAGCTCTTGGTATGATTATTGTCATGTACCCACTCTTCAAGATGCCATTGATCATGTCTGCCCCTACGGAACTGTCTATGTCTATGAAGGAACATACAATCCTGCAAGTACCGTTACCATCGATAAACCAGTCACCATTCTTGGTCCACAAGCAGGAATTGATCCCCGTCCATTCAATAGCACCATTCGAACTCCAGGTAGCTCATCTGAAGCAATCATCGATGGTTCTGGATCAATGGGTACCATTCTCTACATACAAGCAGATGATGTGACTATTGATGGATTAGAAGTAGTTGATGGCACGAATGATTTGATTTATTCGAGTTCACCTCCTATTCAGAATACGGTTGTAAAGAATTGTATCGTTCATCAATCATCTGGAGATGAGGGGATTCAATTGAAGAATTGTGCTTTTGGCAGTATTTACCGGAATTACATTTATGATGTTGCACAAGATGGAGCCAACTTTGGATATTCATTTTTCTGTGATATCAGTGAAAATGAGATAACAAATAGTGATAGTGAAAATGCTGCCATTTATGTATATGATTCCGCAAATATTCTTATTCAAAAAAATATTGTCCATGATACCTCTGCAGCAAATGGGATTGAACTCTACACCAATGTAGGCGATATAGATATCATCAACAATTTAGTCATTGATAATGAATGGATGATTAAAAGCAGACATCATGAATATAGTGGAAATGCGATTCTTGGATATAAATATACTGAGACCGGCAGTACCGTTACTATCCTTCATAACACACTTTCAAATAACATGGTAAGTTCAAGTAGTACGTACCATGCAAATGAAATTGGATTTGGAAATGGCATTGGTATTAACACCGTTATTAATTACAATGGTCTTCAATATGATGGATTCCTAAATATCCAAAATAATATCATTTCTCATAATGGAATGCCATCTTATGGCTATGGTATAATCACAAAAGACTATTATGGTTGCCCAGGACCAACGCCAGCAAATTGTGTCATTTTGTATAATGATTTCTATAGCAATGGAGCCGGATCATGTTCCGGTACATGTTGTCCCTTAGACGCAGTGACAAATCTCTTTGTTGATCCTCAGTTCGTTGCTCTTGGTCTTGATTATCAATTAACGGGGTCAAGTCCCTGTCAAGATGCTGGAACAAATCTTGGAATTAGTTCTGATATCATTCACAATCCACGTGATCTATCTCCAGATATGGGTGCATATGAATCACAATTACCTCCGGGAACTGTGGAAAACATAGACACTGGTGAATTGTTCCACTGGATTCAGGATGCTATTGATGATACAGATACTGATGATGGAGATACTATTGTTGTTCATGATCCTGATCTTACCGTTCATCCAACGGGAGAATATGTAGAGAACGTAGTGGTCTATAAAGAATTGACATTACGTAATGGGTCACATCCTATCATTAATGGTGGTGGAAGTGGAAATGGCATCTTGATTCAATCCGGGGATGTCATTATCGATGGTTTTTCGATTACAAATTGTGATAATGGTATTCGATCATATGGCGGTCCTGCTATCTATAATGAGGTCACGATAAGAAATTGTTCGATTTATCATAATAAGATCAACGGAATTCTAATTGTTTATGATTCCATGGATGATCTAACCATTTTCAATGTCACCATCTCAGATACCTATGGATCAGGACATAACGCCATTGGTTTTGCAAATGGAGCAATCCTTACAAACTTGATTATTCAAGATGTAACCATAAACGGTGTTTCGTCTTCAGGTCATGGTATTTATGCAAATGGAGCAACACTAAACACGGTAACTATTGATCAGGTAGAAATAAATAATGCAGGAAACTGGGAAGGAATTCATGTAGTCAATTCACTAGTTGACCAATTCTATGTTACTGATAGTCTGATAACGAATAACGGTGGATTTGGAGTGATCTTTAAAGGATCAACAACCGCTCATCATGTCTTATTTGATAACACTGAAATTTCCAATAGTAACGGTGGTTCAGGTCTTTCATTTATATGTACTGGATCCGATATTGATATTGTTGATTGTACATTTTATGGAAATGCTTGGGAAGATATTGATTTAGGAATCGGTTGGATGGGTGCTAGTTCTTTTGATGATGTCCTCATTTATGGATGTGAATTTACTGGTGGACCTGCATGGGCTCAGATTTATATTGATGCAAATGCTATTCCACTCACCAACATTGAGATCCATCAGAACAACTTCCGTGCGGGAACGGCTATTAATAATGGAAATGCCGCAGTAGTTAATGGTAATTGTAATTGGTGGGGGACAGCAAATGGACCAAATATGGGAGTGGCAACGTATTCCGGTCCAGTCACTATTTGCCCATGGCTGGATGATGCTCATCCAATTGGTGATTGTATCGGAGGAACAATTGCTCATAATGTGAACACCGATGAATATTTCTGTTGCATTCAATGTGCAATCGATGATCCTGATACCAATGATAACCCTGGTGATCATGATGTAATTGAGA
>CAZQMI010000011.1:0-33444 GCA_964594475.1 uncultured Thermoplasmatales archaeon
TTTGTTTATATTCGTTACATTTATTTTCTTTCAATTTCCATTGAACAATGGTATTTGTGCAGGTAGACCTGCAAGCATAAGGTATATAAAACCAGTCATGATTTAAACATACAATCATTGGGATTGGTGGATGAGATGCATAGTAGAATAAAAACCAGAGTTAAACTTGATTACATTCAAGATTTTGAGATGATGTTTGAACGCATGAAATTGCATAGACCGCGAGAAGCCGCGGTGTATTATGCTATTTTAATTGTTGATTCTCCAAAGGAATTTTCTGAGTTTCTTCATATTGCAAACGATTTGGCAAATCTGACCCGACGACCACTAGAAACTGGACGAGGATGTTTACTAAAAAATGGTCTTGTTGCCAAGGTCCTATTTACCAACAAAACAAAGAAGGATTTCGGAAGGGAAAGTTATCTACCAGTTCATCCGGTTGCCATATGGGAATCAATCAAAGAAGATTTAAAACAATATATTGCTCCAGAAACATATCATTCAATCGAACATCATTTAGAATATTATCAAGAATGTTATCATGACAACTTTGATAAATATGGTGTCAAACTTCGTCGGAATGGAACCGTTACCCTTGAGTACTATGGAAAATGGACCATGTACAATATGCTTCATAATAGTCTTGAAAAGGGAAATAGTCTCAAACTCCAAATTGCAGGGAACCGATTCTTCAAGGAACCATTTGTCGACTACTTTAAAAAATTCTTGGAACTTGATAATAAAATACAGGTCATTGTTGATTCTGAAATAAACATGGATTTTATCAATCAAGTGAAACAACAATATGGAGATAAACTTGAACTTCGCTATTTTCCAGAGGGCGCATCAGGAACTTTACGCAATTATGTGTTCGGCAAGGAATTCGCCATTAATGGAATCAAAATCCTAGAGGATACCGAAGAACCATCCTATATTGGGACGGCATATGTAGATTTGGAAGATATTAAAGTATTCAATAGTAAATTCGATAGTCTCTGGGAGATGGCTAAACCATTTATAGTGGATCAGCAGAAAAATAATGGAGTAAAAAAAGAACGTCCCATTACCGCTGAACACTAATCTTATTTTTATTTATTATAAATTAACCAATTTATTCGTATGCCAAAATGATTAACGTCACTATGTAATTATGAGGAATTTACTATTCGTCCAATGCATCATAAAGTGCACCGCCTATATGCCAAGAACGAATTATCTCAATCCTATTTATTAATAAAATCAAATTTTTTCTCGTTATTGACTCTTGCTATCAACGTAAAGAAACTTTAGTGCTTCAAAAATTTAGTATATGGAAAAAAGTTTTTAATTATAAATTTTATAATGAGATAATAGGGAGATTTCAGAAACTATGCAAAAAATAGTATTTCGATATGTTAGCATTGCAATTTTCTTTATAATATTAATACCTTCATTTTTTGTGATTGGTCAGCCAATTGATAATCAAGAACATAAAACAGAATTTAAATCGTTAAAATTTTCAAACAACATATTTCCTTTTCCAAAAAATCTTAAGAGAGGCGATCTCCTTTTTTATGATTTAAATCCAATACTCACTCTATTTGAACCAACTATCGATGGTTATTCAAATGATCATGTGATGATGTATATTGGCGAGAACTCATTTGGAAGACCACACTTTATTGAATCCATAGATTATACCTCAATTGATTTGAATCATCATATTAACGGAGTGCAAGTAACTCCTTGGATTATGATTTATTTAATATCAAAACATGATACAATCACTATCGGTAAAGTAGCAGCCAATCAATGTCAAAAAGAACATGCTATTGATTTTGCAATATCAAAAATTGGTGATCATTACCAGTGGGCATGGCCAGATAATTGGCGATATGAAAGCTGGCATGCAAATCCAGCCATCACCAATACAAGTAATGCATTTTATGAAAAATATTACTCCCCCGAAGACCCCTATATAAATCAATGGACCTGTGCTGAACTTGTATGGGCTGCATATATCAATCAAGGAATCCAATTGGATTACCATCCTTTTTCTCGACCCGATCCAGATTATGAGAATCAAGAGTATCACTTTGTAGGAACTCATCACTTAAGACATTCTGAAAATATCAGTCTTGTTGATCCACTATGGAATTAATAACATGTAGAATTCTATAGCCCATATTTTTTACAGTAAATAAAAAAAGAAGGTCAGCTTTTGTATCATTACTTTATAAACTATTTATTAAAAACAATATTTCTTTATTTTATAATTATTAGAAACATAATTTATTACATAAATTTTATATGATATAAAACAATTCATTTTTTGAGGGAGGTATTATATTGAATATACCTCAATTGAAAAAATCAGGTATTATCGAAGAATTTGAGGTAATTATTGAATCAAAACCTGCAATTATAAAGAATAGTATTAATGGAATCATAGTATTAACAGACTCTCGATTCTTATTTATAAGCAGGTCATCTCTTTTATCAAAATCATATATAGTAAAAGTAGAATCAGGTCTACTGAATATTAGGAATGTAAATACGGCAGGTATTCTAAAAAGAGACATGATTGTTCAATTCAAAAATCTGGATATGTTAACTTTTAGGTTACATGGCGCAGAATACTTAAGCAAAAAAATCCAAGCGATGATTAAATTATGTAAAAGAAAGTGCATAGAATTCAAAGCAGAACAATTAAAATTTCAACATGAACAACATGAAATACTAAAGAAAATGAAAACATTTTTAGAAAACAGAGAAAAAGAAATCAAACAGTATGAAAATTTAAAAAACGAATCAATCAAAAGCTAACGCAAAATCACAAAAATAACAGATTACAAAACTATCCTAAAACATGAATGCAATGCAAAAAAAGGGAAAAATTCTGAAAAAAGAAAATAATTCTACCATCCTTAAACCAAATTCTATTAGACAAAGCGAATGGTTTCTAGATTCTTTATCGCTACCGTTTTCAGATTGAACTTTTTATGAATTGAGCTAGAAATATCTAAACATTTCGATTCTTCCCCATGGCCAAAAATAATCCGGTCAGGCCGAGGTGACATGTTATTGACAAAGTTCATCAGCTGTCTTCTATCACTATGACCCGAAAATCCATCAACGGTTTCAACGCTCATATTCATTTTAATATTGGTGACATTACCTGATATATTTAAGGAAATCTCCCTCCATCCCTTCTGCACCCGACGACCGAAACTTCCCTCAGCCTGATATCCAACGAAAACGATTTCGTTTTTCTTATCATCTGCCCAAGATTTAAAATATTCCATCACCGGTCCACCGACCATCATGCCACTAGTAGCAAGTACGATACAGGAATCAGGGGAACCAATAATCTTCTGACGCATCTCATGACCATCAACACGTTCAAAAATATCCGATAGCAATGGATTCTTTCCCTTTTGAAAGGTTTGCACCCGTAATTTATTATTGAGATATTCCGGATAAGCCGTATGAATAGCCGTTGCTTCCCAAATCATACCATCCAAATAAACCGGCACCTTTGGGATTTCCTTTTTCCTCATTAATTGTTCAAGCACAATCATTACTTCTTGACTTCTTCCCACTGCAAATACCGGGATCAAGATCTTTCCCTTTTTGTTTAAAACCCGATGAGCGATTTCCCGTAAATGAGTGGTTGCATCTTTTCGACTTGGTTGAAAATCATCTTTCCCACCATAGGTAGATTCCATAAACATGGTTTCCAGACGAGGGAAATGATTCACCGCTGGATTAAATAACCAGGTCTTCTCATATTTGATATCACCACTGAAGGCAATATTATACAAACCCTCACCGATATGAAAATGGGCAATGGAAGAACCAAGGATATGACCTGCATTATGAAGAGTTAATCTCACATCTGGGGTAATATCAGTAGTATCTCCATAATTAATAGGAATACAATGCTTGATCACCTCACGAACATGTTCAGCGCCATAAGGAATCCGTTTTGCATCAGCTGCAGCTACCTTAAGATAATCCATTTGAAGCAAGGTCATCATGTCTCGTGTTGGTGCTGTACAATACAGCGGGCCATCAAACCCATATTTATACAATAACGGGACCAAACCAGAATGATCTAAATGAGCATGAGTAATAACAACTGCGTCAATGGTTTCAATAGGTAATACCTCGGGAAGATGAAGATACGGCGTCCCATTTGTATCAGAGGACACATCTACGCCTACGTCAATAAGAATTTTGCTATCCTGGGTATGTAACATGGCACATGATCTGCCAACTTGACGGAAACCTCCAAGAGCCGTTACTCGAACAAATTTTTCTCCTTCGGAGACCCCCCGATGCAAGCGACGTCCTACCTTCCGAAGGATTTCCTTCCGATCATCGCTCATCATTCGAAGAAATCCACGAATCTCCTTCACGGTTTTTGATTGAAGGGGAGGTGTTCGAATCACCCGGGGGGACCAATTAATTTTACGGCGGATCTCATTTAAAAATTTACCCTGTTTTCCAATGGCCACACCTGGTTTCATCACTTCAATGGTAACCTCACCGACATCAGGTTGAAAATAAATATTACTGATCTCTGCTTCCTCAGGAATGATTTGTTTTATCTTCTTTTCTGCTTTTTCTTCATTGGTGATGACTGAGGGATCAGGACGAACAACGATACGTTTCTGAAGCATTTTTGCAAGCTGCTTTACAACATCATCTTTTGCTGCAAATTTATCAGGATCCTTCGTATACAGGACCACTAATGCTCCTTCAAATTCCACATCTGACACATCAATAGAAGGTGGAACCACGGCTCGAACCTTTCCTTTGATTTCCCTTAAAACATCTTCAGCGGTCATAACGCTTCAACTTTCCTAACTCTCTCTTGATTTAATTAACAGAGAATAAATCGCTAATAAATGGTTGAATAGTGAATGAATTGAATTACTTTGACTATTTTATTTTGCGAGTTTTTCAATTCGCTTTTTTACTTCGTCCTCAGGAATCTCATGGAAACCATTCTTATCAATAATGGCTACACTGATCATTCCACCAGAGGCAGAATCTCGATTTTTTGCTGCTGTAATCGCACGAACTGCTAAATCAACACCCTCATCAGTGCTTAAATCATCACGATAATGATCCTCAAGGACACCAAATACATACGGTGATCCGGAGCCAGCAGAGGTATATTTATCAGGAATTGCTCCACCTGCTGCATCAAGTGCATAGACATGACCACCTGAACTATCATACCCACCAAGAACCAGTTGCACATAATAAGGGGCAAATTTACGTTGGTTCATAATATTTGACATCAATGTTGCTGCACTTTTCACCGGCATGAGTGCATCACGTTTTAATCGGTAAAGATTCGCTTCAGCACTCAGATAGCGGGCCAATGTTTGTAAGTCACCTACTAATCCTGCGGTTGCAAGAGAGAGATGTCTATCAATTCGATATAATTTTTTTGTTGTCTTATGAGCAATTAACGTACCCATTGTCGCTCGTTGTTCAGTGGCGATGACAACGCCTTCTTTACACACCATTCCTAAGGTTGTCGTACCAGTTTTCTTTACATCTTCTGATGTCATGTTATCTCCTCAAAACCATGAAAAATACACAACCAACATCCTACTGCCTTTATATATAATTTGCGCACCATAAACGTCATCGAATTTTCCCATGACCATATGCTTAAATATATCGCCTTTATTAACAATAATACATCTATGAGCATTCTTGTCCTCAATGTTGACCGAGATGATGATTTTGGTCGTAAAGCAAACATTAAAAGTCCGATTATTGGCCTAGAGGACAATATGACCGCTGCCCAAGCCTTAGGACAAGCAGATCCTGAAGATTCTGATTTGAACGCTATTTTTTATGCTATTTCTCTTTATAACAAAATGAAAAACCAAAATAAAGACGTTTTTCTTGCAACCGTTTGTGGTGATATCAATATTGGTATCACATCAGATGAAATACTTGCACATCAAATTGATCAGGTTCTTAAGAAAACAGGTAGTGATGAAGTCGTACTCATCACCGATGGAGCCGAAGATGAATATATACTCCCCTTAGTGCAAACTCGAGCTAAAATCACTTCCATTCAGCGAGTATCGGTGAAACAAAGCAGACAACTCGAAGATACCTATTATCGTATCTTAAAAATGCTTGATGATGATAAAGTTCAAAAGCAATTCCTGCTTCCTCTCGCATTAGTATTTATTGTTTCATCATTTTTTGTGTTATTAGATATGACCACTAGTGGATTTGGCGCAATATTGCTTACTCTTGGTCTCTATCTTATTATTCGTGTATTCCACTGGGAACGTACCTTATCGTCATTTATCAAAGAATTAAAATCAGGTTTTCTAACTGGAAAACTCTCTATCTATACAAGTATTATTGCAGCCTTGGTATTAATTGCCAGTCTTTTCCTAGCATATACCAATGCCAATTTCATTTCAGATGTTCCGTTAGTTTCTGCCCTTTCCTTCATATCAAACATGATATGGGGTATTGTGGTTGCTGGGTTACTAGTCATCTCAGGTCATGTTGTTGATTCATATGTGAAAGAAAAAAAGGCATTATGGAACTACTGGATCTATCCATTTTCACTTTTCGCATTTGGGTTCGTCTCATCAGCGATTTTCGAATCCTTACATAAAGCGCTTCTTAACTGGCCAGAAACATTTTATATCGAGCCCTTTTTCACACCCTTTTTCATCGGAAACACGCTCACAGGGATTATGATTACCATTGTCGGTGCAGTTACCTATCACTATGTCAAAGATATGTATCAAACAAGGGAAAATGAAATCGAACTTGATAAACAGACCATGTAAAGAAGATATTTTTTACTGTTTTATTCATTCGGTATGAATCATCATGGAATATAAAGAATGGAAGAGTATTTATGAAAAAATCGTTTCCGATTTAGGATTGAATGAAAAAGAAGATGCAAAAGCAGCTTCATTTTTACAATCATATTTAAATGGATATCCCCACACGAAGACTCTTTCCTTTATAAAACCGCTTCTTTTTCATCGGGATGCCACGGTTTTCGGTGCTGGTCCCTCATTAGAATCATCGATTCAAAAATATAAATCTAAGATTATTAACCATACTACTATCGCAGCTGATGGAGCAACAACAGCTTTACTTAAACATCATATTCTACCAGATATCATTATCACTGATCTGGATGGATACCCCCCAGATCAAATCGATGCAAACAAGCAAGGTAGCATTGTCATTGTTCATGCCCATGGTGATAATCTCGATACATTAACTCATGATTTACCGTTGTTTCAGGGAACACTTATCGGTTCTACCCAAGTAAATCCAATAGGATATACATCTCTTTTTAATGTCGGCGGGTTTACTGATGGAGACCGTGGAATATATCTTGCAGATCATTTTCAGGCGCAAACAATTTTTCTTATTGGTTTTGATTGCGATGATGAAATTGGACCATATTCATTTGCCCACCATAAGAATAAAACACAAAAAAGAAAAAAACTCAATTGGTGCAAACGAATCATCGATTATTTAGACCATGATGATCTCATTGTTTTATGAATTGTTAATCTTCTACCTTTGCAGTAAGATAAATACCACTGAGAATAACCATTCCGCCCCCTATCGTATAAATTGAAGGAATTTGGTTAATCCATGGTATAATCATTGCTAACAATGATGATCCAATAGGTTCACCAAGAAGGGCAACTGATGCAACTGATGCTCGAACCTCAGCTAATGACCAATTATACAAGGTATGACCAAAAATACCAGAGACCACCGCCATAATCGCAATAAGTGACAGATCACTGCCTGACAGTCCAATGAATGGAGAACCTGCAGACCAGGTGATAAAGAACAAAACAATCGTACCAACACCATAGACCAAAAATGCATAGGTAATAACGGATGTTGTTCTTCGTACGAAACGACCTCCTAATATATACAAACCGGCTGCAATACCACCAAGAAATGCAAGGATATTTCCTTCCAATGAGTCCAATGATACCATCGAGAATCCATAGTTACCATATACAAGAACAATAACGCCTATTAAGGAAATCAAAATTCCAAAAACATTTTTTTTACTCAAATGTTCATGTAACAAATAATGTGATATCGGGCCGACAATAATCGGATGAGCAGTTACCAAAATGACGGAACTGGCAACTGAGGTCAATTTTAGAGAGGTAATCCAAAGAGAAAAATGAACGGCAAGAATCACTCCGATTCCAAGCATTAAAAGTATTGATCCTTTCGAAAGTGATTTAAGTTCATCACGATACTGGGGGAAAAGCACAATCGCAGGCAGCAATAGTATGGTAGTAAATAACAATCGATAAAACGAAATCGACAATGGAGGAGCTTGAATGGATACGATAAGTATTGCGGCAAATGAGACACTCAACACGGAAACAAACAACGCGGCGATGGCTTTGTTATTCATAATGCACAATACCAAAGGCCATGATTGTTTTTCTGTGTTTGGATTTTTCTTTATCTCAAAATGATCGTCGTTATTAATTAAAATCCCTGAGTAGATATAATCATTTACACTACTTTATGATAATTCCGCAAATAGGAGGAGAAAATTAATTATTCAATATGGTATTTTGACAAAATTAAACCGATTCTATACCTATTCTAGTAATATCGTTAAATACGATTATTTGGTTTCCAAAAGTACAATCTTGAACTATCATATTGCCAAAAACGCGATAATATTGCACTAGAAAAAATCAAACATCATGGAGTGAAAAACATGGCGAAAAGCAGTCGAAAAAAAATTCATCAAGACGAACAGAAAGTACTAGGAGCATTAGAAGTAAATGCAAATGAAAGCATTGGAGGCATCGCAAAGAAATGCGGATTTTCACGACAGAAAGCATGGCGGATCATTAAACGGTTAGAAAAAAACAAAACCATTTGGGGATATCATGCACGAGTAAATGATGATAAGATGAACAGAACGGGCTATATTCTTCTTTATAAACTCAAACATCTTCCCATCAATAACGAACTGGAAAAAAACCTGATCACTGGAAAATTTGATTCACTTGCTCAGAAACATAATATCATCATCAAAGACAATCTCTGGTTACATGGTAGTTTCGACGGCATGATTTCTTTCTATGCAGAAAATATCAGAAAAGCAAAACAATTTCATGAAATCATACTAAGTACCTATGATGGAAACATCACCGATGCACAACTCCTTGAACAAATGATTGTCATCAAAAAAGATGGATTTACCAATCCAAAAATACCAAAAACGAACAATCTTTTGGAAATATAAACCAAGATAATATCAAATTTAGTAAGGGGAAAAGACTACCTCTTTCTCCCCATATTCTTTTTTTGATATTAATTTAACAGGAGATTTCTTTTTCAATAATATGAGTATTAGTCTTTTTTACTCCTTGAGTTTGCTGTATCTGATCACTAAGCTCGTGAAGATGCTCAAGCGTTGATACCGCAACGCGAACAATGATATCGTATTCTCCTGCTACCACAGATATTTTTTCTACACCCGAATTCGCTTGCATATGCGAAATGGCTTTATCAAAACCACCGGGTTCCATCCGAATCATAATATAAGCATAAATCGTTTCAATCATTAAACAAAAAGAAGGAAGCACCGGTAATTAAATATTTCTTAGAAGACGAATTCTCAAATGATTTCATCAAGTGATTGAATCCTTTGGCAGTATCTAAAATGAAAAAAATGGTCAACGATGATATCTGTATATCATTGACCATACATATCATTCTTATTTTATGTTGAGTATTTTCAGTTCCTGTGTATTGCTATTTCCTTCTTTATCAAATGCTTGTACTTGAAGAGTAAACACTCCAAATCGCTGTTCATCCCACATAAAGGAATAGCTTTCATCATCACCGGTAAAAGAATGAACAATGCTTCCATCGATATATACCTCAATGATATCAATTCCTGAGAGACTATCAGATGCTTGCATTTCAATTTGCACATCACCAATGATAACGGGAAGGAAAAACGGCATCAATTCTTCTTCATCAACATAGATAAATCGGGCGGGATTGACAATGGAAAGTGAAGGTGAATCAAAATCAGATTGATTAATCTGAATGACTACTGCCGGTGAAAATCCGCTGGATTGTCCATTCTCATCCTCTGCCATTACTTGGACGTTATAGACTCCTTGCTTACCAAAATCCCATGTGTGATCAACAGTAAGGAGTTCACCAGATTGATGAAACGCAGTCCATTCATCAACCACATTATCACCATTCCAATCAAAGCCGTAGGTAACCATATCCTCATCCATATCCGTCGTCTGAACCCTAAATTGATATTGGTGACCAGTTAAACCACTTATAATATCAGTTGATAACTCGGGTGTTTCAGGAGGGTAATTATGATTATCAACAATGATTGAAACATATTCCACTCCAGACTGTAGTACACCATCAGAACAAAGAGCACTGATGAGATGTTCACCATCTGCAAGGGTGCTAGTATCAAGAGTGTATGACCAATTCACGGTTCCCTCTGCTTCATCCCAAGGTTGATCATCAATCTGTACTGCCACAAATTTCAACTCGGCATTACTCTCCGGATGATATGAATTACCTCTGATTGTAATGGTTCCATTGACAACATCATTCATTACTGGATATTCAACATCAATCAAAAGAGGAAGATATCCCTTTCCGCCCTGAGATGGGGGAATGAAATCAGCATACTCAGCAAGAGATCCTGTAATGACTCGTGAGACACGCATAAGATAATTAAAATCCATTTTATCCATGGTATCTTGAGGGGAGTGATAGTAGGGATTGAACTCATATTCATGAAACATACCTGCATCATAACCATTTTGCATAAAGGGCCAATGATCACTATTTGCTTGTGCAGACCCAGGTACAATAGTTAACTCAATTAATTCATCATATTGGTCACTTATCTGCTGGGCATGATACGCGATTAACCCTGATCCTTTGAAATGAACATTATCCATCCCTGTTTGTGTATCAGTATACCCAATCATATCCGCATTCAGGACACGAACGATATTATCACCATTATCATATGCTTGATTGGCATAATATGAGCTTCCATGAAGTCCTTGTTCTTCCCCTGAAAACGCAACAAATTTTAAGGTATGAGCAAATGAATATTGACTCAGTATCTGAGCAGAAGCCATCACTGAAGATACTCCACCAGCATTATCATCTGCACCGGGACTTCCATGAACCGAGTCATAGTGACCGCAAACCAAATAGATTTCATCACTTGATTGATCCGTCCCTGGAAGGGTTCCTTCAACATTAAACCCGTCTCCGAAATCCTGAGTCATTACCTCAAGACCAAATGATTCAAATGTGTTTGCAATATAATTACCAGCATTATTACAAGCAGTTGTTCCTGTTACCCGAGGGCCAAAACCAACCAACGCAGCAGTATATCCATAAACAAGTGATTGGGTAACCTGGGTGATGATAGGTGTTAAATCTTCAGAATTTGAAAACGTGATCTGATCTTGCTGATTTTGATCGTTATTGAGTATTAGATGTGTTTGATCATTGTTTTCATAGAAAACTACTGCATTTCCAACACTGGAAAGTGTTGGTGTGATTGATAGAATCAAGCACAATGTTATAACATATATAATTGGTTTTATTTTCATTTTGATAACCCCTATTGTTGCCTCTATATTATTAATATTGATTTGATATAAGTATTTATTCCTTATGATATATTGAATTTCTTATCATTGGATCTCTTTCTATAGAATGTGAAATCTATTATTATATCAAAAATAATGATACCAAATCAACAATTCTAATGAACGATTTTTATTAATCTGCGTTATATCTCTGCCAAATACCTAAAGCAATCGTTTTCCTTTACTCTATCAATGTTCTTTGTTGTTTGCACAAATATCCAGACAAAAACTATTAATAATACCATATTTCTATAATTTGTGGAGGAAAATAGTAATGAACAAAAATCGTATACCAATAATATTATCTTTAGCAGTTTTAGTAATTATTGCAAATCCTGCATTATCTACAGGTGTATTCACCACACAATCAGATGAATGTAATTCATTGAAGGATTTGGAAGATCGTAAGTTGAACGATGATCCTTTGCAATCCCAAGAAAAAACTGAACCAAGCATTCAAAAACATAATGAAAATAACCAGAATGAAATCGATAGTGAATCCATCAAAGAAAAAAACACTTTTATAAACAAAGAAACAACCAAATCTGAAGCAAATAAAAACGATGATACAGGACCTGTTTCAACGATAACCTTCAACCAACCTTTTTTTGATGATTGGGAACGGATAATCAATGGTGATTATGATATCGTAAATAAAGTTGGTCAAAAGATAAATCCAGAATCAATACCCTTATTTGTCACTACTACAACCCGTTTCCAAATCGAAGTCAGTGACCCTGGAAAATGGCCAATCGAATCAATAAATCTTTATTATCGAACATGGAACAACAATGATGGATGGACAAATTGGAAAATATATGAGGAAAAAACTCAACACCCCTATGATTCCCTATATAAGGGATTTTCTCTAACCGATGAGGGACTCCACCATATTGAATACTTTGCAGAAGTTGATGAGGGAAATCGGGAACAAACAATTCACAAATTAATCTGCATGGTTGATGATACCGCACCAGAAACTATTGCAAAAATGTATGGACCTATTATTTTTATTGATGCTACTGACTATGGAGGAGGTAAAAGAATAGCAGATATCAGTCCCTATGAAGATATTCCTGAATTTTTACCTGTCTGGCTACACCATATTCATTATCGCTATAAGTTTGGTGAGGATGGGAGCTGGACCACCTGGAAAAAAGGCAGTTTAAATCAAAATATCATCATTTCAATGGGTAGGAATTATTTCTTTGGCAAACCAATCTATCTTGAGTATTATTCGATAGACATGCTGAACAACAGGGAAAATATTCACCAGGAAATGTTTGAAAGCAATCCATATTTTCCATTCTAAATTTACTTCATTATCTATATTTCAAATGAATTAATTTCAGCTATACATAGCATAAAAATAATGCCCGCATCGGGATTCGAACCCGAGTAGAAGCCTCCGCAGGGCTTCAGGATATCCAAGCTACCTCATGCGGGCAAATTAAATCATTCATGTTGCACCCTTTTAGGCATACCCTGAATTAAGAATGAGTACATAATGATTTTGAATAAAGATATCACATTCACTTATAGGTAATTACATATTGACGTTATTTATTCTTCTTCAATACACCATTTTATGCATAAATATGTATAGGATCTTGTCTTATTCACCGTCCATCATCAATAGATGCATTTATTTAAACCAATTGTTTGTTCAATAAAAAGTGACCAATATATTAAGTTGATAGAATGGTATATAAACTGTTCATAAGCAGTATCAGTGGACTCATCATTATGATCTTCGTGGTCTTTTTTGTTGCATGGCTTCTTGAAAATATCATCTTTTTTTCATTATTTGTTGGTATACCCATTGGTTTATTCATTGGATCTTTAGCATTTTTCATCATCTTTCATCAGTTGCGTGAAAAGTAATCATTGCCTGTTTTTTTAATTTAGTTAATATCATGTTGCAATGAATATATAGTTTACAATAGTTAATCAATATACCCCTATATTTCCACTGGAAGCTATGTAACTTTCTCCTTGATGTTTGGTTATTTCGTAGCTAAAAATTAGAATTATTTGATGATATCAACCAAAGCAATTTTCTCAAGAATAATATTTGATCGGTTTTGTTTCTTAACCGTCTTTAACTCTTCATCTGTAATGCCAAAAGAGTGTAGCTTATCATCTGAAAAATTGAGAACCGATGAATCCTGAATAATCTGAAACTCATCGAATAATTGCTTCAAGCAATCCCTGAGAAACGTTTTTGATCTTTTGCCTAAATCAATACAAACAAGTGCGATTTTGTTTTCACCCTTTACAATACCCATTTTTTTCAAAGCAGTCTTAACCTGTCGCTCACCAGATGCATAAAGAAGGATTTCCATAGAAAGGGAATGAGTGCTTAATGTTCCCTGATCAGATGCACGCAAGCCATGCAAGACCGCAGAATGAAGATGAGCTTTTCCACAAATCCGTTCAGCATTAAACACTTGAATACATAGGTTCTTTTCATCTGAAAAAAGCTGGATTTGTTCCATGAACTTATTCACATTCAAAACCGTGATTAATCCACCGATAACACCAACTCGACGACCAGTTAAGACAATCATGTTATGTGCTCCGTCTGTAATCCTTTAATGTTGTTTCCTTATCTGTCGTTTTTTCGCCAATTTGCTCTTTAATTCGGTCAGCAATACGAGGACCAATGGTTTTCACTGATGCAATCCTGCTGATGGGAACATTTCGTAATGAATGAACAGATGTAAATCCTTCATTAAACAAGGCACGAGCACGGACTCGTCCGATCCCCTTTAATGAGATGAGATTTAATAATTCTTTTTTACTTCCATATTTCACCCTCATCAATAAATCAGAAAGAAATGAAACACCTTCAAAATGATACATCCGAGCAAACTCCCGAGTAGCATGAAGAAGCCAGGTCGCTGCTTCGACGATGCCATGGATATCTCCAGGACCCACACCGTATTTAGCCACAATTTGATCCTCAGATCGTTCCTCAATCCAATCCATTATTAATAAAGCGGTCTTCAACTCTGCTAGAAAAAACTCAAAATCATTGCTAAAAGATGGCGGAATATCAAGATAGAAATCTGATTTGAAAAAATCAACTCGTTCCTCTATCCAGCTATCGCTTCGTCTTAGATACAACGTACGGATATCAGGAGTGGAACAAATGGCATGTAAAAACCCAATCTCCGAAAAAGGTTTTTCTTTTGAACTCTCCAAAGCTTTTCGCAATTGTAAAGCAGAAAACGGATCAATATATAATGATGAGGTCCTTTTTCCAAAAATGGTTGCTTGATAGGTATCATTTTCTATGATGATGAAATCGTTTGTTTCTAAAAAAAACAAGGTGTCATCGATATCATCCTGTAAGGTATATGTTTCTGTTTGATAGGCATAAAACGTGCTATCAATAAATTCAGTGATTTGATCGAATGTTTGTACAAATTCCGTTGCAATAGCTGCAAGAAGATGCATTCGTAATGCTGCCTGATTACCCAGCTTGGAATAGATCGGTTCTGTTTCTCCATGGATATAAGTGGAAAGAATTTGATTAATTTGTGATTCCTTCTTGGCAATAGCGATTGCCTCACCAAACGAATCATACCGAGGCCGGCCAGCACGACCCGCTTGTTGCTTGTATTCAAGGATAGGAATCGGTTTCATGCCGAGATCAGGACTATACCGCCAAAGGTCTCGGATGATTACTCGTTGAGCAGGAATATTGACTCCTGCTGCGAGGGTGGGAGTTGCCACAATACATTTAATAATACCTTTTTTAAAGGCCTGTTCTACTATCTTTCGATGATAGCTCGATAGCCCTGCATGGTGAAATGAGACCGCGTGGTTCAGACAGGCAAGTAATTCACTATCAATAGAGGTATGTTCCGCATGATGCTGTTTCATCTGGCCCGTAATCATCTTGATATGTTCTTTCTCATCATCCTTCAACAATGGAGAAATAATTGACGTTAGTTTTCGAGCAACTGATGCTGTTGAACGCCGAGTATTAACAAAAACGAGGAGCTGACCACCGTGAGAAACCGCATCTTCAACAAGAGAACACAAAGAATCGGGGTGATTCATGGGAATTATTCGAGATGAACCATCATCAAAAATGATTTCATTTTGATAACACACCCCTTCTCTCAATGGTACTGGTCTCCAGGTGGATTGAATCAGTTTCGCATCAAGCCAGATGGAAAGCTCCATTGCATTTTGAATGGTTGCTGACAGGGCAATAATTTGTGTTTCAGGGTTCAACGCTTGAAATCGAGCAATAAGAACCTCAAGGGTGGGGCCCCTGGTTGGATCATGAATTAAATGGATCTCATCAACGACCAGCACATATACTTCCTCAACCCATTTCACTCCATGTCGGAGCAGAGAATCAGCTTTTTCAGAGGTGCAAACGATGATATCATACCGAGCCAATCGAGGATTGGTATCGTCAAGATCACCCGTTGAAATCCCTACTCGAAATCCTGCTTGCTCAAATAATCGTAATTCTTCAAATTTCTCCTTAGCTAGCGCAATTAAGGGAACAACATACAACGCTTTACCACCAAATGATCGTAGTCGATTGATGATGGCAAGATAGGCAACCAGACTTTTTCCACTCGCCGTCGGAACAGACATCACCACGTTTTTTCCTTCAAATACCGCTGGTAACGCCTCCTCTTGCGGCGGATAGAGCTCCTTTATACCATGAGATTTTAGGATGTCAATGATGGTTTTATCAAGCGGAAGTTGAGAAACATGCATGAAAATCAAAGCCGGAAACGTGGTTATGAGTCAAAAACTTTATTCATTACCAGTAAATTCATACTTTTGATATCATGGGACGAAGACAAACCATGCAGGAGAAGTATAAACAACAGATGAAGGCATATCGGAAGAAAAAAATGAAAGTGGATAACACACCTTTTCTTCCACCTGATGGCACGGTACATGTGATGAATTCCCTGAATCCAACCACAAAAATGAAGGCAGAAGTCCTTAAAACCAAAACAAAACAACACCGTGAAATCATTACTAGTCTTGCCTGTCCTGAATGTGGAAACGCTATGAAATGGGATAGCAAATGGGAAGCTTTCATTTGTCAGAAACATGGAAAAAAAGCAATCTATGAAATTGTTGACAATGATTAGGAAAACTATGCATTTAAGTATAAGCATGTTTATTTATGGTTGGTGAAAAAAGAGTATGGTCGAAGAAAAAATTGGTGTTGTTGAACATTTCTTTACCAATGCTGAAGTTGCAGCAATCCGAATCACCAATGGCACGCTTCATATTGGAGATACCATTCATATTGTTGGTGCACATACTGATTTCAGTCAACCGGTTGAAAGCATGCAGATTCATAAGGACACCGTTGAAACCGTTCAGGCCGGCGATGATGTGGGCATAAAGGTGAAAGAACGGGTCCGAGAAAATGATATCGTATACAAAACTGAATAGAACTGAACAAGCTGAGGAATGAAAGATGAAGGAATTAGCAGAAGTAAGAACACTAAAAGTTAATCGATATATCATCATTGATGATGAACCCTGTAAAATCGTAAATATCTCTACATCAAAACCAGGAAAACATGGAGAAGCAAAGGCACGAATTGAGGCTATCGGGGTTTTTAATGGACAGAAAAAAAGTATGGTCAGTCCAGTTACCCATAAGGTTCATATCCCAATTATTGACAAACGAAATGCACAAGTGGTAGCAATCATGGGGTCCAATGTTCAACTCATGGATATGGAAACCTATGAAACCTTTGAAATGCCTATTCCAGATGAATACAAGGATCAACTTGAACCAGGGAAAGAAATTCAATATCTGCAAACACTGGGCCGAAAGAAAATTACACGTGCCTAACGAAAGTGTTTATTTTTCTTTCCTCTTATATCATTTTTTCATTTTTCCTTCTTATGAACTCATCATTTCCAAAAGATACCCCAACCTATTTTGCCGATGCGGAAACCGGGATGAAGGATGCAGAATTTGTTCTTTTTGGCATTCCTTTTGAACGAACCGTTACCTTTCGAAAGGGAACAAAAAATGGACCAATCAATATCCGGCAAGCAAGTTGGTCCTTTGAATCATTTAATCTACATACTGATATTGATCTTAGTACGGTTGCTCTTCATGATTATGGAGACCTATTAGAAATCGATAATCTCAAACCAGAGGAAATGATTGGTCACGTCCGCACTCTAACAGATCAAATACTGAGTCACCAGAAAATACCCATTGCTCTAGGTGGAGAACATAGTCTTTCAGCTGGCGTCGTTGAAGCCTTACCAAAAGAAACTATGGTTCTTGTGTTTGATGCTCATGCTGATTTCAGAGACCGGTTTCAAAAGAGTAGTTATAATCATGCCTGTACGATCCGTCGTATTGCTGATCACATTCCACATGACAACATCATTGTTTGTGGTCTCCGTTCTGCAGGAAAGAATGAATATCAGGAGTTGAAACAAACCAGTATTCAAACAATTACCTCTTATGATATTCAGCAATATGGAATAGATAACTATATAGATTTTATCAAATCAAAATTAAATAATAAAATTTTATATATTTCTATTGATATCGATGTTATTGATCCGGGGTTTGCTCCAGGCGTTGGAACCCCAGAACCCTTTGGTCTTTCTCCCTTTGATCTGATAAGCTGTATCAATCAGTTCGCAGCTCACATCATCGGATTTGATGTCACTGAGGTAAATCCGCTTTTTGATACTGGTCAAACATCAATTCTTGCCGCAAAAATCATCAGACATACCATTGAACGAATAGTGTCATCAGGAAAAAATGACAGATTTAATATAAGATGATTTCATTCAGCGCCCCTATGCAAAATGAAAAAATAGCCATTATAGCCTTGATTGTAATTATTGCCGCAGCCTTATCAGTTTTTTTTATAGCCACCTACGGAGACGATTTATTCCCAGAAGACCCTGAGCAAAAAGGAGGAATTGCCTATGGCGACTGTGTAGATATCAATTATATCGGTCGTTATGCATCCAATAATACCATCTTTGATTCATCATATTCAGACCCGGAGAATAAAATCAATGGCACCCCTCTTAAGATTTTTGTTTCTCAGGATCAGACCGCTCAACCACCAACGGGTTATTCTAATTATTCAGCAGGCATTATTGATGGATTAATGACCCGCCTTATCGGTTTGAACCAAGGGGAAACAAAAACACTCGGTCCAATCCCTCCGAAACAGGCATATGGAGAGGAATTTGGAGTGGGAGATACTATTCAAACCGAGGTGTTCAATCAAAATCTCATCCATTTGAATGAAACCATCAATCAAACCCTGGAGGTGGTATCACGTTCATCCACAAACGTATTGATGAAATGGATTAACCCACCACAAGGAAAATTTACCTTACCTAATCTGATCATCTTTGGTTCACTAGATATGACCAATCCAAATCCAAACTATGATGATTTCGTCAAGATGGCACCACCCTTTTCAATCTGGAAAAATGCAACGGAAATCATCGAGACCACCAATGATTCCTATCTATTAAAAACCACACCGACCAGCACCGAAAACCTCATCGATCGCATTGAACAAATCCCGCTCGATCTTACCGGAGATGATTCATTGATGATCTTTCCTGATGCAACGACGGTGACCTATAATGAAACCCATATCACCTTCAACAGCGATCCAACAGAGGGAAAAGTCTATTCCTATACTGAACAAAGCATTTATGGGATGGTCACCTATGAGTTTACCGTGATAAGCGTCACTGAAACCATGTATAACGTTTCTTTAACCATCGTTGAGTTCAATCAAACACAATACTACGATATCAACAAAACCCAAAGCTTCTCCAACACCTTTAGTTACCCTAGACTTTACGATATGGATATTTCATTTCTTCAACAAGCCCTTCCTCAATTCACCAGTGATTTACAACGAGAAGGATACAGTTTCAGCCCTCTTGCCGGAGAATCACTTCTTTTCGAGGTAACCGTTGAAAACCTCATCAAAACAAGTGAAAAAACCTAAAAAAACAGCTACGATAACTGTTTTTTTACTTCTTTTTCAAAGTATTGTAAAAAGAGTTCCTCTTTTCCCATCGGAATGGTAGCTCCTGCTGCGATATTATGACCACCACCTACACCATCAACATGGCCTGCCGCAATGGAAATCACGTGTGAAAGATCTAACCCTTTATCAACAAGAAATTGTGTCGCTCGAGCCGATGCCTTCACCTCGCTTGGACTTTTTTCAGCAAAGCCGACCAATGGAAGATCATTTCTTGTTTCTTCATCATTCAACAACATATTTGCAACAATCCCAACAATGGTATCACGGATGCCTTTTTTTGCATGAAAAAACTGCACATAATCCCGTTGTTCAATTCCCTCATCCTTTGCATACTGCATACCTTCAACAAGATTATGACGATGACCACGAAGTAACGATCTCGCCTTCTTTAAGCCGTTCTTTCGGTCTCCAAGACAAACTGATAGCCCAACATCGAATTGACCATAGCGAGCCGTCGAATTCAGAAGGGTTGCAAACTCCTTGGCATCATGGAGCTCCGTTCCCTCAACCTCATTTTCAAGGGTATACACCTCCCCAATAATCCGTTTGGCCCTCTTATGACCAAAACCCTTTTGAAGTAACCGGTTTGCAATAGCAGAAAGAATCATGCCCCGTTCATCATGGTTCAAATGAATCCAGTGACGCCATTGATCGCCATCCTTTAAGGGAATACCAATATCATTCAGAAATCCCATCGATGCTTTTTCACGACCAGTAACACCTGGAATAATTGGATCACTTGCATATTGAAGCATTTTATAAATGGGTCTGGTTTCTCTGCCAAAATATTGAATATCCAACCGAGCACTCACCACCCCTGCACTTATACCATCAGCGATGATTTCCTCATTTAATCCTGTCAACCGTCTCTGTTTCCTATCCTGTAAATCACCACAGGACCCAACGATAGCTAAACTGGCCAACCGTTTATGATCCTTGCTGATCTGTTTTGAAACAAGATAGGTTGCCCCTGCACCACTCAGTTGAAAACTTCCATCAAATCCGAAGAGATGCGGATTAAGATGAAATGAGGTATTCGTTGATGCATCGCACACATGATGATCAGTAACAACCATCGGAAAGGTAACACCCGAATTGACAATACTACTTCCAAGATCGGTGAACCATACCAATTCATGTCTCTGCTGTTGTAACTGATCTATGATGTGACCATCAAGTGATTTGATGAACTCAATTGAATAGTCTTTATCTAAATTTTTCAAGGTCTGTACCGCTATCGCTCCTGCCGTCAGCCCATCAGCATCAATATGGGAAACCACATGAACATGGTCCGCCTGTTTTATGATGTTTCCAATCTGTTCTGCTCGTTTTTTCAAGAAAAGAACCTCACCATCGATTGTTCACTGGGATATGGTTTAATCATTTAATCATGAGAACAACCCATGACTCCCATCACTTACCAATTCCATAATACCGAACTGCAATAAGAACCTTCTGATGTCATCATCACTTACGATTTTCCTTTAAATAAAAAATCCATTTGTTTCTTATATAAGCGTGGTTCAATGCCTAGTTGTTTTGCAGTTGAAACAATCATAGTTTTTCGCAACTGATACAAAAGTATCTGATACAATTCAACACAGAGGATTTCAGAGGAAAGTCCCTTTTGTTGATAATTAGCTATGATCTTATCCATTTGCTTGGAAAAGGAATGAATCAGTTTTTCTTCATCAGCATCGATATCCAATTGTATGTTGTCAATCTGAGCTAGTGATTCAGAGAGAAAATCAATTGGTCTCATAGCATCAAGCGCTTCTATTTTCTTCTGAAGCAACTTCAGTTTATCAGATAACATCATAACAAGACATTCACAATTGCTATTTCAATGTTAAGTTAAAAAAAAGGAAAAAGGATGGCGAAGAAATAAAATACTATGCTTCAGCCATTTTCTTATATTGTTTATAGCGTTCTTTAACGTCTTTTTCCAGCAGCGCATGCAAACGTTTTGCTTCCTCTGGAAACGTCCGGGTTAACGAATTATACCTGATTTCACCCATGATGAACTCATGCAGACTACCCTTGGGTTCTTTGCTGTCTAACTGGAACGGGTTTTCTCCCTGTTCACTAAGACGTGGATCGAAGCGATACAAAGGCCAGTAGCCAACGGTGACAGCTTTTTTCTCCTCAGCCTGTGATTTCCCCATCCCTGCCTTTATGCCATGATTAATACAGGGCGCATAGGCAATAACAAGAGATGGACCAGGGTAGGACTCAGCTTCCTTCATCACCTTGATCACATGATTCATATTGGCACCCATGGAAACAGAGGCAACATAAACATATCCATAATTCATCATCATCAGTCCCAGGTCTTTTTTCTTGGTCTTCTTCCCAGAATAGGCAAATTTAGCAACAGAGCCATGCGGGGTTGCTTTGGATGCCTGACCACCGGTGTTTGAATACACCTCCGTATCTAGGACCAATACGTTCACATCATCACCACTTGCCATCACATGATCAAGCCCGCCATAACCAATATCATAGGCCCAGCCGTCACCACCAATAATCCAGTGAGATGGTTTTAAAAACATATCACGTTGCTCCCAAATCTCTGCAAGCAAACCTGCTTTTTCCATATCCTTTAACTCATCCTGAATGGCAATGGAGATCTCATCGGTTTTATCACCATCATTGAAATGGGCAAGCCATTGTTCAAACAATCCGTTTAACTTAGCTGACAGCTGTTGATCTCTCATGGCTTGTTTTACCTGGTCTTTCAATCGTTCTCTCCGCTGGCTGGTAGCTAGTTGCATACCAAATCCGTATTCTGCATTATCCTCAAACAGACTATTCGCCCATGCTGGACCACGTCCATATTTATCTTTCACCCAGGGTACCGAAGGAGCATACCCTCCCCAAATGGAGGAGCAACCAGTAGCATTTGCAATCACCATTCGGCTTCCAAATAACTGGGTAAGTAGTTTCACATAAGCGGTTTCTCCACACCCAGCACAAGCACCGGAGAACTCCAGTAACGGCTTTTTAAATTGTGATCCCTTCAACGAATACTTGTCAAAGCCACCATCTCGTTCCGGAATGGTCTCAACATATTGCTGCAGAGGGATCTGGTCATGCTGGGTCGCCTGAGGTTTCATAATCAATGCTTTCTCCTTGGCTGGACAAATATCAGCGCAGTTGCCGCAACCCACACAATCCTCAGGATATACCTGAATGCGGAAGTAATAATCCTTTGCCTCTTTTCCCATCGCCTCTTTAGCCTCAAAACCATCAGGGGCCTGATCCAGTTCTTCTTTAGTTACCAACACCGGTCGAATCGAGGCATGAGGACAGACCAATGAACACATATTACACTGTATGCATTTCTCCATCTGCCATTCAGGAACATCAATAGCGATTCCCCTTTTCTCGTATTTACTGGTTTCCAAGGGGAAAAATCCTGAAGGTTTAAAATCAGAGGTCTTCAATGAATCACCTTTCAACGAGGCCATGGTATCAACAATTTTACGAACAAACTCGGGTTTATCTTCGATTGTCTCTGATGAAACCTGATCTTCAGCAGTCTTCCAGGACTCAGGATACTTGATTTGTTCAATGCGTTCAAGTGCAATATCAACAGCCCGATAATTCATCTGAACGATATCTTCGCCTTTCCGTCCATATGTACTTTTAATAGCCTCCTTTAACAGACGAACCGATTCATCCACCGGAAGGATTTCTGAAAGTTTGAAAAACACGGTCTGCATCACCATGTTAATCCGTTGACCCAGTCCCACCTCCTTTGCAATGGCAACCGCATCGATATTATAGAACTTCAATTCATTTTCAGCTATCTTTCGTTTCAAGGAAGCAGGGAATTTTTCATCCATTTCCTCAAGAGACCATGGTGAATTCAACACAAAGGTACCCTGTTTTTTAATACCTTCCAACAGTTCATATTTATCAACATAGGTAGGATTATGACAAGCGATATATTCAGCGGTGTTAATCAAATAACGAGATTTAATAGGCTCATCACCAAATCGAAGATGAGATCTGGTCACACCACCGGATTTCTTAGCATCATATTCAAAATAACCCTGTGCATATTTCTTTGTATTATCACCAATGATCTTAATGGCATTCTTATTTGCTCCAACCGTTCCATCTCCACCAATACCCCAGAACTTACAGCGAACCGTTGATTCCGGAGCTGTATCAATGATTTCAGATTCAGAAAGATGAGTATTGGTGATATCATCAATGATTCCAACCGTGAAATTATTCTTCGGATGATCCTGTTTTAAATTATCAAAGACTTGCTTTGCCATGGTCGGGGTGAACTGCTTGGAACTCAATCCATAACGACCACCAACTATGGTTCGTGTATCTGCTTTTTGTTGAAACACACTACAGACATCTAGATATAATGGTTCACCAAACGCACCAGGTTCTTTTGTCCGATCAAGCACGGCAATTTTTTTGGCAGATTTTGGAATAGTGTTATAGAAATCCTCAGCGGAAAACGGTCGATACAACCGAACTAGAACCACGCCGACTTTCTCCCCCTGTTTATTTAAATATTCAACCGCTTCTTCCGTGGTTTTAGCTCCTGCCCCCATCATCACAATAACTCGTTCAGCATTGTGATCTCCCACATAATCAAAAAGATGATACTGCCGACCTGTTAACTTGGCAACCTTATCCATTTCCTCTTGCACGATCTGAGGGACCTTCTGATAGAATTCATTACCTCGTTCTCGCACCTGAAAATAGGTATCAGGACCCATCGCGCCCATGCGGATATGGGGATGATTAGGATTCAATGCTCGACTACGATGTTTTTTTATAGCATCCCAATCCGCTAGATTTGCCATGTCATCATAATTAATCATTTTAATCTTTTGAATCTCATGAGAGCTTCTGAATCCTTCAAAGAAATGTAAAAAAGGAATGGATGCACGCAGGGTTGAAAGATGGGCAACCAAGGCTAAGTCCATCACTTCTTGAATAGATGCAGATGCTAGTTCCGCAAAACCGGTAGGCCGAGCGGCCATAGCATCCTGATGATCCCCAAAAATGGAAAGAACCTCCGCGGCAATAGATCGAGCAGCAATATGAAACACAGTAGGCATTAATTCACCAGCGATCTTATACATATTGGGAACCATTAACAGTAAACCCTGTGATGCAGTGAACGTAGTGGTACATGCTCCTGCGGAAAGCGATCCATGAATTGCTCCTGCTGCTCCAGCTTCAGATTGTAATTGAGAAACTTTCACCGTCTGACCGAAAATGTTTTTACGTCCTTGTGCAGACCAAGCATCTGCCATTTCCCCCATAGGGGAGGACGGTGTAATTGGATATATCGCTGCCACATCACTAAATGCATACGCAACATGAGCAGCTGCTGTATTTCCATCCATTGACTTCCAATTGTCCTGTTTTGTCTCACTCATATTCTTTAAACACCTCAACTGATATCTTTTAATCTGTTAAACCAAAGTATCCACAACCGAGAAAATAATAAACATATAGAATCCCTTTTTCTTTCATGTGGACACACAACGAGTGTATTCACATCCGATACATAAAATTTTGGTATATAAGAACAAGTATCAGGATGTCACTTCTCAAATAATACATCAAATTCAATGGAGACTGTTTTTCCAAAACATCATTATTATTTCCGTATGCTATCAGATTCATTATCTGATGCAGATGAATCATGATGATTATTTGAAACCCATTGTCCATTTTTCAGTTGAAAAATATTCTGATTCACCACATAACCATATTTTCGTTTTCTTCGCTTAGCCCAATGATAAAGAACCAATGGGAGGATAAAAATAGAGGATAAAAACGAATACGCGATGGTCACTGCAAGAATCAGCCCAAATTGCTGCTGTGGTGGAATGGGAGCAAACACTAAAATACCAAACCCTAGCGCCGTGGTCAACGCTGCAATCAATAATGCACCACCAGTATGAGAAATGGTTTCACACACTGCTTTGGTGATATCACCAGTTTTATCAACAATAAACCTGAACCGTTCCGTTGCATGAATCGCATAGTCAATACCGATACCGATGGTGATACTGGTCACGGTAATGGTCAATGCGTTCAGAGTATACCCGATATAATACATGGTTCCAAGAATCCATACAATCGAAAAACCAACCGGGATTAAGGCAATGATACCTAGACTCGCTGACCGATAAACAATAATAAGGACCAGCGCTGCAAGCATAATAGAAACAGCGGTGGAAACCACCTGACTATCCGTTAACGAATTAGTAACCGTTAAGGTGATGATGTTTTGACCAGTGACAATAACCTCAGCATTTCTAAGATCTATGGAGGCATCCTTTACTAGTTCATTTTTTAACACCGTTAAATCATCACTAACATCTCCATCATCGGTATCTGCATAAAGTTGATCGATGTACACCCGAACAACCGTTGCTTCATATCTTCCATCTTCCTTTGACAAAACGTTACCAAGTTCGCCTCCAACACGATCAAAGGAAATCGATGAGAAAACACTAGTGTTCATGGTCATTTCGTTCATTTCCATTGATTCATCCATGCTCATACTCGATGTTTCATACCGATCGTACAAATAATCAAACAAGGACTCAACATCTTGATCTGAGCCTGGAATCAATGAATCTTTATCAATATTAAATCGGTCCATCAGACTCACATTATTTTCAACGGCCTGTTTGATAACGGAGTAGACACTTGTTACTTTCTGTGATCCATCAGGATTCCGAGCAACAAACTGATCATCCTCTAAATTCTGATGAATCTGACGTACACCAGTTAACACTTCCACGGTTGCAACATTTCCCTCAATGAGAACATACTCCTGATTCTGACTGGAATAAGGAAATCGTCTACCGATCTCATCGAACAACTCAAACGCAGGAGTATCTTCAGGAGCGAATTGCTCCATATCATAACCGGTATCAATGCGAAGAGCTCCATAGGCAAAAACAAGGGTAACCGCAATGGTCACAAGCAAAATCATTTTTTGATGAGAAATCACCTGAGCAGAAAGCAGATTCATCACTCTTCTGACCCCAAGTGACTGATGTGAACGTTGGACCGCCACCGTTTTCCGACGATCAAGAATATAACGGAGAGAGGCCAGAAGAGTCAATGCGGTAATAAAAGTGAACACCACACCAAGAGCTAGGAGAATTCCGAAATCACGAACTGGGGGAAACGATGCCGTAAGAAAAGAAAGAAAGGCAATAACGGTGGTTAACATCGCTAAAAACATTGCAGTTCCGATTTCTGTTACTGAATTCTTAATAGCGGTACTTGGTTTTTTTCCATCTTCGATTTCAACTCGATAATTATGAAGGAGATGAACCGAATAATCAACCCCTAAGCCTAAAATCAGGGGAACCAATGCAACGGCGATTACATTAAAAGAAATTCCAAAAAGAGCCATGCTTCCAAATAACCAAATCGTTGAAATCACTAAGGTAAGCATGGGTAGTATTACATAGGAGATTTTTCTGAAAGTAAGGAATAAAACAATGATGATAATGATAAAAATCATGGGCGCGATAAATTGATTAGCTGAAGAGGTTAACTCATTAATCTCAGCAGATGCAACTCCATTTCCCGTGGCATCAATAGATACCATATCTTGATTTCGACTGAATTGTTGAACTTCTTTGACAATTTGTTCATTCACTTGGATAATTTGATCATAATCAGTGAGAAAATTCAGGTAGAGAAACATTAATGTTGATCTTGGATTCTGTCCTTGTTTATATTCTTTGGAAAGAAAGGCTTCTGCATTTGACGCAATATCTTCATAAAATTTGGGAATAAGAAGAAGGGATTCATCTGTTTGCCTTCCAGTATCAGGAACATTATCAACGATTTTCCATTGGGAAAGAAAATCCTTTAATGCCAGCACATCAGGAAGTATTCCTGGATCTTCAAAGGATGCATACATCTCGTCAAATTCATCCCAAGAAAGATCACTAAAACGCGAAAATATTCGTTCAGTCAATGATCCGAGGATCGGTCTCCTTGCCAATCTTGATATCTTATCCAGGGCATAACTGGTATTTGCATTAATCCGGCCAGCAAATCCCTTAAAAAACGGTGCCTGATAATATCGGGAACCAGCGGTAAAATTGGTTAATTTCGCAGGCAATGAAAATGAACCAAATTGAGGAGCAATACCATAAGTACTCAATTCTTCAAGAGTTACCTGCATATGAATGGTATTCTTCGTTCGATCAAAGCGGATATCACCAGTTTCCAATGGTATGGGAAAAGGCATGTCCTGACCCGGGGGTGTAATCCATAAGAATAGTTCCTTTGTGTATGTTGTGGAGAGAGAAAGAGTTTTTATTAATTGAAAAAAATGGCGAAGATTATTAAGCACTCCATCTCCGATCGTCCATAGAGTTGATGACGGCTCGATGTGTGCAGCAATCTGGTAATCGATATCAAGTGATTCAACTGGAGTAATAGCATTATTGAATCCAACAAACCATTCCATAACGTTTACCCGTGGAAAAAAAGGAGATAAATCCTTTTCCAACTCCGATAAATCATAGACTTCTACGCTAAAAATCAGTGATTTGTTTGTTTTTTCAATGGCACAACTCTTAATGTCGGCTCCATCTGCAGATTTCTGTTTTCTGAAAAAAACCCGTTGGTCATAGTCCACTGGTTCATTGGGATCGATTTCAGAGAAAACAGAGGAAATAATGCTTTCTGGATCAGTAAGTAAATCGTTAACTGCGATCTGAATTTGGTCATCAGAGCAGTCAATGAGTTCTTTTCCGAATTCAATATAGCAAATAATATCAAGAAATGTCAATAATGAAAAACTTCTGTTTACAGACTGAAAATCAGTAATATCAGACTGGATCTGTTTTATTGTCCTTATTGCTTCAGAGGAGAGAATGGAATCAGTTTGATCTGCAGTGAGTAGTAAGAATATGATTTGTTGGTTTTCACCGAAATAACTTTGAACTCGATTGTTTGCTTTGACTACTTTATCATCTGGGGTGAATTCGTTAAAATCCGTTTTAAATTCAAGTGATGGAATAAATAAGGAAAAACCAATAGTAATGAGCAGGATGAAGGTCACCACCATCCATGGATGATGCTGAATAAACCGGCCGAGTATTGGTAACATGCGTTCTTTTCCCCCGAAGAATAAACCATTGATATGGTGGGAAGTAATCTGCTCTGTTCAGCTTCAAAAATGAAACCAAATTATGCTTTTATTATGTATTATTTTATAACGTTTATATTGTTTTTCCTATAAAATTTTCTGTTTTCAACAATGAGGGGAAAACTCACTTAAGATTATACCTATTAGTGTCTAAAAGGGTCATCGTAATTAAAGCATAATCATTAAATAAGAAATGATGTTACCAGGCAAACGGTGAAGATACCATGAATGTAGATCTTTGGACATGGCTGATACCAATAGGAGGATTAATCGCCTTTCTCTTTGCGGCCTATCTGTACATGAAGGTCAAGAATCAAGAGACCGGTAATGAAAAAATGCGTGAGCTCAGTCAAGCAATACGTGAGGGAGCAATGGCATTTCTCAACAGCGAATATAAAGTGCTGATGGTCTTTGTATCTATTGTTGCCATCCTACTAATCATTGCATCATTTATCGAAGGAAGCAACATCCAAATAGGACTTCCCATCGCCTTTATTATCGGTGCCATCTTTTCAGCGCTATCCGGAAACATCGGCATGCGGATGGCTACGATGGCCAACAGTCGCACCGCTGCAGGAACCAAACATAGCTTGTCCAAAGGACTCTCTATTGCCTTTTCAAGTGGAGCGGTGATGGGCATGATCGTGGTCGGACTGGGCGTATTAGGAGTGTTTAGCCTTTTCTTTATTTTTACACAACTTCTTGAATTTGACGTGGTTGCCGCAACCAATATGCTTTTTGGATTCGGCTTTGGAGCCTCATCAATTGCTCTCTTTGCTCGTGTAGGTGGAGGAATTTACACCAAAGCAGCAGATGTGGGAGCAGACTTGGTAGGAAAAGTAGAAGCAGGAATCCCTGAAGATGATCCCCGAAACCCCGCTGTCATCGCTGATCAAGTAGGCGATAACGTTGGAGATGTCGCTGGAATGGGCGCAGATCTCTTTGAATCATATGTAGACTCCTTGATTGCCACCATGGCCCTTGCCGCAGTAAGCATGGCCCTCATCCTGCAAACCAATTCCGCTGAGACCCTTGGTCAACTTGTGTTAACCGCAGAAAACGTTGACTCCGCCGTCTGGCTTCCTCTCGTTCTGGCATCACTTGGAATTCTTTCATCCATTGCGGGGATACTGCTGGTGGTCATGGGAAAAGGAGCCAACATTTATGGAGCACTTCGAAACTCATTATATCTTGCCGCAGCGCTCACTGCCATATTAACAGGTCTTGCAACCTGGTTTATGCTAGGAGATCTCAATCCGTTTTATGCAATTCTTTCTGGTCTGGCCGCTGGGCTTATCATCGGATATAGTACAGAATATTATACCAGTGAAAAACAGAAACCAGCACAAAGCATCGCTGATGCATCCAAGACCGGACCAGCCACGGTTATCATCCAGGGATTACAAGTGGGAATGATGAGTACCATTATCCCTGTTATCGCTGTAGTTGCAGCAATGCTAGCAGCTTATTACTTCGCTGATTTCTACGGTGTAGCTATTTCTGCAGTCGGCATGCTTTCCATTCTTGGCGTTTCACTTGCAACAGATTGTTACGGTCCAGTCGCTGATAACGCTCAAGGCATCTCCGAGATGGCAGGTATGGGAAAAGAGGTAAGAGAAAACACCGAACAACTCGATGCCGTTGGAAACACCACAGCTGCCATGGGAAAAGGATTTGCTATTGGATCAGCAGCAATCACCGCCCTTGCCCTAATCTTTACTTATATTACCACCGCAGGAGCCATGGGATACACCCTTTTACTTGATTTAGCAAACCCCAATGTCGTGGCGGGCATCTTCATTGGTGCCATGCTTCCCTTTGTCTTCACTGCACTCACTATGGGTGCCGTGGGAAGAGCAGCCTATGAAATGGTTGAGGAGGTTCGGAGACAATTCAAAGAGCTAAACCTGTTGAAAAGTGACCAAAACAAACCTGATTATAAGGGCTGCGTAGCCATTAGTACCAAACAAGCATTAAAGGAAATGGTACTTCCCAGTGTGCTGGCTGTGATCAGTCCTATTGTGGTTGGTATCGTCCTTCGGCCAGAAGGACTTGGTGGACTCCTAGTGGGATCTATTGCAACCGGGTTCTTACTTGCTGTGTTTCTTGCCAATTCAGGGGGAGCATGGGATAATGCAAAAAAATACATCGAATCAGGTAACCTAGGTGGAAAAGGATCAGAAGCACACAAAGCAACCGTGATCGGAGATACTGTTGGAGATCCCTGTAAGGATACCTCTGGACCATCATTGAATATATTGATCAAACTGATGAGCATTGTTTCCCTTGTGTTTCTGCCCTTGATCATTGCATTGAGCTAACATGCGTCAACCCGCATGTTCTCTTTTTTCATATATATTCACTCAAAAAACATATAAGCCCTTATCGTATTTCCTTTCAGATTACATAGTTATGGACACGTTGTGATGTATTATGTATTATATAACTAAAATTCAAGATACCATCCGCATCAGCCCCGATCAATTCGGAGAGGACCTTGATGAGGTCGTGCAGCATATCGTTGAACAAACCTTTGAGGGAACCATGCGGAAAAACCAAGGAATCATCGTGGTAGCCGATAATATTGAACCAGTTGGTGATGGTATCGTCATCCATGGCGATGGTGCCATGTATCAGAAAGTCCAATTCGATGCCTTAACCTTTAAACCTGAAATGCAAGAAGTTGTTGATGGTATCGTTTGTGAAATCGTTGAATTCGGCGCCTTCTGTCATATCGGACCTATTGATGCGCTCATTCATATGAGCCAGATCATGAATGATTACGTTGAAGTTGATGCAGATAATGAAATCATCACCGGGAAACAAAAAAAGCAAATGCTCAAGGTCGGTGAACCTGTAAGAGCACGTATTGTAGCAGTGAGCATGAATGAACTCTCCGCTCGGGAAAGTAAAATCGGTCTTACCATGCGCCAACCGGCACTGGGCGCTCATAGCTGGATCGGTCAACAAGATGAAGAACCGGATACGACCAAAAAAGAAAAGAAATCAAAAAAGAAAGGAAAACAGAAGGGAAGTGAGTCCTAATGGTAAAGACCATGTATGCCTGTAAAAACTGTCATGTGCTTACCAAAGAAAAGGTCTGTCCACATTGTGCTGTTCCCACCTCTCGTCGATGGAGAGGATATGTGATCATACGGGAACCAGATAAATCAATGATTGCAGAAAAAATGAACATTCAAAAACCAGGGAAATACGCATTAAAGGTCCGCTGAATATGCCTTCTTCATCTCGCTACGTGCTTCCAAATTCATTACGAACAACCTTAAAAGAACCCATCGGAACCTTAGCAGATGGACAGACATTACTTGATCGGATGAAACATGAAACTCGTATTGTGTCAATCGGAGATCAAGTCACTTATACCTTGCTATGCAATGAAATTCACCCATGGATCTGTATCATTGATTATCAAATCAAACGCCAAAAAGATGATGATTACATCAAGGAAAAGTTAAAGAACTATGGAGATCACTGTGTCCAGGTTTATAATCCCGCTGGTAGTATTACCAAAGAACTCTACAAAATGATAGAACAAAGCTATCAGAATCTTTCTTCAAACGAAACCCTTCGAATGGAAGTTGATGGAGAAGAGGATCTTGCTGCGCTGCCTGCAATACTGCTTGCACCAGAGAACGTAACTATAATATATGGATTGCCGGATAAAGGGGTCGTAATCGTTCCTTCTACAGAAAAACATAAACAAAAAGTCAGATCAATACTCAATGAGATGTGAGCCTTATGGAATTAGAAATCAATCAGAAAAAAAACAATCCGCTCTTCAAACGAACGGAGGTTTATTTCACTATCACTCATGAAAATGAAAAAACCACCAATCGAAAGATCATACAAAATGAACTGGCAACCGCTCTTAACGCTAAAAAAGACAGTATCATTGTGGAACGCATCGATTCCAGTTTCGGATTGCAACAAACCAAAGGATATGCTAAAGTGTATGCCTCAAAAAAAGATGCAGAAGCAATTGAGCGTAAACATCAGTTGAAACGAAATAACATCAGTCAATCCCCAAAAGGAAAAGAAGAAAAACAGGAAAAAACTGAAGAAGCATCTGCTGAAAAACCAACTACAGAAGATCAAACTGCGGAAAAAAATGAAGAAAAGGAGGAAAAAGAGGCATGAAAGGTCGAGAAGTTTTCAAGGTAGAAGATGGAAAGGTCAAACGACAGCGACGTCACTGTCCCAAATGTGGCGATGGCGTGTTTCTTGCAGATCATAAGAACCGGCTCAGCTGCGGGAAATGCGGATACACTGAATTTAAAACAAACAAGGAATAAACAACGCGGATACGTCTTATTTTCCTTGATTTTAATCTTATTCCTTCTATTTTATAAAATGTAATTCTCTTTGTCTCATTGATTAAATATCAATGATTTTATGAACTAAAAAGTCTTTACCTTTTTCCCCATTAGCGATAGGGTCTGTAGTCTAGCTTGGATAGGACAGGGGCCTCCGGAGCCTCTAACCCGGG
>CAZQMI010000012.1:0-31461 GCA_964594475.1 uncultured Thermoplasmatales archaeon
GTTTCCCTTTCTTCCCTCCCTCATTATTACACACTTAATAAGGTTGTTATGATTCATCAACAACATCTACTTCAAGTCTGCAAAGTTCACTTTTTTCAACAAGGACTGCCCTTATCCGATCGCCTGCTTTGATCTCGCTCACCCCTTCAGGTGTCCCCGTTAATATCACATCACCTGGCTCAAGGGTCATCATCGATGAAACATAAGAGATGATGTAATCCACCGGCCAAATCAGATCCCTTGTATTTCCCTGTTGACGAAGACTGTCATTGACCCAAAGTTTCATTTCCAACTGATCTGGATTGTTAACCTCTGAGGATGAAATCATGGTACTAAATGGTGCAAAGGTATCAAATCCTTTGGCTATCGTCCATGGCCATCCCTTTCTTTTTGCTTCGGATTGAATATCTCTTGCGGTGATATCAAGAGCAAGCACATAGCCAAAAATAGCATCTTTTGCGTCTTGGACCTCTAAATGCTTACATCTTTTGTTGATCACCACGCCAAGTTCAACTTCATGATGCAAACAGGTTGATTGCTTCGGTTTGACAATATGTTCCCCTGAGAAAACAACGGCACTTGCAGGTTTTAAAAACAACACTGGTTCACGAGGAACAGAAGTATTCATTTCATCTGCATGTTTTTGATAAGACCGAGCTAAACAAACAATCTTTCCCACAGAAAGACGATCATCTGTTTGATGGTGAAATCGAAAAGAGGTCATAGCATCTGTTGTTAAAGTCTTTTAGCATAAAAGATTTCACCTATACGAAATCATGAAATCCAACAATTGAATTATAGATATTTCTGATTCCATCATTTCCTTACTAAAAAGATAACAAATTTGATTAATCAATTGTTGATACCGTGGTTGGGGAGCTTATGGCATTTATCCCAAATCTTGCAATAAAACAACAGATGCTTTCATCAATCAATGAACAACATATCGATGACTTATTCTCCGATATTCCAAAACATCTTAGGATTAAAAAACTAAAACTTGCAGATGGCCTCTCACAATCAGAAGTTGAACGAAAGCTTAATATGATCGCTCGAAAAAACAGGTCCTGTACACAACAGCACAGCTTTCTAGGAGGTGGCATCAAATCCCATTATATTCCCGCAGTGGTCAAGGCTCTTACTCATCGAGCGGAATTTTACACGGCATACACGCCCTATCAATCCGAGGCAAGCCAGGGTTTTCTACAGGCCATGTTTGAATATCAAAGTATGATTGCTGCGATCACGGGTATGGATATCGCGAATTGTTCACTTTATGATGGTACAACTGCGATTGCTGAGGCCATGTTGATGGCCATACGAATCAAACGGAAAAAAAACACCTTTCTCATTCCGAAACATCTCTGCTGGGAAAAAAAATCAGTGCTTCAAAACTATGCAAAAGGAACCAACATTACCATCAAAGAAATTTCTTATGATCAAAACACCGGTTATATCACACCTGATCAGTTAAAAAATCTCATCGATAAAACCGTCTGTGGAGTCTATATTGAAAATCCGAACTATTTCGGCATCTTTGAAGAACACGTTACTGATCTTGCACCCATCATCCATGATGCAGGCTCACTTTTTATTGTAGGAATCGATCCACTCTCCCTTGGTATCATTCAAGATCCCGGTGCATATGGTGCCGATATCGTGGTCGGAGAAGGACGAAACCTAGGGAATCATATGGATTACGGTGGATCAAGTCTTGGTCTTTTCTCTTGTAAGAAAGAGTATTTACGTCAAATGCCTGGTCGACTTATTGGAAAAACAACGGACAGCAAAGGAAACCCGGCGTATTGTATGACCCTTCAAACAAGAGAACAACATATTCGAAGGGGAAGGGCGACCAGTAATATCTGTACCAATGAAGGACTCTGTGCCCTTGCTGCAAGTGTATATCTCTCCTGGCTTGGAGGCACTGGTCTGCAGAACCTCGCAGAGACAAATTTCAATCAAGGACAGATTCTTGCTGATTCCATTTCAACACTCAAGGGATATGAAAAAGCATTTACGGGTACTCATTTCAATGAATGTGTAATCAAAACAACCACTGATGCTCATGCCATCCAGAAAGCATTATTAAAAAAAGGCATCCAAGCCGGTCCCGTGATTGAAACATCATTAATTTCATCAAATCAGTATCTTCTATTTGGCATCACTGAAACTCATACCACTGAAGACATAGATTCACTCACCACTGTGCTAAAGGAGGTGGCCCATGTTTAAATCCGCTCATTATGATGAGCCACTTCTCATCACTTTATCAGAAGAACAAACCAAAAAACCAACCACCTTGTCACAGATCCCTACATCACTGCGAAAAACCACTCATGTCCAGCTTCCAAATCTAGATGAAACACAAATCGTTCGTCATTTCCACCGGCTTAGCCAGATGAATTACTGCATTGATTCTGGCATCTATCCTCTAGGATCCTGTACCATGAAATACAACCCTAAACTTACCGAGGAAATCGCCGGATGGGAACAATTCTTCTGTCTGCATCCTTATCAGGATGAATCAACCGTACAAGGCACCTTACAGATTCTCTATGAACTGGAACAGCAGCTCTGTGAGATTACTGGGATGCAAGCATTCAGCTTGCAACCTTCCGCTGGTGCTCATGGTGAATTTCTGGGTATGCTTCTGTGCAAAGCGTTTCATGATGCAAGGAATGATACAAAGAGAACTGAAGTCATCCTTCCAGATACTTCACATGGTACCAATCCAGCCAGTGTGAAAACTGCTGGCTATACCCTAGTAGAAATTCCATCTAACCGGCAAGGAACCGTTGATTTAGACGCACTTGAAAAGGCACTGTCAGAACAAACAGCTTGTTTCATGCTTACCAACCCAAACACCCTAGGGATTTTTGAATCAGAAATCGAAATCATTGCAAAAAAGGTCCATGATGCAGGAGCTCTGCTTTATTATGATGGGGCAAACATGAATGCCAACATGGGGCATGTACGACCTGGGGATATGGGTTTTGACATTGTTCATTTGAATCTGCATAAAACCTTCTCTACTCCACATGGTGGTGGCGGACCAGGAAGTGGACCTGTTGGGGTGAACAAAAAACTGGAATCATTCCTTCCAGTTCCACGCATCATTCATAATAAGGACACCTATCATTTTTCCTATGATCATCCAGATTCCATTGGGAAAATACGACCATTCTATGGAAATATATCCGTCTTGATCAAAGCATATTGTTATATTCTTCTCATGGGGGGAAACGGGTTAAAACATGCTTCAGACATCGCCGTGCTCAATGCCAATTACATGAAGGAACAACTCATCAAAGATGATCAGTATGAACTTCCCTATCGACGGTTACGAAAACATGAATTCGTTCTCAGTTGCGAAAAGCTACAAAAAGAAAAAGGAATCAGAGCTCTTGACGTGGCGAAACGATTACTTGATTACGGACTGCATCCACCAACCATTTATTTTCCCTTGATCGTCAAAGAAGCATTAATGATTGAGCCAACGGAAACCGAATCAAAAAAAGACCTAGATGCCTACATAGAAGCATTGAAAAAGATAGCTGATGAGGACCCTGATATCATTAAATCAGCCCCTCATCATACCTCTGTTCACCGAGTTGATGAAGTGGGAGCCACCCGAAATCCGATTCTTACCTGGGATATGGATCACGATTGATCTTCAGGTTTTTCATACAGGGTTAGTATCATCCCAAGGATACCACCTAGGACAAATACTATAGTGATTGCATAGATGCCGATATCAGCCCAGACACCGAATCGAATACCCCAGTAGATATAGAATCCAATACCAGCAAGTAACAGCAGGGCTGAAAGGATGGTAAAGATATTCATATTTTCCATATTGAGTTTTATCATCATTTTTTTCACCGTTCTCTCTTTTTTTATGACGAATGGGAGCACTGGGATTTGAACCCAGATCGGCGGGTCTCTTCTTAGGTCATCGCTCCAGTTAATCATCATACATTCAGATGACCCATTTCTAATCATACCATAACTGGAGCCCACAATGATGCCTGGTTACACCATGCTCCCATCAATAAACCGTAATTTTACTTCCGTCTACTCTTCTTTTCTCGCCGCATTCGTTTTTTGCGCCATTTCCATCGCATTTTTCCTTTCTTTTTCCATACTCGTGAACTGCGTTTCATAGTAACTGTTCCTCTGTAATGCGATGCCCTAAATAGATACAGCTATTTAATGGTTTAGGAAAAATATTGATCTTTATTTTCTGATGGTTTCTGATGGATCCTGAATCCAGTTGTATTTACATCGTTTGCAATACCAGCCGATGGCAAGCCATTGCTGTTTTCCTTGTTTTGGGTTTTTATGCCGGTAGGATCGAACCAGTTTCATCCCACATTTTGGACAAACGTTTGGAATCGGTTTCTCCTTTATGGTTTCCCCTGAGGTAAAAATAAGAGTATCTGAAGCCACCTGATACACATACTGACAGGAGGTACAGAACCAGCCTGCTGAGACCCATCTTCGTTTACCTTCAATGGTTCTATTAATATACAATTTCACCGCTTTTTGTTTGCAGCGAGGGCATTTCTTCATCATATGGATCTCTTACTCAAGGAAAATAGAAGCACAAACCTCTCATAAGATTTTCTATTAAAGGAGGGGCAAGGAAATGGTAAACGTACTTCCCTTCCCAAATTGACTTTCTGCTTTGATTTCACCATGATGTTTCTTGATGATCTGCTTACAAATAAATAGTCCCAGTCCGGTTCCTTCATGTTTACGTGCATCATTGGTTTCAGCTTGATAGAATTTATTGAAAATCTTCTGAAGATCCTGTCCTTTTATACCTGTTCCAGTATCCTCAACCTTAATGATAAGCTTTTTACTCTGTACATATCCAGCCAATGTAATGGATCCCTCATCAGTGAATTTCACTGCATTGATCATCAAATTACGAATTACCTGAGTCAACCGATGAACATCTCCTAGGATCGGGGGAAGATCCTCAGGGATATTCACATTGAATTGAAGATTCTTCTGTTCAATCGATGGTTTCAGGTCTTCAGCGATGTTTTCAAGTAATTCTTTTGAAGAGATCTTACGCATATCAAACTTCATAGTGTCACTATCAAGGCGTGAGACATCCAAAATATCATTGACCAACAGCAACAATCGCTCAGCATTTCGTAGACTGACCTGCGCCCATTTCTTTGTTTGCTGGTTTGTCTCTGCATCAGAGATAATCAAATCCAAATACCCTTTGATCGGAGTCACCGGTGATTTCAATTCATGGGCTGCAATATTCATAAACTCGGTTTTTAGCTGCTCGGATTTTTTGATTTCTTTCTCCATCTGTTTCCGTTCGATTACATCATGAATAGTGCAGACAAAACCAGTGAAGACATCATCAGTTTTCAAGGGTGAAATACTAAGTTCAACAGGTATGATTTCTTGGTTTTCATCAAGCAATTCAAGTTCCACATGCTCGATTTTTTTATCCTTTTTTCTTGATTCAATAAACATCTGTTGAAATAGATACACAGATTCTGGGGAGAGGAACTCTCTAAATAAACCGGTCATTAATTTCTCGTTTGTTTTCCCTACCATCTTCTGAAATGAAGGATTTGAATAATTGATTTTTCCCAAGGGATCAATGGTAATGATTCCTTCAGCAGACATCTCAGCAATTGCTCGATATTTTTTTTCTAAGTGAATTAACCGCTCCCATGTCTTTCTTCTTGTGGTGATATCGCGGATGAACACCACATTTGCGGTTTTATGATTATATTTTATTTTACACCCAAGACCTTCGATCCAGATTTTTTCTCCATTCTTTCGAATAGCCTGGTAGGTATTCAGAAAACCACCTTTTCCCAGTCGAACCAATAATTGATCACGGATGACTCGTTTATGATATTTTTGATCGATAAAATCAAGGGCATTTGCTTCGGTTATCTCATCAACTGAATCAAAACCGAATAAATGGGCCATGGCAGGATTTGCATATAACAGATTTCCCTTAAAATCAAGGACAACAATTCCTTCAAGTAGATTTTCAACAAGCATTCTATAGAACAAGGGGTCATTTTCAAAATCCACTTCTTTAAAGAACGTCTGCCTTGTATTAGAATTATTCTCACATGTTCCCTGGTTTGTTTCAGGAATGTCTTGGTTTTCAGATGACCGATTGATTTTTTCTTCTTGATCTTGGTCTCTAATTTCCTCAACAAAGGATCGTTCATCACTCATAGTACGCCACATGCCATCTCAATTGAACAATTCAAATACTGAAGTGAAGAAACTAATCTTCTGATTACAGCTTTCATTATTGCTTTGTTCCCTCGTGTCATCCCGTTCCCATACCTAAAGTGCAAGGTGAAAGAATAGCATATTTACTATATTAAACCATTGTTTTTCGATCATTACCTTCAATATCAACAGACCAACCGCTTTCTATGGATTTTTTCATCTTGCCCTTCTGTTTGCATTGCTTTTGAATATTAGGGAGGGGGCATTATTTGAATAAACATATGGGAAAATTTTAATAAACCTCAACTCATAAATATATGATGAGAGGGTTCTATGCAACGATTGATTCCAGTAATGTTACTTATAATCATTCTTCTTTTGCCTAGTGTTATACCCGTTAAAACTGATGGATTTTTTGAAAAACCAGTCATCAAGGTTGCAATCATTAGGCAATATTGGGATTTTTTTGATAAATCAAGCAGTTCCCGGCTTTCCACTCTTCTTCATACCATGCAGTTAAAACGGGGAGCAGCCAAATATGATGTCCGGGTAAAGATTTATAATTTTTGGGATTCATGGGATACCGGTGACGTTCAACGTGGAAAACTTCTGAAGAAACATATTGATGTGGTCATTGCACCAGGAGGTATCGGTGGATGGTATACTCCCCTGATTTATCGTCTTCAATTAAGACGATTTGTTCGTAAGGGAGGAGGATTCTATGGTATCTGTGGTGATTCAACGTTTGGATCACTTGGAATTGAAAAACTCAACAGGAAATATGATCATTTGATCAGTAAGATACTAGGATGTTCTGAGCTCTCTCCAATGCTTGGGCTTGCAAATGTGTACACTGATGCTTCGGTACTTCATCATATCATCCGCAATCCACGGTTTTTCATCATGCTTGACATGCTCCAATTTCTCTCAAGACTTCCTCTCTCACGAGCAAGAATTCATTTTAAGAAAAACACGGTTTCTATCCAAGAACCATATATGGGGAGAAGTATACGGGTTATGCTAGGAAATGCCCCACTGGTAGACGGCCCCCAGGTGAATTCGCTTTTTATGCCAAAGGTGTTCACCATTGCTTCTTTCAGACGACCTGATGAACCCTATGATGATGAAATTAAATATAAAAAAGCGATGGTTGCCACCAGGTATTACCATGGACGAGTCATCCTTTCACCAGTCCATGTTGAATTCACCCTTGGCAATCCCCGGGCGATGGATGTGTATTTCCGAAATGTTCTCTGGCTGGCTGATGCATTAGATACATGAAGCTATTTCATGATTTTTTCAACAAATTCATCAAGTGAGGAGATAACGTATTTTTCATTTACGGCATGGTTACGAGAAAGATAATATGCGTTCATTCCAATAGATCGAGGGGCATCAAAATCCAATGCTTTCGAATCACCAACATGAATAATCTGATTAGGACTTACCTGCAATTGAGTACAGATCAGCTGATAAAAGGAAGGATCCTTTGCCACTGAATCCGTATCAGAGGTAGAGGAAAAATACTGTGAGAAAAAAGGATTCAACCCACTTTCTTGTAATTCCATAATAATAAATTCTTTCATAGCACAAGAGGTAACAATCAAGAAAAATGATTCTGATAACTGTTCTACTACTCTTTTTGTTTCAGGATATGGTTGAATAAAAGATTTATATAAAGATAATAGCTCATTTGGGGAAATAGAAAGATCAAGCTTTTCGATCCAATAGGAAAGATCATACCATTCTTTTTTGCTTTGACCAATGGAGTCATATTCATTCTTCAGTTCCTCGTATGCGTTGGGAAACGAAATGTTTTTTTCAGAAGCATAAACCTGGGGTAATCCTTCCAACCAGACCATATTTCCAAATGTTGGCTTCATTAGTGTTCCATCGAGATCAAAGGAAATGATTTTTTTCATAAGAATCACTATCAATGAGGGTTACCAATGGTTAGCTTTTTAAATGCTCTCTTGTTTATATAACTTGGAGGAATAAATCTAACCTTATTTGTGGAGGGTATTCATGTCAGCGCATCTCAATCGGATAATGAAAGGAATAATGATTTACCTTTTTTTGATTTTTTTTCTTTTCTTAATAATGCTCATTAACTCAGATTTCTCCATTGAATTTCAAACAATCACGCTATCAGCTTTGTTTAATTCGTTCATCATTGGACTCATCATAACAGGAATAATCGTTTTATTGGTAATGACCAGACGCCCGCACAGAATGATTAGATTCACACTTCTTTTCATCATTCTAATCAGTATTATCTATCTGGTAATCAAAAATATCGATCAATTCAATATGCAATATTTTATTCTTTTTTATCTATATGGAATTGCATTCATTTTACTGCTCATCTCACCAATTCATCATTTCTTTTCATTACCAAAAAAAGAAAAAGAACCAATATCTGAAACGGGCTACAAATTTGGAGATTATACATTATATTGTCGAGATATCATTCTTGCAGGATCTAAAAAAGAACAACGAATCTACTATTTCTGCAAAAAGAAACCAAAAACCGGGTATCCTTGTGATAAACCAGAGGGATTTGAGATTCAGATTAATAAACGAACTGGGATGCCCTATCTCAAACGAAAAAAATAAAAAATCCCTAGACAATCAAACACTACATGTGTGATCTTATCACCAATAGTGAGGTCACTATCTTTTCAAAAGATTATTATAATATCTCCGTATCTATCATGAGTGATATGGTAGACGAAACAATTACGATTCCTTATCAGATAAAAGCGATAAAACCAAGCGAACATAAAAAAGGATATGTTGAAGTAACGATGGAACCGGTCGATCGTATTGAATATCATCAAGAGAACGATCGTGATCAACCACCAATTCAGATCACCGGTGTCGGTCCAAACGGCAATCCATTTCCTCCTGAATTACAACAACAGCTCTCACAGATGATGAAACAAGTGATGCCACCTATGTTTAAAGGCAAGAAACAATACGATCCTCGAAGATTGATTCATGTTGAATCGGAGATTGATTTTTTATCACGGAATTGGAAATATGGTGACATCATTAATGTCACCTTGGAGAAAGTAAAAAAAGCTGAAGATGTAGAACAAGATACTGAATAAACAGTGATCTTTTTCCCCATTTTTTTTCAGATTGAACTTAAAACTGTAAAACTTACATGATGGTTTTTTTTGGGTTTTGTAACTTTTCCCCCGTCGCTTTAAATAGTGTCAATGCTAGACAATAACATGATCAGGTGGATGTTAATGAAAAAAACAAATGAAAAACAACCCGATAACTGGCTGTATCTTATCAAACGACGAGGAGAAAAAGAAAAAATAAAAATATCAAGAGAAGGAGGAAACGCATCTTGAATAAATTCATCAATTCATATCTTAATAAGTCATGTAAAATCCTCATTCAGAATCAAAACGAATCAACTGCCCATGTTCATTTCGGCATCATCATACATGTTGATTCGAAAACAAAAACCCTACTATTTAAAGAAAATGATATGCAACAGACTATTGCACTTTCAGATATTATCGCCCTCAGATAGGTCTGATAGTTGTATCCTAATCCTCTTTTTCTTTTCTATTAACCGATGAAGGGATATAATGATTTTATTTTGTAAGTTTCCTTCGAGATATCAATATAATAAAACATAAAATATAAAAATAATGAGGCTATGGGGGGTGACGTATGAAAATCCATGAAATGCCTCGATTCACCCGACCAAATGTCCGTTTGAAAACAAAAGGCACGAGCACACTTTCAGATGCAGAACTTTTAGCAATCATTTTTGGAAGAGGAAACGCCAAGGAAAACGCTATTGATGTCTCACATCGTTTGTTAAAAAAATCCAACCTCCACACCCTCTCAACTCTCAGTTACCAGGAAATCAATCGTCACCTTACTGATGATGTCAAAACCATGAGACTCATGGCCATGTTTGAACTCTTCCGTCGGACCAATAAACTCAAAAAACAAGGATATAAACAGAAAATAACCTGTGCCGAAGATGTTTATAACCGGTATGTTGATTACCTTCAAGACAAACAAAAAGAACATTTTCATGCCCTCTATCTTAACACAAAAAACTATGTAATAGCGGATACGCTGGTTTCAAAAGGGACTCTCAATGCGTCACTTATACATCCTAGAGAAGTCTTCAAACAAGCGATACAATCAAGTGCAAACTCAATAATCCTGGTACACAATCATCCCAGTGGCGATCCAACACCTAGCAAGGAAGATGAAGTGGTAACCAAAAATATCGTTGATGCCGGAGAACTCCTCGGGATCGCCGTGCTTGATCATGTGGTCATAGGCAATGAACGATATGTCAGTATGAAAGAAAAAGGGATTATCTAATCATCCCTCTCATATATTGTTACCAGAGAAACATTTAAAACCAATCAGTGATATAAATAATAACTGGGGACATATGAGATCTCATTGCTTGAAACATCGATTTTTTCATAAATTGAAACATACCAAAGGAGTCTGGTTTCATCTTGCAGGAATCATTTGCTTTCTCTGGTTTGTCATCCGTGTTCTCCCTGCTCCTCATCGAAGCCAATACCCCTGTCAACAAATGGCCATGCCTATCGCCTTTGGATATATCGCATTCTGGTCAGCTATGGTCTATGGACTTGTCCAATGGATGCATCATATGAAAACCAAAACTGCATCATTTACTCCCCTATTGCTCATTATTGTATTGCTCGTTACCAGCATCAGCGGGATAGGATTTGCAGGATCATATCAATCCTTTGAAGCTGTATATGAACCCTGGAATCCTATTGCAAACCTACCTATGGGAACCGGCACCGGAATATTTTCTGGCCGAGTCGTCTGGACCTGGAACCCTGATGCCACTGAAGAAGATCTCACTGGATACTGGTGGCAGGATCACAACAATAACCCCTCAATTGTTTCCTCGATGATGTCAGAAGGTTTACAAGCACTTACTAACACTTCAAGCGATGAAGCAGCCTGGCATCAGTTATTTACCTTTTTCAATGAACAGCATGAGAAAGGAACCATAGGATATCAACCAGGTGAAAAAATCGCCATTAAAGTCAATTTAAATAACTGCTGGAACCCAGTTGATAACATTGATGATTATGTGAAAAAAGACAATGAACGAGATGCCCATCCGTTAGTGGTTAAAACCATCCTATCTCAACTGGTCAATACCGCAGGTGTTGCCCCTGAGGACATCACTGTGTATGATTCATCCCGACCAATGCCGAATTGGTTCTATGAACCACTTGCTGAAAAGTATCCAACTGTTCACTATGTTGATAAAAGAGGAGAAGCACCTGGGAGATCAGCAGCGCAGGCAAGCAATGTTACCATACACTTTGCTGATGGTCTGGTTAGAACCCTTCCAAACTGTGTAGCTGAGGCATCCTATCTAATCAATATGCCTTTGTTGAAACAACACCCCATCAACCACGGAGTAACGCTTTCTGGAAAAAACATGTTTGGAACCTTCCTGGAACCGGTGATGGAGCTACATCCCTATCATCGATCCGGTCAAATTATGGGAAATGCTGCCCCACAAACTGATCTCTTAGCTCATGAAGAGATTGGCCAAAAAACACTGCTCTACCTCGGTGACGGGCTCTATGCAACCCTTCGGGATCACCGTACCATTACCCGGTTTAGTATGTATCCATTCAATGATGATTGGACCAATAGTCTCTTTTTCAGTCAAGACCCAGTGGCTATTGATTCAGTAATGTATGATTTTCTACATACTGAAGGGCCAATACCACTGGAGGGATCACAAAATTATGTACATCAGGCCGCAGAACCATTACCTGATACCTATGATCCAGAAGCAGATGGAACCTATCTATCTGAAAGTCTTGGGGTACATGAACATTGGAACACGAACACCTCCATTTTTTCACCATATCGTTATCTTGGATCTGAAGGATCTGGAATTGATTTCGTTGCCGTTGGTGAATCACACTCAACACAAGATATCGTAATCACCTGTCCTGCCCAGGATAGTCTTTATATATTCAATGAGGAACAATCCCTGCGAATTTTTTATCAGGATTACTACAAATACCCGGCCACAATAATCATTGGACCCATTACCATAAATACGAGTATCAATGGTATATCAAATGAAGAAATTGATTACGTCGACTTTTGCATTGATGGAAAAAAGAAACATACTGATGATCATCCACCATTCCAATGGAAATGGTCCTCGTTTTCATTTGGGATTCATACAATAACTGTTACCGCCTGGATTGATGAAACACCACAACTCACCACGGAAAGAACCGTTCTTCGCTTTTTCTAACAATATAGAAGATTTACTTCTAAACCTTTAAACATGTTCGGATCAATTCAGCTTGATATGAATAAAAGAACTCAATCGACGACCCCTTCGAATGCACCTTTTCTTTCCTCTCTTGTTACCAAAACATTGCATGGTCTATCACCGATACAGACCATTATGAAAATCGCTGAACCAGATCATATCAGAAAGATGGGCATTGATCCCAAACATCTTATCTCTTTTGGCGGCGGATGGTGTAATCATCCTGCTCCCAGGACTCTTCAAAGAATCTATCAGCAGATCTGTTCAGATCCGTCATTATTTCATCAAAGTGGCCGATATAGTCCCATAACCGGTCAGACCTTCTGCCGTGAACAACTCGCTTTTTTTGAACAAGAAATCTACAACGTATCCTCTCTTGCTGCTGACAATATTATTTTAGGTCATTCATCAACCCAACTGTTTCATGATCTTCTCAGAGTTTGTGCAAATCCAGGTGATGCCATTTGTTTGCTTGATCCAACCTATGCAAACTATCATAATGCAATACGCTGCGCCCTTCCGGGTTCACCTATTCATTATATTTCAGCGCTTAATCCAGAAACCTGGACTTATTTAGATCAGCCAGATCAATCATTGGATCAGATCAAAAACTATTGCTCCCAAGGAGCAAAACTATTCATCCTACCTATTCCAGATAATCCAACCAGTCAAATTCCACCTGAATCGTTTTTACGAGCCGCTCAGCAAATCTTAGCTGATCACCACGGGTTCTTAATTCTAGACTTTGCTTATAAAGCACTTTGGTTTGAGGAGATGCCAGCTTGTTATTCCTGGTCACCAGAGAATTATGAAAATGTGATTAGCATTCATTCCAATTCAAAATGGCTTTCTAGTTTAGGACGACGATTAGGTTGGATAGAAGCATCAAAAGAAATCATTTCAGGCCTGGAAAAACTCAATGAATCCGTTCTTCTATCTCCAGATACCCTACACAGCATGGCAACAGCGCGATTTCTCAAACAATGCATCTTAGATAACACGTTATCGGCATATATTACACAGATACGCACTCTTTACCAATCCACTGCTGCATTGATGACGGATTTGATTGAAAAAGATCTTGGTTGGCCTTATCTTTCACCCAAAGGCGGGCTTTATACCTGCTGTCCTATTCCAAATAAAGAAGAATCTCTACCGTTCATTCAACGGGTGTTAAAACACACTGGTGTACTCCTCATCCCAGGTGACGGATTTGGGCCAAGTATGAAACATGCCATCCGGCTCTCATATGGTCCCTTGTGCATGGATCATGATCTCATCAAAGAAGGGATACAACGAATCGCAGCTTATCTTTAACATTTAATGATCATTCAAACCAATGCAGCTTCATCTCATTTTATAACTACTGGATAATCGAAATAAAAAGGGTGTGCAAAGGCAGCCTCGGAAGAGAAAAAAATCGAGGTTGCCTATGCTATGTTTGCTTCAGAGGTGAGGTATCTTTCCTCAAGAGATATATTGGTGAACATTCCATCGCGATGATAGTGGACTTCAACAATGGGATAGTCAGGTCTGGTCATTTTGAGAGCATATCACATATCTGTATGGCGATGCTCTCCATCCCTCAATTTTCCACCACTCGCCTCACAATGCTCACTTTGATAATGAAAATAAGGATACAAATACATAACTTCAAAATACTATTAAAACACATTAAAATATCAAAAATAAACGAACATATTGATCTTTTACTTATGCAATTTCATTAGATTTTATCAGAGGAAAAAACAATTCATAGGGGAGGCAAGGCGGAGGTGTATTCACACCGCATAAAAAAACGTAATACTCGTCGTCATCCCATCTCTCCGCCTTATAATCAATAGTAAGCAACCACTATAAATAGATTTTGAATTATTAAGAAAATTGCTGATTTCTTTTCCTTCTTCTTTGATCAAGCTAAGTATCACCGTACGATCGAACCAATCGTAAAAGAGATAAAAAATGACGTTTTTCTTTTTACCATATTTTTGTATCATTAAAAAAATCATAGATATTGATCTCTGTATCTTGAAGTCATCCAATGATCTTATTTTATCACTGTCATTGAAGGTTGATAATCATTTTATATGACCGGTTCCATCTGCATTGATAATGGTAATGAATAAAGATCAGCCAGGAATTTTACTCTATGATTATAATGAACAGGATGCAAGACAACTTAAGATTTCGATTGAAGAAATCCTTTCTTCAGATATCATAATAAAAAGTGCTAGTAAACGAAAGAAGCAAACAGTGGATAGTATTCTTCAAGAGCAAACAAAATTATTTTATCAGGATGATGAACCAAAAATCCTTTTGTTCTTTGGGATGAACGATAAGCAAATTCATCAGGTGCTGGGTTCGTTTCCTGAACAAATCAACCGTCCGATCTTTTGTGGATTAACTCCATCAAATATTCATTGGCCATTTCATGAGCTGATACAACATCTCATCGCTGAACAGGAAATGATGAAGAAAAAAAACAGTACTTCTTGATAAAGAACAGATCGTTAATCAAAATCAGAACCTGGATCATAGCCGCAATGTGGACATTCAATATCATCATCGATTAAACGATGACAGTTCGGACAAACTGATCCATTACTGAAATTTTGTTCTTCTGCTTCAAGGGAACAGCCACAGTTACTACAAACATAACAGGGCATTGCCATCTCAGTTATCTTTCTCATATCCGAGCCACAATTTGGGCAAGTCCATACCGCTGACATCATTGTATTATGTTACACGACCTGATATTTAAATGTAATGCTCCACTTTGAATCAACAGGATTGTCTCTATAGATGCATGCATCTTCCTGACATTTGGGTTGTTTTTCTTTGAGCATAATAGATGAATATATGGAAAATATAGTGTCTATATAGAATATTTTCATAATATTTATAAAATAAATCTTTTATGGTGACGCATATAAAGAGCGTGAAAACACAATGATAACAGAAGAAAAATGTATTATTTGCCAGCATCAAGAAATCGTTAATCAAAATCACGTAAGAGAAATAGATGGAGAATTGGTCAGACTATGTCCAATCTGCTATAAAAGCCTCAATGATTAATACCTACTTCTTTCATCCACGCATTCCAATAGGAGTCCGTTTCTTATTTTTATCGGATTAGTAAAAAATAAATAGTATGTATTCATTCGCAGCAGCTCATTCTCAATTCTGAAAAGTAATACTATTTCAATAGAGAGTAATCATAGGAGAAAAAAAATGAAATATATATATTTCTTTGGTGACGAAAAAACTGAAGGAAACAAAGATCTTAAAGACCTACTCGGTGGAAAAGGAGCAAATCTTGCAGAGATGGCAAATCTCAGTATACCCATTCCCCCAGGTTTTACCATCACCACTACCGCCTGTCAACGATATAACCAGCATCAAAACTCCATCACCTCAGAAATGGAGTCAGAAATCAAAGAAAACATCAAAAAACTCGAAAACTCAACCAACAAGATGTTTGGGGATCCTCATAATCCTCTTCTTCTCTCAGTTCGCAGTGGTGCAGCGGTCAGTATGCCTGGAATGATGGACACAATCCTCAATCTAGGACTAAATGACGATGTCGTCAAAAGTCTTTCTGAGCAAAGCAATAATGCATATTTTGCCTGGGATAGCTACCGCCGATTCATACAAATGTATGGAAATGTGGTTATGGGAATTGCCCATCATCAGTTTGAAGAAATCCTTGAAAAAGCCAAACAAGATGCCCAGGTCGAATATGATACACAGTTGCCCCTGGATTCACTGAAAGACATCGTAACACAATACAAATCACTCTATGAAACAACAACCGAACAACCTTTTCCCCAAGACGTTTATCAACAGCTCATCAAATCAATTGAAGCCGTTTTTAATTCATGGAACAATCAACGCGCTATCAAATACAGGGAAATCAATAATATCACTGGATTGAAAGGAACTGCGGTAAATGTTCAAACCATGGTATTTGGAAACACGGGAAACAATTCAGCAACCGGTGTCTGTTTCACCAGAAATCCAGCAACTGGAGAAAACAGTTTCTATGGCGAATACCTCATTAATGCACAGGGAGAAGATGTTGTAGCAGGCATTCGAACCCCTCTTCCCATTCAAACACTGCATGAAACCATGCCTGATCTCTATAATCAATTGCTTTCCACCTGTAAAACATTGGAAACTCATTACAGGGACATGCAGGACCTTGAGTTCACCATTCAGGATAAACATCTGTATATGCTGCAAACCAGAACTGGAAAACGTACCGCCCAAGCAGCCATCAATATCGCTGTAGACATGGTAAACGAAGGACTCATCACCAGGCAAGAAGCATTGCTTCGCATAGAACCCAAACAACTCAGTCAGATGCTACACAAACAGCTTGAACCCGCTAAATCACATCATGATCATTATCTAGCTAATGGTTTACCTGCAAGCCCTGGAGCAGCCGTGGGAAAAATCGTGTTCAGCAATCATGCTGCCCTTCAACTATCTCAGATGAATGAATCAGTGATTCTTGTTCGTAATGAAACCAGTCCTGAAGACATCATTGGTATGGAAGTTGCCTCAGGAATCCTTACTGCAAAAGGTGGCATGACTAGTCATGCAGCAGTAGTCGCCCGCAGCATGGGTACCTGTTGCGTCTCCGGATGTAAGCAGATTGATATCAATGAGAAACAAGGGACCCTGCGTATTGGAGATCATGAGTTTTCTCAAGGAGATGTGATTACTCTTGATGGAAGTACCGGTAACGTATATCTCGGAGAAATTCCAACCATCGAACCTACATTAAATGGTAATTTTTCCACCATCCTCAACTGGGCTGATGAAGTGAGAACACTACAAGTACGCACCAATGCTGATACCCCGCGTGACGCTCAGAAAGCAATAGAATTCGGCGCGGAAGGAATCGGACTCTGCCGCACTGAACATATGTTCTTCGAAGGAGAACGAATCACTGCTGTCCGAAAAATGATCCTCGCCCATGATATCGAAAGTAGAAAAGAGGCCCTGGCCCAGTTAAAACCCTACCAAAAAAAGGATTTCATCGAACTCTTCAAAATCATGAATGGTCGGCCTATCACCATCCGTTTATTAGACCCTCCTCTCCATGAGTTTCTTCCCAAGGACCCCGAGGAAATTAACACTGTTGCCGAACAACTCCATCTCTCCGCTGAACAATTACAACAAGAGATCATGCAGTTACAAGAAGTAAACCCCATGCTTGGTCATCGTGGATGCAGACTTGGTATTTCACATCCTGAAATCCCTGAGATGCAAGCCCAAGCATTGTTTGAAGCTGCTAAGGAAGTTGCATCTCAAGGTATTAAGGTCCAACCAGAAATCATGATCCCCCTAGTTGGTCATGTGGAGGAATTCTCTCATCAAAAAGCTATCATCACCCGGGTTGCAAATCTGGTGTTAACTGGATCAAAAAATATTGACTATAAGATTGGCACCATGATCGAAGTTCCCCGGGCGGCGTTGCGTGCCGATAGCATTGCCTGTGAAGCCGAGTTCTTTAGTTTTGGTACCAATGATCTCACCCAAATGACCTCTGGGTTTTCCCGTGATGATGTGGGTAAATTCATCCCAGAATACATTGCTCAGGGGCTGTTTAAATTCGACCCCTTTCAAACACTAGATCAAACCGGTGTGGGTCAACTCATCAAGATTGCCGTTGAAAAGGGGAAATCAACCAAAACCGATCTCAAACTTGGTATCTGTGGTGAACAGGGAGGAGAACCAACAAGTATTGCCTTTTGTCATCATGTTGGTCTTGATTATGTCAGCTGTTCTCCCTATCAACTGCCCACTGCTCGACTAGCCGCAGCCCATGCGGTATTACAACAGAAACCAACCATCATGGTAAAAGCACATTGTTAACCCTTTTTTATGAACCTACCTTTAGCCATCATTTTTCGCTGATTTGAGAAAGGATGGCTTTTCTTTTTATTCATACCGAACCGCTTCAATGGGGCTCATTTTTGCTGCTTTCCAGGCAGGGTAAAAACTAGAAATCATTCCCACTAGAACTGCAACCGTGATGCTCAGTGAGATGGAAAAAATGGTAAACACCGGTTGTAGCATGGCCCCCATAGATTGTGCTGTGGCCAAACTGAATCCCTGGGCACCAATCACTCCGATAAGCACACCGGCAATGCCACCAAGCAGGCTAATAAACATTCCTTCTAATAAGAAGATGCTCATCACATCACTGTTCTTAGCACCAATCGCCTTCATCACCCCGATTTCATGGGTTCGTTCCATGACTGAAGTAAGCATGGTGTTCATGATCCCAATTGATGCTACCAGTAATGCGATAGCGGCAATACCAAGAAGCACCGCTTGGATGATGACTAGAACACTTTTAATACTATCAAGAATCGAGGACATAGTGACCACACTTGCCACATCATCAGATCCATGGTTTTCATTCACTGCTGTTTTGATTTCATCAGCAATACTATTCACCAGATTGACATCATAGACCCGTACGATGGCCGCGCTCACATTGGTCTGACCCGTGAGTTGTTTGAAATCATGTTCTGTTAAATGAATGCTATCATCGGTTTGAGTGGAAAACCCCATCCCTTCCTCCTTATATACCCCGGAAACAAAAAATAATTTATCATTGATTTTGATTCGTGAGCCAACAGTGATTTCTGAATCAAAATACTCTTTGGCAATGTTATAACCGATAAGACACTTGTTCTGATCACCTTCTGATAAGAATTCTCCCTTTTCAAGGCCAAGCGAATCGAGACCGAACACTGCTTGCATATTAACCGGATCCATTCCAAGAAGCGTGGTTGTTTTGTACTCATTGTTATATTCGATGATCCCCCCACCAGATAAAATAGGGCTGATATCCTTTATCCCTTGGATTCGTTGCATGTCTCCAATGTCTCGATCAGTAAGATAATCCATAGTAGAAAAATCAAGTCCACCTCCACCAGGAGCTGCTCCTTCGGTTTCCACACCAATAGTGACAAAAATGGTATCGGAAAGAGAGGATAATTCTTGAGTAATGGCTACTTCCATACCCTCTCCAATACTCATCAGGGAAACAATGGCCATAATTCCTATGGCAATACCTAGCAGTGTGAGAAATACCCGGGTTTTCCGTTCCTTGATGTTTTTCAAGGCTAGGATTATATTATCAGATATCATGAGCTTCACTTACATATCCATCTTTAATCCTGAGCACTCGTTTGGCTCGTTTGGCAATACTAGGATCATGGGTGACTACAATCACCGTTTCACCCCTACCGTTGATTTCTTCTAGGATATTCATAATATTCTTTCCACCTTCAGAATCAACATTACCGGTAGGTTCATCAGCAAGAATAATAGATGGGTCATTGGCCAGGGCACGGGCGATGGCAACTCGTTGTTGCTCTCCTCCGCTCATCTCAGATGGTTTATGAGTCAATCGATGTCCAAGTTTTACCATGTTAAGTAGATTGACACTCCTATCCCGTCTTGTTTTCCGGTCCACACCAGCAAAACTCATTGCCAATTCAACGTTTCCCATGGCATCTAGAGTGGGTAATAAATTGTATTTCTGAAAGATAAAACCGATTTTCTCCCGTCGAAGCCGCGCTAACTTGCGTTCTGATAAGAAAGAAACATCGGTATTTTCAATCAGAATGCTACCAGTTGACGGTTTATCCAAACAGCCTAATAGATTCATAAACGTTGATTTTCCCGATCCAGAAGGGCCAATAATGGCAATGTATTCACCATAACCAATGGAAACTGAAACCTCCCGTAATGCATGAACCTTCAGATCTCCTGATCCGTAGGTTTTGGATAGATCTTGTGTCTGAATTACCGCTCCATCATTCATTATTTATTTCCTCTTTTCCGCATCATGAAAAAGAGTCCAATGGCTACCATAATTAACACGATAAAACCTACAATAACCAATGGAAAACCAGCGTCCTCAGTCTCAACAGCAGTGGTCACTTCGATGGTGTCACTAATCACTGGTGATTCAAAGTAATCATTATCCTGTTTATAGGAAACCTTAAATCCAATTGGATATGACCCGAGCTCTTTGTTCTTCGTGGAAATATCAAAGGAAGCAGAAAACACATCATCCGGGTCCATTGATCCGATAAAATATTGAGAGGGTGACACCGTTAGATTTGTTACAGGGATGACGATGACCCCAGTGATGGACTCCGTTTTTGCATTAAAGACCTCTAATGTGATCCGCTCCGATGATCCTTGAGGGAGTTGATCATTCATTTGATAGAGAACTGGTGAAACATCAGCAGTTTTTACCACTTCCAAACTGAGGTTAATACTACTTTGATGCAGGTTTTGACCATTCCTGTAAGTCATAATGAATGGTAAATATTGATCTCCGATTTCCATGCTATGAATCGAAAAAGAAAAATCCTGAGATGATTCTTGATCCATAGAACCAACATACATGGAATTTGGGATGACATCAAAACCACTGTTTCTTCCCGCGCTGATAGTCACCTCTTTAATTTCGGTTTCAAGTTTGTTTGCCGCTGTTAAGGTAATCTGCGTTGAACCACTGGAAGAAATCTTAGATGGAACGTTTTTTGCAATCAAATCAGCTGTTCGATTACTCACTCGAACCGGAATGGGAAAGCGAACATCCTGATACTCATCAACATCGATGCGAACCCGAGGATAATACAATCCTGGTGTAATGTTCTCATCAGCTTGGAGAGAAAAACTTATGGTCATGCTTGCTCCAGGAGCAAGATCTCCTACATTTTGAAAATTTTCCGATGCCTTGATTTCATAGGTTCCATCGCCATCTGCTGCTATCCAGATATTATCGATGTTGGCACTGATCATTTCAGTGATCTGCTGGCTGATCGCTCCATTTAGGATATCATTATCAGTTTTTGTTGCCGTTGTTTCTGTATTGGTAATGGTGAGGGTTAACACTGCTTCATCACCAGGCATTACCTCTGAAGGGGAAAGATCATACGCTGTGATCATGACTGCAGGGTCTGCTGATACAAAGGAACTGATAAAAAAGATGAATACTAATCCAATTAAAACAATACTTTTATTCATATGTTGACTCTCTTCAACTTTTTTCTGCCATATCTTTATCTTATTTATATACTTCATGGTTTATACCAAAAATACGTATCAATCAACTCGTTGTTCTGTTAAAAACGATTGAAATCCTTTGCCCTTCCCGATTAAAAGATGCCTGGTAATTTATATATGAGTTCTGGATTACCGGTTGCATAATGACAAAGATAACTCCTGATCAGATTACAAATGTTGTTGTAACTGGAAAAAGTGGCGCAGGTAAACAACCACGAATCGATGTACTCATTGATGAATTCAATCTTGAACAGCTTTCCACTGGGAATATCTTCCGTTATTTTCTTGGAAAATATGATGATTATGATTATCAAGGATCACTTGATCAGTTCTGGGATACAGAACACAATGATTTCGTTTCTGATGAAAGGATACAAAAAGAAATCGGCACTGATGATGAGGATATTATCCTGGGACTAAAAGCAAAATACTTTGTTGAACGCGGATTATTCGGACCAGACCACATCGTTAATGCATTATTCGAATCAGCTTTCGCAGAAAAAGACTATCGAAACCAGGTGCTTGATGGCTATCCAAGAACTCTTGAACAATCACGTTTTCTTCTCAATATCTTAGAAGAACATGATTCCCAAGTTGATTTTATCCTCTGGGTAGAAAATAGTGATGAACGAATCATTAAAAGAACAGTGAACCGAAGAATCTGTCCACAATGTGGGAAGGTTTATCATCTCATCTATAATCCACCACCGAACGGAAAATGCGAACACTGTAATGTGGATGTCATTCAACGATCAGATGACACTGAAGAAAAAATCAAATCACGACTCCAAGAATTTCATACCAAAACCCTACCGGCGATACACTATCTCAAAGACCAGGGTATTCCCATCATCAAAGTCCCCGGTCATCTTGAAGAGTTCACCAAGGAAAATGTGAAAAGAAGCGTTCTAGATCAAATCAAACATCTTTATGCATCAACAGATGCCAGCCAATAACAATAAATGAACATTACACAACGAAGAATTGATGAATAAGGAAAACTCACAGTCGGAATAGCTATTGAAAATTATAGAAATATTCTTAATGGAGGAATTGTTTTTCGACATGATGGTGAATAAGACGATGAGGGGGAGGATACAATGTCCACAATGCGGCAATGAATTCATCGCCCAAGCCCCAAAGGATGCAGAATGCGCATCCGTTCATTGTCCTGCCTGTGATTACTCATTCACAGTGAAAACCACCAATGATATGATGACAAAAACAGATCAAGATAGCGCTGAATGTTCCTGGGAAGAACATGGGGAACCACGAAAAACGATTCTTTCATCGATGAAACCACGAACCGATAAACCAATGCTTGCAGCCATCCTTTTGATTGCAGTGGTTATTATTGGTATCAGTTCTGCAGTCTTTCCACAAGCATTTGTAGAAACCCCGATTGGCCTTCTCTCTCTAGCAGGTGTCAAGGAAGATGTGCACTTACTCATTCAAGATCCTACTGATCAACCACTTGAAAACGTCACGATTTCCTTATCAGATTCTCTTACTTCATCCACAAACGAAACAGGAAAAACAACATTATCGAATCTTGCTCTGGGGACACAAACACTTCTTCTAAGCAAAAATAATTCCACCGCCTCGATTACAGTTTCCGTTGCCCCATTTGATTCATCGATTCATACCATTCGGTTTAACACTGCGACATCCTCGGCAACTATCACTAATCCTCAGGATGATCTCACCTGGATTTCCATTCTTTTGATTTTATTTTCCCTGATTGCTCTGCTCAGTGCCATCTCTAGTATCCGAAGAAGACATTCAGATGTTGCACTCATGGGAAGCATCCTTGGTATCTTTACTATAGGATTTTTCCTGATTGGATCGTTTTTAAGCGTTATTGCCTTCATCCTAATTTTTAAATCAAAAGAAGAGTTTGACGATGGAAAAAAGGGAAAAAGCTTCTAAAGGAATTGCAGTCATCTTTTTACTTCTCTTTCTCTTTACTGCACTTCAATTTCTCAGTCCGCTTTTAATGAGCCCACCAAACTCGATACAACTGGAATCTGGAACCGTTGGAGTAATGGATAATCAAGAGGAAATAGAAACGCTGTCATTTCCCTCCGATTTCATTTATAGTGCCGGAGATCGACTTTGCCACCAAAAACCAACGCGGACTTTCATTCTTAATGGGAATCAAATGCCATTCTGCAGTCGATGTACGGCTATCTGGGTGGGTATCACCATTGGCCTGGGAATACTAACGTTTTTTCACATTCCACTTGATAATCGATTTCTCTTTCTAGTCATATTCAGTCTGATTCCTATTGGCATCGATGGAACCGGTCAACTCCTTGGTTTGTGGGAGAGTAGTCAACTCTCCCGGGTTATTACTGGATCATTTGTCGGCATTGTTTGTGGTATGGCACTTGGCTTAATCATTGATGAAGTGAAAACACTGAAAAAAAGCGAAAAGTAGTTAATATAAAAATAAATTAGGACTGCTCAAGGTGGAATATAGGATGGAAAAGTTACAAAAAATGAGTTTGCTCTTAGCAGGATTGATGCTGATAACCTTTGCTACCAATATCGTGACGGCGACAAATGATTATAACTATGATTGGGAAACAGATGCTGCACCATGGGCGTTCTGGGGATTATTCTCAGGAGCATTATGTTTCATACCTGTAGTCATGTTCATCATTTGGATCGTACTTGCCATCTGGGTCTATAAGGATGCTGAGAGAAGAGATAGTTCCGGTGCTCTATGGTTGATTATTGTTATCATTACCGGTATTATCGGGTTAATCATCTGGTTGATTGTCCGTCCACCAATCGGTGGAAAAAAGGAAGGGAAACAACAATCCTCAGCAGAACGACGCTGTCCCGCATGTGGAAGAGTCATTCCTGATGATGCACAAGTCTGCCCATACTGTGGAAAACAATACTAACTGAAATCTACAATAAGAAAATAAAACCAGATGGCACAAAAGCTATGCTTTCTGGTTATCATTTTTTTTATTTTTTAAATTCATCTTTTGAAAGGAAAACAAGGATAACTGCAATAATGCCCATTATACTTGAAAGAAACACGGGTCCAACAGTAAAAATGGCGATAATACTACAAGCCACCGCACCACCCCATAGTTTTCTCTGAATGGATAATATTCCACCGAGCAGGGGAAAGATAGAAAGAATGATACCAATAGTTGCACAGATTTGAACAAATGATTCAAGTTGAGCAGGTGTAATGGTCATATTATTGGTTTGAAAAAGGGATGGATCAAGCATTGTTAAATCAATGGTCAATGCAGAAACCCAGGTGATAATTGCCAACAGTCCCGCAATGATGAGAAGAATTCCTGCGATTAATGGTTTTGATGTTTGTGGTAATGCTTCATCCGTAGGATCAATTCCAGGGAAATTGGTATCATCATCAAAAGGATTTCTTTCATATTTGTCAATATCATTTTCTGTCATATCACTCAACCATCCAAATCGTAATGAGAAATCAACAATATCTCATCGCCTATAAACTTGACCCTGCCAGTGATTATGAGGGATTTGGTTTTCGTTTTCTTTGCTCAAAACTATTGACTGTTTTTCGAAGTATTTTCTTATGAACAAGATAGAACAACAATAATCCCATGGCTAATGTCAACCATTGCACGTAGCCTACCTGAAACCAGATCAACAGATTCGCTGCAATAACCATCAACACGGCATAGAGATACCATTGAGTGAGGTTCCCCTGATAAATACCAAACCCAATCATAGCTCCAGTGGCACCATGAATGAACAGCAAACCCAACGAGCCAATGAGAACTGAAATGAGCACAAAACCGGGAACATCATTTTGTGCGGTAAGAATCAAGAGTGCCGGCGGATAAATCGATCCAAAACCAAGACCGATACCTAAGCCATAAAGCACCGTTGCCTGTTTTTCATGAAATCTAGGTAGATTTAACACCATCGTTTTCAGTATTTGCTCAAGAAATGGAAAGATAAGGATGATAATGATGATATCAAAAAAAATGGCAAGCTCAGCAATTATAACCACGAATCCAAGGAAAATACCAAGGATAAACAGGATAAAGAGTACCTTTTCAGTGAATCGATCCTGCCAATCCTTCAGTGATATATACAAAATGATTAATGCTGGAATAATACCAAGAAACAAACTTGACTGAGGAATGATGCTCATAGGACAATCAGCAGCAAAGAAGGAAAAGATTATATTAAAGCCCATCGATTACCTTTTTATTATTTGGGAGTCGAGGAGATTAAGTTATTATGTTGAAAACACCAGTCATCGTACTCAATGTAAAAACCTATGCACAAGCAGTTGGAGAAAAAAGCGTTGAAATAGCTAAATATATGGAAAAAATCGGTAAAGAAACCGGTGTCAGCATGGCCATCAGTGTCCAGGCAACCGATATCTCAACGTGTGCACGAGCAGTGAATATACCGGTCTATGCAGAACACATTGATCCTATTACTCCGGGCAGTCATACTGGGTGGACCCTTCCGGAGGCAGTAAAAGATGCAGGAGCAATAGGAACCCTGATCAATCACAGTGAACATCGATTAACCCTAGCTGACATCGATGCATGTCTTTCCAGAGCAAAAGAAGTAACACTGGATCAAATTATCTGCTCAAACAACATAGCCACCTCAAAAGCAATTGCTGCATTATCGCCACAATTCGTAGCCGTGGAACCGCCAGAGCTCATCGGTGGAGATATCTCGGTTACCACTGCAGATCCAGATATCGTCAGTGGCAGTGTTGAAGCAGTGGAAGCGATCAATAAAAACGTTTCCGTGCTCTGTGGAGCTGGAGTTAAAAACGGAAAAGATGTAAACACCGCCCTTGATCTTGGTGCAGAAGGAGTCCTGTTAGCAAGTGGTGTGGTAAAAGCAAAAAATAAAGAAGAAGTTCTTAGAGATCTAGCCTCAGGATGTTAATTTCTTTCTAGTCCAAAAATGAATCCTCTAAAGAGGGGAAGAAATGGAGGGTTTTTTTCTATTTTTTCAGTTTCCTGATTTTAAACTCTCCATATCCCATCGGAATGATTTCTATCTCGTCTCCATCATTAATATCATGGGCTTTTGCCAATTGACTAGGAATGGTAAGCACAAGGCTACTACCCACGACACGGGCTTTTCTTGTTAGAGGCATTTATCCCCGCCTACAGTATACGAATGGCTTTATGAATATATATATTTTTCTATTCATTCATGAATATACCAATGCGTCTATCTATTCATATCCAATAAAATATTCATATTCGTTGGTCATCCAAAGAATTATCAATCAAAACATAATACCCTTCACTGAAGTGAGGCAACCATGAAAATATTTGTTGACAGCGCAGATCTAGATGAAATCCGAGAACTGGCATCATGGGGCATTGTAGATGGTGTCACCACCAATCCCACCCTGGTTAAAAGAAGCGGTCGAACATTTCAGGAAATCATAGAAGAAATCTTCACCATCGTCGATGGGCCAATCAGCCTAGAAGTCGTCAGTGAATGTGCTAAAGACATGGTCAAAGAAGCAGAAACAGTCATCAAGAAGGTCTCTACGAAATATCAAAAAAATGTAGCCATTAAAATACCCATGACCCCTGAAGGACTGAAAGCAGTGAAAACACTCTCAGAAAAAAACATTAACACCAACGTTACCCTAGTGTTTTCTGCAAATCAAGCACTGCTTGCCGCAAAGGCAGGTGCCACATTTGTCAGTCCATTCATCGGTAGACTAGATGATATCGGTCAGGAAGGCATGCAGATCATCGAGGAAATCGTTGAAATATTTTACAACTACGACATTGACACCGAAATCATCGTTGCCAGCATCCGTCATCCAATTCATGTCATCCAAGCAGCACGTATTGGAGCTGACATTGCAACCATACCACCACAGATCATCAAAAAAATGGCCCAACATTCACTTACCGACATCGGCATCAAACGATTCTGTGAGGACTGGGAAAAAGTAAAACAATCGTAATACTCTTCTTAAATCTAGATTTATTTTTTCTTTACTTTTCCAAACTCTTTTTTCCGTTCCTTTGTGGTCTTCCCTGTAGCCTCATATAAAAAATCATTCCATTTCTTAATGATGCTATAATCACCAGACACCTTTTTCGGTGGCTCAATATCTACGGATAGAATCTTTTTATCCTGTTTCATATCGATTTTTCCGATGCCTTCAACTTCAAAGCTAATTCCTTCTTTCACATCTCCGTTTACATCAAAATACTTGGAGATAACCTGGTTGATATCTGGATTGTATCCGCGTTTTATCTTATAGTCTCGCACGTTTCCACCCCTGTATGGACAATAGAGCGAACCGATATTAATGTTTTGATGAATCCTGCCCTTCTTCTATCAATGAAAGCACCAGATCAACTGCAACTCCAGGATCATTCGTTCGCTTCAGCCTGAGAGAAGAATCTGGAAGCATTTTATTTTGTATGAACTGATCGACGATTCCCTCACCGGTTTCCACCAATACCAATGGTTTTTCTAAAATCATGGCCGAAGACAGCTCAGAAAGCGTTCCCCAACTCCCCGCTAGCGCAATCATTCCATCCACAACCTGAGCAATCATCATGTTGCGTTGAAAAGAAAGATGGGTGCCGAGGGCGATATCAACGAACTGATTTGCCTCCTCCTTGCCCTGGGGAAGAATACCAAGGGTTATTCCATTAGCTTGTTTTGCTCCGCGACATGCTGCGTTCATCACCCCACCACGACCACCACAGACCAACACACACTGCTTTTCTGCAATAGAACAACCGATTTTTTCAGCAATGGAATACACCTTCGATGAAATATCAGCTGTTTTACCGCCGCTTCCACAGACTCCAATCAATGTTTTCATCAACACATTTATCTAGGAGAATGTTTTTAACTATTTCTCCCGCAAATCTTATAAATAGAACCTGCTTTCAGTAACATCCTTATATCTGGAGAAATACCTCTATGTCAAAGAACATGCGAAAGACAAACCCTGCCCTCATTCAACTCATTCATGAATTAAAGAAACAGGCAATAGAACAGGATGTTTCCCTGTGGAAAGATATTGCCCTTCGATTAGAAAAACCCCTTCGCAACTGGTCAGAGGTAACCCTCGACCGATTGAATCACACCGTCCAAGAGAAAGAAACCGCATTAGTGCCCGGAAAAGTCCTTTCAACAGGAAGGCTTACCAAAAAAATGGATGTAGCGGCATGGGCGTTTTCCGACCGATCAAAAGAAAAGATCAAAGAGGCCGGTGGCAGCACACTAACCATTGCAGAATTGTTAAAGAACAACCCTGAAGGAAAAAACATACGAATCGTGGGATAATTACTATGAAACGAATCATTGATGCGGAAGGAGCAACACTGGGAAGACTCTGCACTACTGTTGCAAAACAACTGTTGAATGGAGAAGAAATCGCTATTGTCAACAGTGAAAAAGCGGTGATTTCAGGCAAAAAACAAAAAATCAAAGAAGAGTACAAACAGAAGCGAGAAGTAGGAACCTATCGAAAAGGTCCCTTTTTCCCCCGAAGCCCCGACAGAATCGTGAAACGAAGCGTCCGAGGAATGATTCCCTATCAAAAACCCCATGGTCGAGAAGCCTTCAAACGATTGAAATGCTACATCGGCATCCCTGAGGAATTCCAAGGGCAAACCCCTGAAACCTTAGAAAAATCCAAACGACGACATATTAATTATATCACTATTGAAGAATTATCTAGATACCTAGGAGCGAAAATCTAATATGGTAAAAAAAGTGGTCAACACATCCGGGAAACGAAAAACCGCAGTCGCCCGGGCAACCGTTCAAAAAGGAAAAGGATTGATTCGGATTAACAAAATTCCCCTTGAATTACATGAACCAGAAATCGCACGATGGAAGATCTATGAACCTGTCACGCTTGCCGGAAATGCCATCAACTCGGTTAACATCAAGGTATCCGTAGAAGGAGGTGGATTCATGAGCCAGGCAAATGCGGTACGTACCGCAATCGCCAGAGGACTAGTGGAATATACCGGTGATGCCACGCTGAAAACCACATATTTAGATCATGATCGCAGTTTACTTGTCAATGATCCTCGCAGAAAAGAAAGCAAAAAACCACTGGGCCGAGGAGCTCGTAAGAAACGACAGAAATCATATAGGTGATCAAAGGTGATAATACCAGTTAGATGTTTCACCTGCGGAAAAGTCATCAGCCAAGAATATGAGGCCTTCAACGAGCAATATCAATCCTATAAACAAGACATACTCGAAGGTAAACAACCTACCAAAACACCAAAGGACATTCTTGATGAACTGGGTATCGATCGTTACTGCTGCCGCCGCATGATTATTTCTCATGTGGACCTGCTCAAAGAAGCAGCACCTTATGAGTAAACAGAGAACACCACCCGCCTCATTTCATTTTTTTCTTTCTTCTTTTAACAGTATCTTTATGTAGCGTCATTTGGTTACACCCCAAAGAAAAACAGTAAAGGTTTTTTTGGGCGCGTGGCCTAGTCTGGATATGGCACTGGCCTTCTAAGCCAGTGGCCGCGGGTTCGAATCCCGCCGCGTCCGCTACTTTTAACGGGAGAGTAATAACACGAATAAGCCTCAGATTTTATTTCTTCGTGTTAAAAAGAGAAAACTCATCAGAGCGAATACTTACTAAAACTATTCTTATTTCATTCCTTCATATTTTTAAGGTAAAAATTATATTAATATGTAATTCTAAATTGATTCCAGTTGATGAAGGCATAAGGAACTCACGTTTTTTTGACAGTTCAATATCGAAAGAAGAAACCACGATTTTTTTACAGTTGTTTTTGTCTAACGATATCTTGACAGGACCGAGTGTGAGATGTTGTGTTGAAAGATTAGTTAATCATTATGTCGTATGGTTCTTTTGCAGGATGCCAATCAAATGTTAAAACGGGTAGAGGGATGATATTAAACGGCGTCCATAAAAGTAGTTTTATTTTCCATTGATTCAAATTATCCCAATAATTGAGGTCAACATCCACATCAATGATGCCGAATAGAGTCAGATGTCGTGCATTATCAATAAAATTATTTTCAACTATTGATGCAGTCTTACATCCATTGAAATACAGGCCGACAACCGAGTTGTTTTCTATGTTGTTTCTTTCTATAGTGATTGCGTTGGTATCATAAAATACGATTCCTTCTAAATTATCTACGAGATTGTTATCCTGTATCTGGATGTCTTCGGATTTATATAACCAGATGCCATGGCCACAGTTACAGAAGATGTTGTCAGTTATTGAACAATCATTGCATGCATCAATTAAGACCCCTGCTTCAAACCAAACAAGACCACTGAGATTTCTAAAAGTAAAACCAGATACACTACAGTCATCTGCATTTTGTAAAATCAAAGCAGATTCAGCATCTCCTGCATCGATAATGGTTTTTTCTTTTTGTTCACCTTGAAGAATAAGTGATTTTGAGTTGATCTTTAGGTTTTCAAAATAGATACCGTTGTAAACAAAGATTTTTGTTCCATCAGATGCTTCATCGATAGCATCCTGTATCGTACTATGGTTCCCCGGTCCTGATCCACCTACATAGATCGTTTCTCCAATATGATGTTGATTATGTTCAAATCCTGTAGATATTGGACTAATGGTACTGATAAAGAGCAGCAGTAATAACCCTAATGCTATGTATCTTTTATGCATAAAGATATGCCTCTATATTTTAAATTGTTATGACGATATATAAATATTCTTGAAAATAATTATTTCATTTCTTGAGATTTTTATTATAAAACTCGGTAATTGACA
>CAZQMI010000012.1:31471-32158 GCA_964594475.1 uncultured Thermoplasmatales archaeon
TGACAAAATAGACCTTAACCATATTCAATATAGAGCTTCTTTTGAGAGGAAAGTAAGCTGGAGCTGTAACCACCATCTTTCAACCGGATCTTCGGGCAGGGATTACGTTTTTTTCACCCCGAGCAACCGACGTTTCTCAATGGTTTGCAGTTCGACATTAAACGCTCGAGAAACAGTCATAAGATCATAATAATTAATGATCCGTGAATGCCGATGTCGTACCACCGCAGCCAATGCCTCACGTTTTTTTTCCTCAAGATAAAAAATGGTTCTTTTATCGACATGAGCTGATTGGATCATGGGAAATAATAGCTGGAGTTCCCGTAGATAAGAATTATTTCTTTTCCCGTTTTCTGAGCCGAATACGTAGCCATCGGTGAGAAGTTCTCTGAGTAACTCTAGTGCTCTGCCCTGTATTTTTGGTTCTTTTCACAGGAAATATCCTTGGTATGAGAATGCACTGCAAAAGGACTAACCCCGAATTCCTTTGCTACCTGGTTCTTGTTCTTACCAGAAAGTACTCGTTCACGGATCTGTTTAATCTCGTTTTCAGTTAGTCTTCTGATAGACATCAATTAGTAGCGCAAATCATAGTATATAAAGACTGTGGATTTTGGATTTTTCAAGGGGTAGGTCTGACTAACGAGTCAAAAAATGTTGACTAATGAGCAAAAGGTAGTTAGTCAA
>CAZQMI010000013.1:0-30170 GCA_964594475.1 uncultured Thermoplasmatales archaeon
GTATCGGCCGATTTCTTCAGATAGCTTGGCTATTGATTGTAATGGTGAACCGTTCCTTGATTTATAATCATATGTGCAATGTGAGAAAAACTGAAAAATGTTTTTCTTTGCAAACGATTCCAACCAACATCTTAATCAACACAGAAAGCTATAGTCCCTGTTCAATTATGTTTAGAAATATTCCTCCAGTTGAGACCGCTGATGAAATTATCCAGCGGTCGTTTGCACGGGCGAGAAAAAAAAAGATCCCTGATCGAGATCGATTTTATCGGAAGAAGAAAACCATTATCGCCAAAATGGATAGCTTTGCTCAGACCATTATAAAGGTACTTGATTCTTATGTGAAACGCTTTCCATCTATTGATCAACTATCCTTGTTTTATCAGGAGCTTATCAGTATTCAGATTGATGCGGATAAACTGAGAAAAGCATTGGGTGCTGTGGACTGGGCGAAGAAAACCATCCAGCGCATCCATCGTTCTCAAATGAGAGCATTGAAGTTTTCAAAGGATCTTAATTTTATCGAAAGCAAGCAACGAGAGATTCATGGGAGGATTACTAGTGTGTTAAAACAAATTGATGATCAGTTGCTCGTGCTTGCAAATGCTCAAAAAACCCTTACTCATTTCCCTAATATTGCTGATATGCCTACGGTGGTTATCGCAGGATATCCGAATGTGGGAAAATCGTCTCTTCTCCGCTGTCTTTCCAAAGCAAAACCAACAGTTGCTCAGTATCCCTTTACCACTAAGCAGATTTTTGTTGGCCATATGAGTGAGCAGGTTGGATTTCGGACTATTTCCTATCAATTGATTGATACTCCTGGTTTATTTGACCGATCTGAAGAACAGCGTAACGATATCGAACAGGTCGCTATTGCGGCTTTGAAATATCTTGCTGATGTGGTTGTTTTTATGCTTGATCCTTCTGAAACCTGTGGATATGGTTTGAATGATCAAAAACAATTACTGGATCGGGTGCAATCCTTTTTTCTCGATGCGCATTTGATTCTTGTTGAAAGCAAGGTTGATCTTTTATCCACTGGTTCATCTGATCTGAAGATTTCATGTCAAACAAGGGAAGGAATTGATGCGTTAAGACAGCGGTTATTTCAATTGCATCCTGAACGAAATCGCGAAAAGGAAAATAAGGAAGAATAAAAAAATCTCTATGAATGATTTTCTTCAATTGATTGATATGTTTTTTATTGATTCATCCTAATCCGTTTCCGTCTCATGAACACCAATGCTGAGATGATAAACAGGATAATGATGAGCACACTCATGATCACGAGTTCAATGATGGGAAACGTGGTGATATAGATGATGTCTTCGTTGATATAATCTGTTATTCCCTGAGGGGTCACCACCGTGGTTTTGAACCGGTAGTATCCACTATCGTTAGGGGGGGTAAACACCCATTCATAAGGGGCGTCGGTGATATTCTCTCCGAACTGGGTCCAATTGGACCATGAATCATTGTCTTTGGAATATTGATACCAGAGTTGCATCAAGCTTACATTTGTTTGATTGATATTTACTTTGATTAGGTATTCATTGTTCCACTGCCAGGTGTCAAAACTGGAAAGATCTGGAACAAAGGTCGAATCAGTTGAAAGATCCTTTACTAGTTCTAATGCTTGTGATTGTGAAGGGGTGGTGTAGGTGTTACCAAGATAATCGGTGAGTTTGAAGTAGATATAATAGGTCACATCTTCCTGCATTTGATTCCATTGTTCCTCGGTTAAATTCCAGGTTGGAGTGTAGCTTTGCAAGTCGAGTTCTTCTTCATTTATTTCCGTCCATTCAAGTAATCCTTCGAAGTTCATTCGGTATGAAACCTGTTTCAGTTGATAATCGTCGCTGAAGGTGACATCGGAAAAGGTGGGCACCGTATCCCCGGTGAATCGATAATTCGTTGCAAAGGATGGTTTCATCGGCGGATTTGGATCATACAGAAAGACTACTTGAACCTGGGTGGGAAAGCTCTCTTCATTGCCCGCATTGTCAACCGCGACGGTACAGAGTTCATATTCTCCTCCATCATCACTTCCTATGGTAAAATCAAATTCATAGGGTGATGTGGGATCGTTCTTAAACGATGTCCACTGTGTGGATCCACTCAGTCGGTAGAATAGGGTGACATGTTGTATGCCGCTTATTGTATCGGTGGCCGTTGCCTCAATGCGAACGGGACTTGAATTGGTAACTGCTGGAATACTTCCTACATTTGATATCTCAGAGCTTGGTTCTGTATCATCAAGTGTTACATTAAACCATGGTGACGTATTTTCATTACCAGCCATGTCACTGATGGTGAAACGAATTGAGGAGACATTGGTGATGGAATCACTCTGTGGATTATCAGCAATGGTTGCAGTGATGGTCTGTTTTCCAATGGTTCCCAGGTTTCCGCTACAGGTTGCTTCAAAGACGTCAGAATGAGTTCCAGTGTTGTCCGTATAGTTCAAAGTATAAGTGACATCTGAGGTATTCAATCCAGTAGTATTACCACCTGTTCCTCGGTCCTGAACTTGCACAGTGCAGGTTGGTGTTGGCGAGGTAATCCAACCGGATGATGGGGTAAAGCTCTGCAGATCAAATTCCGGAACCGCTTGGTCCGCAGGAGTGATGGTAAAGGAAAACCATGCGGAAACGGTTTCATCCCCTGAACTATCTTTTATACTGAATCGGATCCGATTGTAATCAGTAATATTTTCTGCACCATCAAGTAAGGAGATATTTGCCCAGATGGTTTCTCGTAAGGTGGTTCCATTTTCCCCGGTAAAGGTTGCCGGTATCCAATCAGTAATGAACGATCCTGTTTCATTTTCATAATCGAGTCGGTATGAAGCTGAATTGTTCCACAACCCACTATCTTGATTGCGAACGTCAATGGAACAGTTCGGTGGCATATCATCATAGTTAAAGCTATTTTCATAGAAAATAGTGATATTGTCCTGAACGCCATCGGCTTGAAAATCAACTGCCCATTCAAACAAAGTGATCTTGCCTGTTGCCTGAGCGATGAAGTCAGCTTTTAATCGAATAGTATCATGATTCTTTACCGCATTTGTTGAGATGGATTGCCCATCATCGACCTCGGAAAGAAGTATGGTTTTCCCTGATTCATCAGTGATAGCAAAGCTGATATCACTGTTTTGATAATCATAATCTGCGAAGAACCGATTCCATATATAATTGTCATCATCTGGAAGTGAAATTGGTTGTGAAAGTACTGTTCCGGTGATTTGTTCTCCAGGTGGAATTTGGAGCCTACCCCGACATTGCACGATTCCTTCAGCTTCAACAAAATAGGTGAATCCATCCACAACCACAGGACTTGATACAACAGCTGTTCCTTCTTTGGTGGTATTAGACCAGAGGGTTTCATTGGTAACTGAGTCAATAGCATAGAAACGCCCCTCTGGAGTACCTACATAGATGATTCCTTCAGCATAGGCTGGTGATGAGATAAGATAGGGAGATGTGGGTAGTAGCCCTCGATTGTAAATCCTTTTTTTCCATAGTTCATCTCCATTGTCTACATCAAATGCATAAATCATCCCATCGGGAGAGGTGACAAAAACGGTATCATCTGCCACAGCGGGGCTATTACATCCAGCGTATTGATACGGATCAAAGGTGGAATCACCAATGGTTTTATTCCAGATGATATTTCCATTGTAAAGGTTTAAGGCATATACTTTGGTGTTTGCAGTGACATAAAGATTTGATGGATTCTTTGCCACAACGATGACCTTATTTTCATAGATTGCCGGCGATGCTCTACCAATGGGACCGACATTCTGTTTCCATAATTCCTCTCCGTCCTTGTTCAACGCGATGATACTGTCACCATTGATTCGTTCACAGCCCACAATGATGGTGTTTCCTTTCACTGCAGGACTTGAAAAACTAGCGGTGGGTAAATCATATTCCCACTGGAAGGTTCCCTGTGAATCAAGGACGAGTAATTTATTATTTCCTCTGGAAAAATTAATAAAATTCCACACGGAATTAAGTATGGATTCATCTCCATTCCATGTACTAAGATAAATATGATTCTGATGATATACTGGTGAGGCTGCATAGCTGATTGCTGGATCATTTGCGTTCACTGTCTGGTAATTAAATGACCATTCAGGTGTTTCAGATAGATCGGTGCTGAAACCATACACCATGTTTGCAATCCCGCCATATTTTTGAGCTGCCCCTGTGGCGATGATCACCTGTTCATCAATGATTAACGGTGTGCATTCAATGGGAAATGAGGGGATTCGCAGACATGCTTGAATAGGGTTATATGTTGTCAATCCCGTCGTTGCCTGTGCATCAAAAGAATAGAGTTTTTCCCCATCATTTGATGGGATGTAAAGCATTCCATCTCTGATAACAGGATTTACATAGTTCCCTCCCACCTTCACCGAGGAATACCAGGAGAGATTGTTTTCTTTGTTTTGCGTTCCCAATCCAGAACTTGCTCGTGTGTTCCCTGCGGTTTCGCCGCCTTGTTGTGGCCAATGATTGAGGATCGGTATCAGATTGATCTCAGCATTTTCCCGTTTCACATGTTTTAGTTCATCTGTATCGATGCGTAATGATGAGGTAAAACTGTCCTTCCATTTATTTTTCTCTGTTTGCCAGCTGAGACCCCAACTTTTCAGGGTCGGTGTTTCTGAGAGATAGCTGGTTGTGAGATCTGCTTGTATGGTAAGGTTGTATGAGGCAGGGATATGGGAAATATCGATGGGCGAAGATTGTAATCCCTTGGTATTACCCGAAACATAATTATTTTCTACATAGGTGAGTTGACCGGTTTGATTTTGGTAAAGGAGATGATATTTGATGCTGGTGTTGTTGCTGGTTTTGTCTTCAAAATAAAACCTTTCCCATCGGTTTATGGTGCTTGGAATAATCGATGGGCTTTGCACAGTTCCTTCTGGGAAGAAACCAGAAACCTGGGCGCTGAGTGAGACATAATCGGTGAAAAGTGCACATTTTTTTCCATGAATGGGCGTTACTACCACGGCAAACGTTACATAACCGGTATTATCAATGAATAAATCACCTGTGAAATTCTGTCGAAGTTCGATAAAGGAATCATTTGATTTTTTTACATCAGCTATCTGCCATATACCAATGTTTGGTATTGAGGAGGGTAACCAGTAATAAAGAGTGGTATTAGCATCTGATTCTGATTTCCCTCTCCAAGAGAGACCGAGCTTGCTGATTGCTTCTTGGTCTTGATTAATTTTAAAACGAAAAAGATGTGATTGTTTAAGTAAAGATGTTGTTCCATTTGTATGATCTGGATGGGTGATGGTATCCTTGCTTGAGACTTTTTCATAGATGTCAGTGGATGTAACTTCCTGTGCGAGAAGTTGATGAAATGAAGGAGGAATAATTTTTGAGAAAACAATCGGTTTGTGCGTATACATACGATTATCCGATTTATTTGTCCAATCAGTAAAATCGTATGAGTAGGTTGTCAGACCATCGGGATCGAGGCCGATATCTCCTGATGTGATTACTGTATTGTCAAGATGACTTGAGGATATGTCAGTGAATTGCTCGCTCAGGTAGATTCCATCAGCTTGATCTGTGGAGAAAGTTGATGCTGCCTGAAAAGAGGGATTTTGGGTAAAAAAAGGCAGTCCTATGATTGAAATTAGTAGAAATGTGATGATAAAAACATTGAATTGTCGATAGGGCCAACTCCCAAACATATATTTATCACCTTTTATAAATAACAACTCGATTTATATAGTTATTCCTTATATATTTTTTGGATTTAAGTTGAATTGTTCTCCTTAACGGTGGTAAGGTGCTATTGGCGGCCTTAGCACCATCGAAGTAATTGTACATCACCATACTCTCCTTCCTGCGTAGAATTGTATAGACTCTCTAGTTAATAAAGGTAGTTACGTTGTTGACAATGAGAAAAATCAGCATATCATGATTTGGATGTCCATGACGTTTGTACCAGTAGGACCAGTCAATAACAGATCATGTAATTGATGGAAAAAATGATAAGAATCATTCCTTTTTAGATACTGCTCAGGGATGAGTTGTTTTTGTCTACCTCGTTCAAAACTAAACTTATCAGCAATCGCTCCTGCGGCATCACTTGCCCCATCAATGCCATCGGTTGCAAATGATGCAAGCACTCCATTTGTTTTGGAAAGCTGTTGCAGTGAGCCAAGAATGAATTCTTGATTTCTTCCCCCATTACCATTTCCCTGTATGGTCACGGTGGTTTCACCACCTGCTATGAAAAGATCATGGGATGTATTGTAAGCAATTATGGTTTCAATAAACCATTTTGCCATATCTCGAGCTTCTCCTATTAGCGAAGTAGTGATGATTTTTGGTAAGTATCCTAGTTTTTTGGCTGTGTTTACGGCTTGTGAGCAGGCTAGTTTATTTGTAGCAATGAGTTCATTATGAACGTGTTGAAATAATGGATTTTCGGGTTTGGGTGTTTCCGGTGTTTTTCCTTGAATTCCATCCAATATGAGTTGTCTAACGGTGAATGGTATGCTCTCCCAGAGCTGATATTTTTTAAAAATGGTTTGCGCATCTTTATAGGTAGTTGAATCAGCGGCGGTTGGTCCTGATGCAATAAATTCAACAGGGTCATTGACCACATCAGATATGATAAGTGAAAGCACCTGAGAAGATGTATCTTCGATGAGTCGTCCTCCTTTTACATTAGATAAATGTTTCCGGATGGTATTGATTTCGCTTATAGTTGCTCCAGAATGTAGGAGGAGCTGGGTAGTTTTTTGCATCTCCTTTAAACTGATTTGCGGATCGCTTAGAAGCGCTGATCCCCCGCCTGAGATGAGCACCAGCAGCAAATCGTCTGTTCCACAATTGGATGCGATCTTTTTGATGTAACGGGCTCCCCTAACGCTTTCTTCATTTGGTATGGGATGGCCACCATGAAATGTTTTGATCTGAGGATGGTTCACAGATGCCTGTGGATCATTTGTAATGACTGCACCTGTTTTAATGGACATCTGATCGCAGACTGCTTGTGCCATTCCCACACTTGCTTTCCCAAATGCAATGAGATAGATATCTTTGAATTCTGAGAGATGATATGTTTTATCTGATATGACAAGGGAGTTCTGTTGAACATATCTGTTTACGGCATTATAGGGATCTACAGCATCGATTACAGATTCAAGAAGAGTAAGCATATCCTTTCTTTTCTGCTGTAACTCATGTGTTTCGCCATTGTTGATGAGTTGCTGTTTATTATGAAACAACATAAAAAAGTGATGAAACTGCTCTTATAATTTATTTTCCAAATTGTAGTTGTTTCATGAGGTTTTTCCGCATTTTCCGGTTGCTGGAAAATCCCTTCATCATACGTTTGGTCATGTTATAATATTTGAGCAGTTCTTTGACATCTTTGTTTTCCACTCCAGCTCCCCGTGCGATTCGTTTTACCCTTGATGCGCGTACAATTTGTGGTTTTTCTCGTTCTTCATTGGTCATTGAATCCATAATGATTCGGAATCGTTGCAGTTTATCCTGGGTATTGTCCATATCCACATCTTTCATTTTTCCGGAAAACCCTCCCGGCAACATCTCAGCTATTTTATTTAATGGTCCCATGCCTGAAAGCATATCCATTTGCTCATACATATCATTAAGCGTGAATTTCCCGGACATCATCCGACGTGCTGCTTTCTCCGTATCCTTTCCCTTCATGCTTTCTTCGGCTTTTTCTAGTAGGGTTTTAATATCACCCATGCCGAGAAGTCGAGAAATGAACCGAGCAGGGTCGAATCGTTCGAAATCAGTGGGATGTTCACCGGTTCCAATGAAAACGATAGGTGCACCTACCTCTGCTGCTGCACTGAGTGCACCTCCGCCCTTTGCGGTTCCGTCAAGTTTAGTAAGAACGATTCCAGTGATATCCACAGCATCATTAAAGGCCTTTGCCTGTGATCCTGCTTGTTGACCGACCGCAGCATCCATGACTAGGAGTTTTTCATCTGGTTGTGTGGCTTTAAAAATATTTGTCATCTCATCAATGAGATCATCTTCCAGCTTATGTCTACCGGAGGTATCTACGATGATGACATCAGCATTGCGTTTGAATTTTTTGATTCCTTCTTTGACCACGGCGACTGCATCAGATTCTTGTTTATCTCCATAACAGGGTACCTCAACTCGATCAGCAAGTTGTTTCAATTGATCATATGCTGCTGGTCGATGGACATCACCGGCGATAAGCGCGGGACGTAATCCTTTTTTCTTGAAATAAATAGCAAGTTTGGCACAGGATGTTGTCTTCCCCTGGCCATATAGTCCGGTCATCATAATGATTTGTTTTTTGATGGGAAGTTCCCGGGAATCTCCTAGTATTTCCACGAGTTCATCATAGACGATACGAATGACATGTTCTCGGTTGCTCATACCAGCAGGTGGTTTTTCGGTTAATGCGCGTTTCTCGATTTTCTTGGAGAGCTTAAGCACAAGTTTAACGTTGACATCCGATTGAAGAAGTGCACGTTGTATATCTCTGACCACTTCCTTTACCAGTTTTGAGTCAATAGTTACTGCACTGGCGATTTTCTGAATAGTGCCTTTCAATGATTTTCCGAGATCATCCAATACCATGATTGTTCCTGATAACCAATAATCTTACTAGTTTTAAAATCTATCGTTGGGATTGTGTTTTTAAGAACTGATATGTGTATTTGGAAACAATCGTCATAAATGATCCATAAGTTGCACTTCTTTTTTTATTTAAATTTTATTAACAATGATTGAATATGTGTTCTAAGGGAGTTATTGACATTGTTGTCTCTTTTTTATTATAACAAAAACTATTTAGACAAAAACCGTATTCATTTCGCCTTGTTCAATGGCCCAATTTTTTCACAAGGGGGATCAGATGGAAAGCTTGGACGATAAAAACATTCAAAAACTTGATTTGACCGCAGTGAAAATCAGAAAACACATCATTGATATGCTCTATAGAGCGGAGTCTGGTCATCCAGGTGGATCTTTGTCAGCAGTTGATGCGCTGGTGGCTTTGTATTATTCCCATATGACTCATAATCCAAAAAAACCGTTGGATCCAAATCGAGATCGCTTCATACTCAGTAAAGGCCATGCCGCACCTGCATTATATGCGGTTCTTGCTGAACTAGGGTATTTTTCTGTAAAGGAATTACAAAAACTGCGAAAAATGAATTGTATGCTCCAAGGTCATCCGGTCTGTTTACGTACTCCTGGAATAGAAGCATCAACGGGTTCATTAGGTCATGGACTGTCGTTTGCAAGTGGAGTGGCATTATCTGGAAAACTGGATGAGAAAGATTATCATGTATATGTTATGCTAGGGGATGGGGAAACAGATGAAGGTCAGATCTGGGAGGCGGCTGCATCTGCCTCGCATTATAAACTGGATAATCTCACGGCGTTGATTGACCGGAATTATTTACAGATTGATGGAAACACAGAAGAGGTCTTAAAATTGGAATCAGTAAAAGATCGTTGGGATGCATTTGGCTGGTATGCAGTGGAAATTGATGGCCATAGCATTCGTGATATCCTTAGGGCGTTACAGGAAACTGATAAGGTAAAAAACAAACCCTCAATAATTATTCTTGACACGGTTAAGGGAAAAGGAGTTTCATTTATGGAAAATAATGTTGATTTCCATGGTGTCCCACCAAACAAAATGGAACATCAACGAGCCCTCGAGGAACTCGATGCCCTGGAACAAAAACTGGGGGCTGCTTAACGATGGGTAAAAAAGAGATTGTGAATCCACGCAAAGCATATGGTGAGACCCTGGTGAAACTGGGAAAAAAACATGAAAATATTGTAGTGTTAGATGCTGATTTATCAAAATCCACAAAAACCATTATGTTTGCAAAGGAGTTTCCCCATCGTTTTTTCGAAATGGGAATTGCTGAAGCCAATATGATCTCAACCGCAGCAGGCCTAGCTTCCTGTGGGAAAATTCCATTTGCAAGCACTTTTGCTGTGTTTGCCACGGGTAGAGTCTATGATCAGATTAGAATGGATTTAGCATATTCTCAGGCCAATGTTAAGATTTTTGCTACTCATGGTGGTATTAGCGTGGGAAAAGATGGGGCCAGTCATCAGATGATAGAAGATATAGCATTGATGCGAGTGCTTCCAAACATGGTGGTTCTTGCCCCCAGTGATTATACTCAAACAGCAAAAATCGTTGAATGTATGGCAGACCATGTTGGTCCTATGTATGCTCGTATTGGAAGAGCACCGGCTCCGGTGATTTATACAGAGGATTTTCTAAAAACCTTGTCCATCGGAAAGGGTATTATTGTTGAAGATGGTGATGATATTACCCTGATTGGCACCGGTACCATGGTTGATGCTGTGCTTGATGCTCGTACCTTGTTGAAGAAAAAGGGAATTGATGCAGGTGTTATCGACATGCATACAATTAAACCATTGGATGAAAAATTGGTTCTGAAATATGCAAGGAAAACAAATGCAATGATTACCGCTGAAGAGCATTCTATCATCGGAGGGCTTGGTGGAGCGGTTGCTGAAACGCTTGCTGAAAGCATGGGAAATGTTGCATTTAAACGAATGGGAATTCGTGATCAATTCTGTGAAAGTGGTGATCCCGCTGATCTTATGGAAAAATATCAGTTGAACGCAAAACATATCGCAAAACAAGCAGAAACCTTACTCTCAAATTAATGAGTAATGATCACGGTGAGCACGTCCTTATCATAAAGCTTGTGATCTAAACCAACTTTTTGCCCGGGATATTTCCCTGAGCTTCCCCAGACTTGTGCATAGCGGAATTTATTTTTAAAATCTCGATGAATGGTTTTACAAACGGTTTCAACGGTATCTCCTTTTTTCAAAATCATGGGTTCATCATAATCTGGTTTCTTGCCTTGTGGTTTCATATAGATTCGTATTAAGTCTAATTCTTCATAGATAAAATCCTTTAACCGTTCTAGGCCTTCTCCCTTTTTTGCAGAAATGGCATCAACTATCCATCCATTTCGTTTAAGTTTTTGGACTTGTTGCTTGGTTTGTTTGTTATCAAGTAAATCAATTTTGTTTAAAATCACGATGGCGGGTAGATACGTTCGATTTTTCACAAAAACATCAATAAGTTGATCTTCAGTGATATCTTCTCTGATGATGATATCAGCATTCGTGACATATTCTCCTGCGATACTGCGAATTGTTTTGGTGGATAGCTCAGTGAGTTTCACTGTTGTTTGTATGCTGATGCCACCTTGTTTGGTGGGAGTGATGATCACATCCGGTGGTCGTTGATTCAACCGAATTCCGGCTGAATGCAGTTCATCAACCATTAAGCTGAGATGATGAAGATGCTGGGCATCAATGATCAAAAGCACGAGATCAACGTTTCGTACTGCTGAAAGGATTTCTCTTCCTCTTCCCTTCCCTTTTGCTGCACCGGTAATGAGGCCGGGAAGATCAAGGATTTGAATGTTTGCTCCTTTATGTTTTAGCATCCCTGGGATGACATCAAGGGTGGTGAATTCATAATGACCGATTTCACTATCAGCATCTGTAAGTTGATTAAGAAGGGTGCTTTTTCCGATACTGGGAAAACCAATGAGTCCAACGGTTGCATCTCCACTTTTTTTGACAGAAAAACCTTTTCCTTTTCCACCTGCGCTTTTTTGTTTTTCCTCCAAGGCTTTCAGTTTTGCGATTTTTGCTTTGAGTTTTCCGATATGATGTTCGGTAGCCTTGTTTTTTTGAGTATTGAAGATTTCATCTTCGATATCTTTGATTTGTTTCTCTATCGATGTAACATCCATGGTTTGAAAAGGGGAATAGAGGATATGCTTTATAAATCTCCCTGATTTGCTGATATGGTAATGTGTGTTCCGGTGTTTCCTTGAACGGCGTCCCAGGCGTGATCGACATCGCTGATGATGACTTTTTTTCCACCTGATTCTAAAAATCGAATTGCCGCAAGGATTTTTGGACCCATACTGCCTGGTGGAAACTCATCATCGCTATAATACGATTTTATTTCTTTTAGTGTACAGTGTTTTAACTTTTTTTGCTCTTCGGTATCATAATGAAGGTAGACATATTCAACATTGGTAAGAATAACCAGAAGTTCGGCTTTGATAGCTTCGGCGAGTCGTTCTGAGGCAAGATCCTTATCTACTACTGCTTCGACACCATCAAATCCCCAGTCTTTTTTATTAATCACTGGCATACCGCCTCCACCAGCTGCAATTACGGTAATTCCTTGCTGAAGTAGTTGTTTAACGATGTCACCTTCAATGATTTCCTTTGGATCCGGTGATGGGACCACAATTCGCCATCCCTGTTGTTGTTTAGTAACTTGGTATCCATCAGCAATGAGTTGTTCTTTTTCTTTATCATTGTAGTATGGACCGATTGGTTTAGTTGGATGTTGAAAGGAGGGATCGTTTTTATCCACAAGAACTTGAGTGATAATAGTTGCCACTGCTTTGTGTATGTTCTGCTTTCGCAATTCATTTGCAAGGCATTGTTGGATCATGTACCCAATAAGTCCTTCGCTTTCAGCAACACAAACTCCCAGTGGCATTGGGGGAAGAATGTCCCTGGCTGCATTATTTTGGATGAGTATAGCCCCGACTTGGGGTCCATTGCCATGGGTAATGACTAGTTCATAGCCGTGTTTGATCATGCTTACAATTGAGTATGCAACGTTACGGGTATTTGCGAATTGCTCTTGAATGGTTCCTTGTTGTCCTTTTTTAATTAGTGCATTACCACCAAGGGCAACGATTGTTTTTTTTCCCATTGAACAAATTGGTGAAAAGCAATTCTTCTATAAAAACACTAATGCTTATTCTTCGTTTTTTCTACCGAGGATTTATGTATTCGTTTGAGGTATGGAATTAATGGTGATGCTGTTGGAGTATGCTGAAAAGCGAAAACATCTGGTTGATTTGCTGACGGGTGATGGAAGAATTCAAACTGAACCAGTGAGGAAAGCTTTCCTATCGGTCCCTCGAGAGATTTTTGTACCCTATCATTTAATGGATCGGGCATATGTAGATAGACCACTTGATATCGGTCAAGGTCAAACTATTTCTGCGCCTCACATGGTCGCAATTATGGTTGAAGCACTTGATTTAAGAGAAGGTCAAACGGTACTTGAGATCGGAGCAGGATCAGGATATCATGCAGCTATTGTTTCTCGGGTGATTGGGAAAACAGGTAGATTGATTTCTATTGAACGATTTCCTTCATTAGCTGAAAAAGCAAAACAGAACTTGAGCAAACTAGGAATTGAGCATGTTTCAGTTGTCACCGGTGACGGATCTCTAGGATTAAGTGATCATTCACCATATGATCGAATCTATGTTACCTGTGCAGCACCGTCTACACCAAAAACATTACTGGATCAGCTCAATGAACAGGGCAAACTCTTAATTCCAGTTGGTGGTATGTTTGCTCAATTACTTCTTTTTGAAAAGCAAGGAAAAGATATCATCAGGCATGATCTGGGTGGATGTTCCTTTGTTCCTCTAGTTGGAAAATATGGTTATGATAGTTTGTAACCTATGGTGCGCAGGAATTCTTTTCTCCATTTGATGTCCTCTTCATTTTCAATGCCCACGGGGATATGTCCATCAATGACACCAAGGATTCCTCGACCGGTTTCACTACCGTTTTTTGTTTCTGCAATGATAACCTGTGTTGGATTAGCTGTTGCACAAAAAATAGCGCATACTTCAGGGACCTGTTTGACTTTATGCATGATGTGAAGAGGAAAGCACTCTTCAATGAAAATAATAAAGCTATGGCCTGCTCCAATTGATAATGCATTCTTTTCAGCGAGTGTTTTAAGTTGGTCATTGTTGCCAATGCTTCTTACTTTTCGTGCACCACTTGCTTCACAGAAAGCGATTCCGAATTGTGCATTGGGAACACTATTTACTATTGCTTCATAGAGGTCTTCAATGGTTTTGATAAAATGTGTTTGACCTAGAATAAAGTTCATTTCCTCTGGTTTTTCAATTGAGATAAGTTTTAAATTCAATTCAGCCATGATATCTCCTCCTGGTTTAATTTCAATAAGGCTATACATGAAAACGGTTTATTTAAATGTTAATTACACCTTTAAAATAATAATATTTAATGTTGTGAACGTGACATTTCGGGGTAGTTTTTAGCTTTTATATCCCGAGGATGTTCGATAGTGACCAGTGTGTTTTTTAAAAGATGGTAGGTGGCATAGCAGCCGAGAGTAAGCATGATGGGAAGAAGGATGAACTCAAGGTGTGCTTCTCCATATTGATTGATGGTAGTTGAAAATGTATAGTCATTGAACAGATATGCATGAAGAAAGGTAATGTAAAGCACGATATTATTAGAGATCAAGGAAAGAAGACCTATGGTGTAGATGATGAATCGTTTTTGTGATATGCAGAGGTCACCGTATTAGTTTCCCTGTTTTTTTTATTTAATGATTATTTTACAATTCGCCACGGAATTTAATAATTGTTTAAAGTCTGGTTTTTGTTTCTTTTAAATTTAGGTTTCAATTATCCCGATCATGCTCTATCAAATAATGCTGATTATTGTATTTGTGTTATAGAGAGTGTTTACAGTGATTACAATCATTTTTATGTGTCGAATCTTCATTTGAAGTATATGAAGCACATGATTCGTGTTCAAAAACTGGTTTCGTATGAACGGTACATCTCAGTACTCTTGATGTTTTCTGCTTATTCATTCTATATTTTCTTCTGTTTTTTCGACCCATGTTCTACACTCATTTTCATTTTATTGTTCAACAATAAAAAAAGAAACCAACAAACCCATCTTATCCAAAAAATGAAGATCCACAATTTCAATTTTTTATCTTTCATAACCCACTGTGGACTTAGTTTAAATAGTTTTTGACTACGTTCAGCTGATTTTTACTAATGTTTTAATTGAATTATATTGAAGGTTTATGCTTATGGTGATATTATAAAATCTGTTATTTTGTGAATTAGCCTATATTTCTGCCTATGTGTATAAAAAAAAGAAGAGAAGAGTGTGATTGTGTGTTTTAGTTTCTCCTTCTGATTATGATAAATACCATAGCAGCTCCCGCGGCAATAGCGATTATTCCGATCGTAAGATAGATCCAAGGAAAAGCATTTGTTGGTTCGATGATTGGTTCTCCAGTGATGGCAAATGTTGAAAACCCGGTTGTTACTGCTTCGTAGTAAACATAGGTTGAATCTATATCTGTTTGAGTAGTTGTAAGTTTTTGCCAGGTATCATTGGTATAATGGAGCAATGTTATCGAGTTCTTTGAGATATTTGAACTGTTAAACCAGCTTTTTTCAACACGAAAATGAATAGTTGCTCCGCTGATAGCATCAATAGTTGCATTTGTTTCAATGATGAGGTATAGATATACCGTGTTATCAGGGGTGCTTAACATAGCTGGTTGGTCCATGGTCGTAGTAATTGATAAAGAGATATCTTCCATCGTCTCTGAGGTAATTAAGTCGATTTGCTGCAAAACAGTATCATAGGATGTTAGCGATATTATTTTTTCTTCTCCTGCTTGGATTTGATTTATGGTTTCACTGATTTTTGTAGTTTCCGCTTTAATAGTAAATGTCCATGAGACGGTGGCAATATTTTCATTGTTATCAGTAACAGTGAGGGTAACAGTGTGATTACCATAGGTCAGTGAATCAGTGGGAATATATTTTATCTCGCTTGAACTGATGATGGCCTGACTAGTGATTTCCTGTCCATCCAAATGTAATGTAATCTGATTTGTATCAATACCGCCATTGTCTGAATAGGTTGCTAAGATTATTGGCATCACCTCTGAAATGATGGTATGTTGTGTTGGTGAAATGACGGTAATTGTGGGCTCTTGGTTATCCTCGATTGTAAAGGAGTATTCAGAAGAGGTGCTTGTTTGTGGAGCATCATCAATGGCAACAATATAAAAAGTTACATTTTTTCCACTTTCAAATGGCCCGATAGTGGCTGTATAACGTGATGACCCACTTTCTAGGGTCATTGCTTTTGAATCAAGGGTTCCATCATTAAAATAGACATCAACAGATGCAAGGCTGCTATCATCGTTTACAGTCGCTGTGATAGTGATGGTATCTGAACTTGTAATTGTTGTGGGGGAGTAAATGATGTTTGATATCGTTGGAGCACTATCGCTTGGTGGAGCGATACTACCACCATCACTGGGATCATCTTCTTCATTCCCACTTGTTGAAACAGTAAAGGTCCAATTGTAATAACTAGGATGACTTGCATTGTCCCATACGGTGACGTTTACGGTATGCAATCCAGTGCTTACTGTGGTGAGAACATAACTTACTTTTGCTGCGGTAATGGTTGCTGAAGCGGTGACATTTGTTTCGTCAACAGTGATGTATACATTTTCTGTTTTCACGCCAGTTCCTTCATCGGTATATGATAACTGAATCGGTAAGTTTGATGTTGTGGTGGTTGATCCACCATTACTAGGAATGGGATTTGTTAAGGTCGGTGCTCCGGTATCAAGGATAATGGTATCATTCATTGTCGTGTCATTTATATTTGCATATGCTGTTGATCCTTGATCTCCAACAGCGTTATCCTTAGCAATAACATAGACTTTTTTCACGCCATCTCCACTTGATAAACTGAATGATTTTGTTGACGAATATGTAGTCCAGCTCGCATCAGTAAAAGTATCATCTTCACTAAGTTTTATCCAGCTTGCACCTGTGATGTTTAAGGCTACCGTTACACTTTGTGAGGTAGTAAATCTTTCATCACTTGAAAGTGTGATGCTATGGATTATTGGTTCTTGTGTGTCCACGATTAAACTTCTCACTTGTGAATAATTTGATTGGGTGCTGGTGTTTCGTGCTCGAACGGCCCAGTAGATTTCTTCTCCGTGTTCATATGTTATGGTGTCAATGTAAAGATTGGTCGTTGACCCTGTATTGGTTAGATTTTGACTAGAATTTCCATATTTATAATCATAATAGACCGTTCCTTGTCCGGATACCTGTGACCATCGTAGTCGAGGTGTGGTATCATTTACGTGTGCTGAAGCTGTGGGATAGGTTGGGGGAGGGATGGCGAGTCCATCAATGGAGATAGTAAATGATTGTTGACTGGTGGTAGCAGAATTATTCGCCATGTCGTACACGGTTACTTTCCAGGAATATGTTCCCTCTGCGAGGGTATCAGCGGTGTATGAGGTAGTTGACGCATTTGTAGTGCTGCTTTGTTTAACAGTTCCTGTTTGCAGAATCTGGATGGTGAATTGTCTGGTTTGTGATTGTTGATTTGGATTTGACCAAGAAAAAGTCGGTTCTTGTGAGGTTAGTGTTTCTGCCGTGCTTGGAGAATCCAGGGTCACTGCAGATGGATTGATGGTATCTAACGTAATACTAGCGCTGGTGCTTGCGTTGTTTCCAGCTGCATCTGAAACCTTACAATACACGGTTTTTGCCCCATCTCCCGTTGAAAGATTCCATGAAACAGTGGTGCTATAATCCATTGATTGATATGATGATCCTGTGTTACTCAGCCAAATGGTCTGTGGACTGCCACTTGCTGAAATCGATAGGCTCACTGTTTGATTATTGGTATAGGATGCATCATCATTAATGGAGAATTGAAGATTTGTTGGTGCTGTTCGATCTACTGTGATACTATCTGATGTGGTTTTGACGTTTCCTGCATCATCTTTAACTCTGAGATAAACGGTTCTGGTTCCATCAGCACCAATTGGTAAGGTGAAGGTATAGGTACTTGTTTTGGAGATCCAGCTGCTCATATTGTTAAAATCAGTATTGTTATCGACTTTCATTCCGGTTGCATCTGAAGCGGTGATGGATAAGGTTACTGTGAGATTGTTGGTGGCACTATCTCCACTATTTATGGAAAGAGATGGTGTGCTTAGGTTTGTATCTAGGGTGATGCTGTCAGAGGTTGAGGTATTCGTTCCCGCGCTATCTCTGAAGTTGATGTAAACAGTTTTTGTTCCATCGCCACTGGTAAGCTGCCATTGTTTTGATGTACTATAGGTCTCCCAGGTTGCACCAGTAAAATTTGCAAAGTTACTTACTTTTATTTTGGTTGCACCAGTGGCACTGATAGTGAGATTGACATTTCTTGACGTTGTAGCAGATGAACCACCATCTATGGAAAGTGAGGGAGATGATGGTGCAGTGAGATCAACTGTTGCCGTACCAACGATGGTCCCTCCGCCACCACCTAGAGTATCTGATACTCGGATGGTATAGGTTCCTTCTTCAGTTACTAATGTTTCATTATCGTTTTTTCCATTCCATGTAGTCCGGTAGGTCCCTGAGGGATTTTCTGACAATGATAGATCACTTCGAATCAATTGGGTCGTATTATAAAATATATTTAGATATAGTGACTGCCCGCTGGTTGAATCAAACCTGATGGCAATACTATCATTCAGTCCGTTTCCATCTGGGCTGAAGAGACTTGGTGTAATTGATGCATCCTCGACCGTAATTGCTGATACTGGCGGCACGATTAAAAACCCTGTTGTAGTGATACTGCAAATGATCATCATGAGTACTAATCTATTTGTTTTCATTGTTATCAACCTCCAAATTGATCAAACGTATACGCTTCAGTAGTATGAACATCTTTTTCTACCTCGATTTCATCCCATAATCCTGAAAGTTTCACGGATAATCGTAAATAGGTGAGAAGATAGGGGCCATTAAGTGTAGAGGAATTGATTGCTGATCCGTTGAAAATAAGGTGAGTCGTATTTTCTCCTTGATTGAGTATCTGTACTGTTTCGTTATAGGTGATAAAGGTCTCAGTTTGATTATGGAATAATTCTCCATAGATTTCAAATTCCTTCCCATCTCCGGTATTAGAGACATTAATGGTGATATTTACCACGAGATTGCCATTGGAATCAATGTAACTGGAATAGGTATCAACTAGGTCTGCTTCAGGAATTGCTTCAGTGAAATCATTGTATTGATAGGATGAGGTTATTCCCACATAGTTATCATATTCCTTTTTGGTACTGGAATTAAACAGTTTCGCTCTGAATTCAAAGCTTCCATTATATCCTTTCTTGTATATTTTTGATCCATTGAATGATAGATTAACTGAGGATACCAGAGTGGTGATGGTGGTATTTGCTTTGGTAATCATTGTGTTGTTGATAGGATCAAATAATGCTGCTCCAATGTTATATGTTCCCGGAGTGCTGATGTTAAGCGGAATTGAGATGTTCAACAGATTATATGGCTCAGTATTACCTGTTGCATTTGAGGTATTGGTGGGGTATTCAGTGATTGTACCATTGAAACTAATGGGATTAATGATGAAATCTTCTGAACTATAGCTTCCTTGTAGTTCGTACTCATCAATTCGGTTTATTTCTGTCCAAGTGGTGGTATTCATCACCGCGAGCCAGCAGTATAATTGCTGTCCGTTCCAGCCCTGTTCTTCAGCAAAGCTTAAAGCGGTTGCATCAAAATTCAATGAGTAATTATTTGTCCCAGTTGTGGTTGAAATTTCATCACCTGTCCACGTGATCCATTGCCAATGATGGCCTTCTTTCCAGAACAATTCTCCTTCTAGGAAGTAATCATCTGCTTGATCGACATTCAAACTGACATTGACAGTGATAAATTGAGATTGATTTGCGAAATCACTGCAATTATCTTGGATAATTCTTACCGCTGGTGCAGCAAATGAAGTATAGCTATAGGCTTCGGTGGTATGTTCCGTATGGGTGAGATCCTCCCAACTTTCAGGTTCACTGATGCCCAGCCATATCTCATAGGGTCCATCATGTTCATAGCTACGGATGCTTCCCCCATTGAAATTGATCGAAATATTTGTTTGTTGATTACTGAGATTGAGTGGTGTGCCGGTTCCACTGATAAACCGCCATTCCCATCCGTCTTTCCAATGAATTCCCCCATGAAGATCAAGAGGGGTGTTTTGATATTCTTCCGTTGCCGTAACAGTGACATTGACCGTGAGATATTGACCGGATTGATTGTTGTAATCACCAGTGACATTGAGCATTATTCCAGGTCCAGGAAAATCTGTATGTGAATAGGTCTCTGTTGTTTCAAACTCCACATGGGTTATCTCATTCCAACTCCCAAATTCTTGTATGCCAAGCCAAGCAGTGAGTTTTGAATCTCCATGTTGTTGTAGGGCGGTATGGATTTCACCACCGTTGAAATTCAATGATATATCATTTGATCCATTCTCCAGTGTGAAATCATGTCCAGTCCCGGTGATGAATCGCCAGTCATCCCAGCCTTGTGAATAATCGATGTAATGAATGCCTCCATGAATATCGTATTGCCCTTGGTTTCCGCTGCTGATATCAACGGTGAGATTCACGGTGAATGAAGATTCATTTATGAAATAGCTATCAACCTCCATCGTTGCTGATGGCCCAGGAAAATCATTTTTTGTAAAGTTTTGGGTATGGTATTGATGGCGAGCCATTTCGTTCCAATTTCCGATTTCATTGATTCCCATAAAGACGGCGAGATGATGGGGATCAGTATCATAATATGACCCGGGATTATTTGAGCAATACTCAGATATTGTCTGGTTTATTTCTCCAACATTAAAATGAAGTTGAACTGTGTTGGTTCCATTTTCAAGGGTAAACCAGTTCCCAGTTCCGGTGATGTGTTCCCACCATTGTCCATTCCAATATTCAACCCCGCCATGAATGTCATATTCGCCTGCATAGGTTTCACTGGTGACGTTAATGGTGACATTGATGGTCAGATAGGATTCATTGATAAAACTATAATTTACGTTGCCATTTTGCATAACAAAGGAGATGGGTGGTGGAGGTGCATCTGTTGCAGTATATGCTTGTGTGATATATTCATAATTATCTGCATCATTCCAGGTGGTGGTGTTTCGTAGTGAGATCCAGACGGTATACGGTCCATCATATCCGCTATTATATATATCGCCTGCATTGAAATTTAATGATTTGATGTTTAATCCTTTTGAAAGCGATATTTCCATTCCGGTACCTGAGATAAATTCCCATATGTTAGATGATTCATCGACGTATTCAAGTCCTCCGTCAAGCCAGAATTGTTCTGTTCCATTCGTTGATTTGTTAATACTAACATTTACGGTAAGATAATTTCCCTCTTGTGAGCTGTTCATAAAATCAACGGTTGCCGCGGTCATGTTCTCTTTTACTATTCGTACACCGGGTGCAGCTGATGCAAAATCAGTATATTCATAAGCAATTGTATCAAATTCTTCTTCAGCTACTATCCGTGGAGGTTGAACGGTCTGATTTTCGACACCAAACCAGATTTTATATGGTCCGTTTTGCAGGCTATTATAGATTTCTCCACCATTGAATTGGTATTCCCTGTAATTGATACCTACGTTGAATGTTTCAGTTTCTCTGTAGATTCCTGTGATGAATATCCAGTTATCCCAATGTTGCATTTGTTCTATCCAATGCAGACCTCCATGGACAGTATAGCTTCCATTTTTTGTTGCATTGACGGTCACATTAAGAATGAGATCTCCCTGTGCCGATATATCAAGTGAATGATCAATGATGTTGATACCAGAACCAGTGAAATCAGATGCACTATACGACTCATTGGTTTCGTATTCTGTACTCGCAATAGGCGTCCAATTGGTAACGTTGTCAATACCAATATGAAGTATGAGTGGTCCATTGTAATTTTGGTCTTCAAGTTCATTTTTGATCATTCCTTGTTCAAAATTAAGAGTGATATTATGAGATCCAACAGAAAACTGATCCTCTTTTCCAGTCCCGGTGATGAATCGCCAGTCATCCCAGCCTTGAGAGGTGTCAATCCAGTGTATACCACTACCAATGTGATATGTTCCCGTATTCGTCACGGTAATGGGGACAGTGATGGTGAAAAAACCGGTTTCATTGATTCTTTCGCTGATATTATCTTCTTCGATGAGAACTGAGGGTTGCACGAAATCACCGGTTGTATATGCTGGTGTATAGTACTCATCAGATGCGACTTGCATCCAATCAGTTGTCCGCTCAAGACCGATATAGATTGCGTATGGTCCATCATGATCTGATGAAGCGATTTCCATGCCACTGAAGTTCAGCTGCAATGTGGTGATTCCAGTACTGCTTAGGTTAATTGATTGGCCATTACCCGTGATAAACCACCAATCATTATCACCTGTTGAATTATCGATCCAGTGAACCCCTCCATGGATTTCATAGTTTCCAGTGAAATTTGCATCATTAATAGTGATATTTACAATGGTGGTTAACCAATTGCCTGCATCTGTTATTTCACTGTCTGTGATATTTAGTGTTATTCCCGGTTCTGGGAAGTCATCAATGATATAGTGCTGAGTGAAATAGTCAATATTATCAATATCTGGACCATACCAGCTCCCGATTTTTTCAGAGAATCCAAGACCGACCTTAAAACTGATATTTTCAATGAGTCCGTCATCAAGGAGTTTTGGTCTTATTTCTGATGCATCAAAGCTGAGTTGAACTAGGTTTTCCCCTTTGAATAATATTATGTCTTTCCCATTTCCTGTGATAAATTCTCCCCAATCATCGGTGTTGTTTTCATTTGTGTAATGCACCCCACCGTGAATTTCGTAGGTATTGCTACTACCTTCAAATGCATTTTCTCCCACATAAATAGAAGCATTAATCAACAGTTCAGATCCAATGATTGCATCATGATGGGTGTATTGACTCATGTATGTTTTATTGAAATATAGTGATGGTGTCTCAAATGCAGTGTAATTATATGGATGAGTGAGGTCACCATTTTTTTCAAAAATCCTGGTCCAGGTCTCCTCATCCACTACGTCTAAATGGTAACGATAATTTCCATTGTAGCCTTTATCAAATATTTCATCTCCTTGAAATTGCAGTTGGATGGTGTAATTGCCGGTGGAACTAAATTCAATTGGCCCTGAACCAGTTCCTGTAATCCAGAACCATTCATCCCAGAAACCTTGACTAACAACATAGTCGAGTCCACTGTTGATTGAATAATTACCAGGTTGGGTCACATTGATGGTGACATTTAGAGTAAGATAATCATAAAGGCTGTTGTTGTTCGTATCATTTCCAAAATCAGTGATATTGGTGACAATCACTGCTGGTTTTTCAAATTCTGTATAATCATAATCATCTGTTTCAAATTCGATGGACCCAAGAAGGATTCCTGATCCCCATTCATCCCATTCTCTTAATTCTAACCAACCGTTATATGGGCCATGTACACCTCGACCGTAGATAAGGCTACCACTGTAATTAATCATAAAGGTTCTGACATCGGTTGAGTTATCAAGATTTACTAATTCTTGATGTATCCAGGTGATGTCTGTTGGCGGTTCAAAACCATGTGATTCTTTGAAGAGTGAACCTTCCAGGATTAAATCTGTATTTTGTGTTAATCCTGAGGTATTGATGGTTACATTGACCCGCATGCCTTCATATGATGAATCTCCATCAGTATCATATCGATAAGGCTGATCGATCGATTGAATAAAAGCACCAAATGAATGAGCGATGAGATTAAGACTAGTATTGATAGATCCATCTGGGAAATAATGAGTTCTATTGATGAATGATTTTAGCGAGGGATTGTACCATTCTTGGGCAACAATAGTATCAATATCGTTTGTATAATTGACCAGGATCACTTGTTCAATGTCTCCTTCTCCGGTTGTTTTAATAGTATTTGTTTCCACCACTGTTGCAGTGACATTTTCTCCCCACCAGGAAACCGTTTCCCATTCTTTGTCTGCATAAAGAGGAAAATCAAGGTCATTGATGATGTATCTAATAGTGCTTTTCTGATTGTTCACTTCGATCCAGTCCAAGTTGTTGATAGTTGTAAATTTCAGAGTTTGTTGATTATTTTCTTCTTTAAGGAGTTCATAGCAGAGGTATCGAACGGAGGATTCTCCGTATGGAATCATGTATTGTTCCCTGTCCCATGTTTGCATTGGTTTTCCTTTCACCTGAATTGTTTGTGTAGTTTGTCCAAGATTGGATGTTTTTTCGTAGTTCCATTCATCGGTAACACGCCAAGTGGGTGTTTCTATTATTGGTAAGCTTATGTTTGATGTATTAAGATCTAAATCAATCCAGGCGTATGCAAGGCTATCAAGTGTGCCATTTCCAGGTTCAATAAGAACCCAATTGTTGCCATTCTGAATGCTCATATTAGTGTTATTATTTGTTTCATTAACCTTGTAAAATTGAGTAAAGCTAATGTTGATCTGATTATCGATTAACACGGCATATTCACTTGATAGAGTAAAATTATGCAGAAGTTGATTAAGGACAGTTCCATCAAGAGTTAATTGAAATGTTGCATTGAAATAGATGGATTCATTTGAGGTTACGGTGGTATTGACGATGTTTTCCATTGTTGCATTCAGGGTTCCGGGTTCATAGAGATCAAGATTTGAATGATCTAATAAGAAATTTACAGGGATATCTAAAAAATCTGGTGGCCCCTCTTCATCCTCCATCTCATCATCCAAGCTTACATTTACGGTGGGGCCAAAAACCTGTAATTCCTCCAGATATGAGGTTACCTCTGATTGGCTGATGAATTGATTCCCATCTCCTTGCATTGAATCTAGGAGAAATCGAACAATGCGGCTTTCTGCAACAATAGTCCTGTTTACTGTGACAGTTATATCATCAAGATCTGTAAAAACAATATTTATCTCTTGATTATCTGGAAGGGCAGGTTCAAGAGTGACATGTTGAGTTAAGTTTTCTCCCTCATCTGTTGTATTTATCTGTATAGAGATCATATTTACATAATATCCATCTTTAAATGCAATTAGATTGAATGTTCCACTGTAGTTGACTGCGATGCTGAAATATCCTGTTTTGTTGCTATAGTAATCTTCTTTTCCATCCATCTCCATTGCATGGGTAAAATCAGTATCGATTAAAATGAGTTCAGATTGATTAATGCCATCGCCGGTTGAAATATCAGTTACTCTCCCCTGGATATGTGCAGTTTCATTAAAATAGGGTGTCATGGTGATATTGTTCCAATGAACGCCCATTTCTTCTAAGGAAAAATCCCAGTTGAAATAGGTGACATATCCATCCAATGTAACTTGCATTTCAGCACGTCCCAATACTTGTTCACCAAGGGCGGTAAAATTAAATTCATAAAATCCTGTTTCATTTGTATTGGTTTGATTGAAAAACCCTTCTTCACCATGTTGCATAAATATCACGGTGACATTAGATAAGGGAACATTTTCGGTATCTTTAACAAAACCGTTTATGATTAATGCAGAATTACTTCCTCCATCTACTGAATTCATTCTCACATGATGAAATGCGATATCAGAATCATTATCTAGAGGATAAGGAGGAGATCTTTCACTAATATTTATAATATTTCCAGGAGAACAATTCAATACCGCAACATCTCCAGGTCCAGTTGCATTCATGGTATCCTCATCAGTACTGAGGTTGAACTGACCCCAATAGTTTCCATCACTATCCTGATTATATGAAGCTCCTGAACTATTGTCCATCACGGTCACATAGACCCACTCACTGGTGTTAAGATTTGTTGCAGTGATATTATAACAACCATTTGGGGGATCATTGTTCATACTGCTCGATGAATAATTAACGATGACCGTATCTCCATCACTATAATTTATCTCAGTGTGTATTCCACCATCATCGATATATGTGATTATAGTATCTGGTGTAGGTGCTGCAGAAATTAGTGGAAACCCACTGATCAGTACAGTCATAATAAACATCAGAACAACTGAGATTGTTTGCAACTTTTTTACATTAACATCTTTCTTAAAATTATTTTTTTCACATCCCATCTTGAATCAACCCTTACCTCGAAGCAAATCAACAATCATTCTGTTGATTTTTTGCTAAATGGAATTAAATAATCACTTAAATTAATTACGAAATATTTCATTTTTAAATGGAATTAGAATAGTTATTCCATACAATAATGGACAATTGTTTCGAATGCCTATTGAGGACACGTTTTTTTTATTTATTTACTCTTAGAAAAAAATCGGTCAGAAGACGAGTTTATTTATTGATTTATACGATTTCATCAATCTTTTTCCAATGTAAAAAGAAAAAGAATGAAAGATAAATTGTTACCACTAAAGCTAATTAAAAAAATTCTTTATTAAGAAAAAGATTTATCCTCTTCTATTGCGAGGATTTATTGATTTTAATAATAAGTGAATTAATGAGGCTATGGTACATATACTTGTTTATTTTTTTGCATAGAATTTACTCCAACGAACCCGGCGCGGAACTCGTTTGAGTTTTAACATGTTTTTTTGACATTTGTTTTTACAAAAATGAAGAACGGTACCATCGCGTTTTACATATATTTTACCGGTACCTGGCTCGATTTCGCTACCACAAAACGAACATGTGCGTTGTTCTACCATGTTTTTTCACTCCTTATCGACCTAAACTTTTCGCCTCACGTTGGGTCTCACTTAACATGAGCACATCACCGAGCTGAACTGGCCCCATCACATTTCTGGTGATGATTTTCCCTTTGTCTCGTCCATCGAGGACCCGGAGTTTAACCTGTTGAGCTTCACCGGCCATACCTGTTCGATGGATGATTTCAACAACTTCACAAGGTGTTCCTTCGACCATGATTCATCACTGTTTCTCTTTTAATTCAGCTGTTTTCTTCACCAAGTTTTCCAGTGCTGATTTATCTTTTCCAGGATTTATGACCGCAATAGCTGTAGTGCTGACCAAAAGTCCAGCTGAGCTTCCTAACTCGTCCTTGCTTGGCACATAGGCGTAAGGGATATTTTTTTCCTCACAGAGAACGGGCATATGGGCAAGGATTTCTTCAGGGCTTACATCTTCTGCCATGACCACTATTTTTGCTTGTCCGCGTTCCACTTGTTTGGTCACTTCATTAGCGCCTTTGCTGATTTTGCCACTATCTCGAGCTTTTTCAACAAGATCATAGGCTAAATCCTGTACTTCCTTAGGGGTTTGAAATTTTACATATATCGCCATGTTTTTAGCCTCCTTTTGAAGCCTTCATCGATGTCTTCTCTAGTAGGTTTGAATAGGATGGTATGGAGGACGTGTATAAAAACCTTTTTCAGGTTAACGGGGAAGGTCTTATCCGTTAGCAAAGAGGGATGCGTTCTACCTCGAGTGAATCTGCGGTTGGATAGATTTCAATAAGATAACATGAAAAACCTTTTTTTTTCATTTCTTCAATGATGTTATCAATGATTTCTGGATGAATCTCGATTCGTTTTTTTTGCTGGCTGTAGTAATAATGATGATTTTTGATACCCATTTTTGAAAATAGAGTTTGAAGCAATATTACGTCGCTATGCTTTACTTTATCGATGATTCCTTTGATTATAGTTCCTTCCTTAGTAATGTGATCATAGGAATGAGCAGTGTTTTTTGCTCTTCTTTTCATTCGATTGGTAAGCTGAATGGCATCTTTAAATGAAGCAGAACAGTAATGAATGCCGATGTCAATATCTGTTTTTGCAATGGTGTTGATGATGTCATAGGCAGTGTACTGACTCTGTTCAACAGCTGCTGAAAGATCATGTTTTATCCGATATCCTCTCTGATAGAGAGCATTTTCATTTCGCTCTGAAAACTCTAGTTCATTTAGATTGATATAGTCAATATGGTTTTGTTCTGCCCAGTTGATAAGGGAAATGATGGCTTTTTTCATATTTGGAATGGATGGAATTTCAATAGCAACATCTGCAGAACTTTTCACGGCGGTTTTAATTGATTTTGTTACAGAATTGTTATCCATAGAGTTCCAGGTTTCTGGTAGTGGGTGAAATCGTATTTCATCTACACCTGCCTCAATCAGTTCTTGTATGTGACTGGAGGATGTTTTTCCAGATGTATATAAATGAATGTGGAAATCTTTGCCAAATTGATCGTTGAGCAATCTAATATATTTGATGGATCTTTTCCAGACAACAAATGGATCTCCACCGGTGATACCTGCACCAGTTGCATTGATCAATTCGGCTTCTTTGATGAGTTTATTTGTTTCATTTTCCGAGGAAAGCTTCCATTCATCAGCAAAGATCGCATCTATTCCTTGCTTGTGAAAGCTTAAGGGACAATAAAAACAGGTTGAATGACACAATCCTGTGATGAAGATTACCAGTTTTGATCCCTGTGCACATTGTTTGCAGCCGGGTGAAAGTCGGTTGAGGTACCTGCTTTCTTTCAGCCATTGAGTGATGGTTTTCATCTTTGTGTTAGGTTATTCCACATTGATGTATAGTGAATTCAGCAGATTGTGATTCTGGTTGAGATCGATGTTTAATGATGGTTGCCTTACGCCGTCCGATACCAACTTTTTCCAGTTTGATGATGGTTTTGACGATGTGTTCGACATCTCGATTGGTAAACGGTTTGATGTCGCCACTTTTATCAGTGTATACTTGTTCAGCTATGATGACAAATAGGTTTTTTTCTCGTGCAGCTTTTTGTAATGCTGCTACCTGCCTGCTTAATGACCGCATGGTGTTTTCTTTATTTTCTTCTAGATTGATGCGGTAAAAGAGATTTAAGGTATCGACGATAATTAATTTGATATCCTGAATTTTAAGTGAATTATTAATCATTTTTTCTTGATCTTTTTGTGTGGTGGGTGAGAAGATTAAAATATTATCAAGGATGTTTTCTGTATCATACGATTCATCAGAGCAAAGCTGATGTAAACGTTCGATGGATACTCCTTCGCTGTCGACAAAGGCCACTTTTTTTCCTAATTTGGCACATTCTCTAGCTGCTTGTAGGCAGATATTTGTTTTTCCGGTTCCTGCTTCTCCGAAAAATTCCGTGATTGCTTTTTGTTCTATTCCTCCGCCGAGTAGGGCATCAAGAGAGTCGCATTGTAGTGGTAACCGTTTCATTTTCGATACTATGCAGAGGATGATATCATAAAAATGTTTTTCATCTATGTACTTTCCATAAGTAACTAATAATAAATGATTTCATTATTGATTAGTGGCAGAATGTTTCTATTATACTACATCTTGTTTCATAAATTGGAATGGTAATGACTTTTTTGTAAGGAAAATATTTTTAAGTATTAATTGATAATGGTGGTTCAGGAAGGTAGCTGTATGGCGAAAAGAAGTAGACGTCAGGTCGAAAAAGATGAGAGAAAAGTAGTCGAATTATTGCAGACGAGGGCAAAAGACAGTATCGATTCGTTAGCCGAAACATGTGGATTTTCTGGTCCTAAAGTCCGCCGAATCATCAAGCATCTAGAGGATAATCAAACCATTTGGGGGTATCATGCAGTTACGGATTATGAAAAATTAGATATGCATGAATACATTTTATTGATTCGAAAGACGAATAGACCTCTGGAGGAATTAGTGAAAAAGATTGTTTCTCGGGATATTGAATCAAAAGCAAAGAAACTTGATATCTTTATTGGTTCAAGTTTTTATTTGCATGGTGAATTTGATTGGGTGATTTGCTTTACCGCAAAAAGCCTGCGCATGGCTAAAAAATTCGATGGTGAACTCGTTAAAATGTATAAGGATTATATTGATGAAACGAAACTAGTTGAAAATATTTTTCCAGTCAAACGCTGCGGAATCAATAACCCAAATTTAGAGAAATTAAAGGAATTTATTTGAAAATTTTTTCTTTTTTTCTCTACTTCTTTATCTTTATTTGTTTTTCTATTTTTGGTTCCATCATTTGTTGATAGCAAGGTAAAAAATTGATGATATGCTCCATTTTCCAGCATAGATATCCAATATGTTTATTCTGTATTTGATCACCTCCAACCAAGTATAGACTAGTATATATTTTTGTTCCTTATTTTATTTATAATTTTCGTAAAAACATAACATTTATTTTTTATAATCATAATATATATCATTTAAGACAACATTAAAATAAGAATTAAACCTTATTGTCATAAAGAGGAGAATGGGAATGGTGAGGATGGTGGTGAGGAGAGATTGAAAAATGATACTTTCCGCATTCTCCCCTGTAGGGAAAATATAATAAGTATAGAGCTTGTCTGAAAAATACAATCGTGTTTATTTCTTATAATCTCTTGTTCAACT
>CAZQMI010000014.1:0-30144 GCA_964594475.1 uncultured Thermoplasmatales archaeon
AGTGGTTGGGAATACCAGGAAGACGCTGAAGAACACATAGAAGACCTGCCTCCGAATCAGAAAGGTAAGATCTATTCTAAAAGATCCGTCATGAACAGACTGAACTTGGATCCAGATGATGACAACAGTTGGATTACAGTTTCAGAAGAATCTACAACCAACAACCAAATAGTTAAGGAGAATAACGTGTCTAAGTTTAATAGATCCAAGAACGAGAAAGTCCAACGTATGGATAAGATTTTGTCGGCCACTCGCAGAGAGCCTTTACAGGAAGGTAAGAACCTTTCTGAAGAAGGTAAGCCTTCCAAAGAAGCACTCCAAGATCACGGAACGAAAATATACAAGATTCTTGATCAGTTTAACGATAGCTTAGAGTTAGCCTTCATAAAGCTGGAGAAGAAGGCGAAAAATCTACCCGAAGAGGCTGCCAAGGAGTTTGGGTTGGATGAGGCAAGTCTGGACAAATTTTCAGATGAACTGAAAGACCTACTTATGGATAATGATTTGGATCCTGGTACTCTTCATGCTGAACTGCAGAATCAGGATATTCTATAAGTCAAACGTGTAATTGAACCGTTTTGAGAAAGAAAGTGAGCATGCTTGAATCCCTATATGAGTCTTTCAACGTAGGTAATTTAACTCTTGAAGAAGCCCAACAGGCAAACAGATTGAAAGCCTGCGTTAAACTCAATGACGGTACTGAGATCAAAGGTATTATAGAGAACGAATCTATCAATGATTACTTGGTAGTAAAGACTGATAGCTCTGTGTTCCAAATATGGGAAGAAACTGTCGAAGAAATAGAACTTGTTGATCTGGATAAGGAAGCTGAAAACTTTGAAGGTCCTCGGCAGAAGACTATTGCGTTTGACTTGGATGGTACAATTACCGGTTATGAATCTGGACAGTATCCGGAGATTGGTGCACCCCTAGAAGGTATTAAAGAGTTAATTGATGAGCTCAAAGAACAGGATATACGTATAGTCATCTGGACTTGTAGAGATGCTTCAGAGATAGAATCAACACTTGACCGTTACGGTATTCAGTATGATGAAATAAATCAAAATTCTGAAGGTACGCACCAATCCAATAAGATATCGGCTGATATATACGTTGATGATCGGGCTATTAATTTTGATGGCGATGTAGAAAAGCTACGAAAGTCAATAGAAGACTTCAAACCTTGGTACGAAGTTGCCGATTCTTCAGAAGAAGATACGGAAGAGTCTGTGGATGAATCTGAAGGTAACAAAAAACTTATCAAGCACTGGGCCACCAAAGGTGGTAAGTTTTGGATTAAGCTATATAGGAATGATTTTAAGGGGAAGGAATCCTACGAGTACGAGGAGACAGGTGGCAGTGGTAACCTTGGCTATATGTCAGAGGAAGAAGCAATTGCCAAGATGGAAGAAAAAATAATGAGCGCTAAGGCTATAGATGATGTCAATTACTACGAAATAGAATTAGGAGGAGAAGATGATTGAAATAACGCAAGAAATAGTCGACAAGTTGGTCAGGGAAGCTAAACAATGGAAAGATGATTCTTCAGTTAATCCGCCGGATGCTGAAGACTTCTCGGTACAGGTAGATACTATTGTCTCTGGGGCTACGGGACGTCATCAACCTGAAGCTATTGCAAAAGCATTGGAATTGGAAGTACCACCGGAAGAAGATCCCGAGAGCTTCGACTGGAACGAAGATCCTGAAGTTTGGGAGTACATTGATCAACAAGCAGGTGAGATCGCTGAACAGATCAATGCTATGGTAGGGGATGAGCTTCCGGGTACCTTTTACTTTGGCCATCGTGAAGCTGATGGTGACTACGGTATAATGTATTACGAAGACAAAGAGGCTCTTGACCTTGGAGAACCCGATGACGAAGTACCTATGGGTGACTCTATTGATAAAGCTGTAAACAAGATTCTGGACCGGTAAAATAAACGTCCTTTTCTTTGTAGTTAGTTTTGCAAACAGGTGGGCGTAATTATTTTTGAGGACGAAATGGATAGAAAACAACGTGCACGACATTTGGCCAAAGTTTCAGCAATTACCTTGAACGAAGAGGTAGTTGATCAAGACGCAAAGAACGGACAAGCTACACAGGAAAAGAAGCGTGCGTCCTTTATTGCTGATGGCATTGCCAAGAACATTTTTAGTAACGGTGGGTTTATACACGCCATCAACAATATTGTGTACAATGATACCAATGGCAGTATACTGCTCATTCTTTTCCCGGTAGCGAACGATAACATAGATGGAATTATTGATCTGGTCAAGGAGGTAAGAGGCGTTAAGCGGGTTGAGGATAATCCGATTAACGATGAAGTAACAATGACCAGTTACCACGTGTTGAAGGTTATTATAAGTGAAGAGCAGGAAGTTCAGGACGAACCAGACGATGAACTTCCCGAACCAGAAGGGGAAGAGGAGATTACCACTGATGGTGAGTCTCCTGATACATCTATAGAAGATTACTTTTAATCACTTTTTGTTGGAGGTTTTATTATGGCTGGAATTAGTTTTCAAAGTATCAGGGTTCCGCAAAGTCAGGGAGCAGTTCTTCGTTACAAGCAGCAGAAGGCTGCAGTTACTACTCTGAAGATCCGCAATGAAGGTGCAAACGATCTGAACCTGAAGTTGCAGGACTCTGAGGACGGTGCTTCTTTTTCTGACATCGGTGGTGCCACCAAGACAGTCAAAGCCGGTGGACGTGGCGATCTCACTGTTGTCCCAAACAAGCCGTATCTGCAGATTGTGGCGGGTGGCGACACCTACATGAAGCTGGATATTGCGTACGAGGGTCTTTTCCTTGAAGGCAACATCGATCTGCTTGTCTTCTCTGAGAGCGACGGCCAGGGTTGGCCAGTTCAGCCTCAGTACTAAACAGACAATCCCTCCCCCTAAAAAGAGAAGGTAGGCTTACGCTTGCCTTCTCTTTTCTATTTTCATTTCAAATCAACTGTCGATGCCCTAAGTTGTAAATTCAAGTGAGTCGTTGTGCTAAACCGTATTGAATTATAACATTGCCTTTTTAGTAGGAGAGAGTGATGATCGTAAGGCACATTACCAAAGAAGTTAGTGCAACAGAGAGCACGATGTTTCTGGTGTTAGGGGCGAATGCTAACGGCATGGCTCTCTTCTTGCATAATAGTGGAGATAACGAACTGGATTATAAGTTCCAGGATTCCAATGAGAACGATAATTCCCAGTTTGCAGATATTTCAGATCCAAATGAACCGGTGTCTGGTACGCTTGCTGTTGACTCTGTGGTACTTGTCAAGATAACTTCTACCAAGCCGTACATCCGTCTTCGAGCGAGTTCAGCTGGTGGTTCTGAAATTGAAGTTCCAGTAATGCAGTACATCAAAAACACCAGTAACGTATTACCTATACTGGATGTACAAGGAGTTTAACACATGAATCCAGCTGTGTACTATCACTATCATCGTGCAAAAATAAGATACAATAATATTCCGAAGGAGGACAAAATGGAGGCACCTGATCTCAAGAGACGTGTTATCAAACCCGATGAAGTTAAACCGTCAGGGGATGATGTTGAACCGGATCCGGCAGGAGAAAAGAAGCTCAAAGACATACTTAAGAACAAAACCAAGGCTGAGGCTACCAAGGTAGTTTCCGACAAGTTGTCTGCAGGAGAGATAAACTTGGATGATGCTATCCAAGCTGTAAGAGGTCACTAATGGCAAAGAAGAAGAAGCGGACCTATCGAAGAGGTTCTATACTTATAGGCACGAAAAAGAACCGTAAGAAGAACCGACGTAAGAACAAGAAAGCAGCTTCCAAGGAGAAGAGAGACTACAAGAAAGAGTTCTCATCTGCTTGCGAAGACTCTGTACTCATTCTTACGCAGTCGTTATCTGAAGAAGATGATGACCTTGAGCAGCTGAAGAAAGAATACGCTGCCAAGAAGGCTCGTGAAAAGAAGCAGAGACAGGCTAAGGCTCGTGAGAAGTACAAAGAGCTTGCCAGTATGGGTGGTCTAATAATTACACCGGACGGACGTAAACTCAACATAGAACCTGGTGAGGACCCAATTGATTCCTTGCAACAACACTCCCCTGGTATCGCTAAGAATTATGACTACGCTTTAAGATTTCTACAAAAAGCTAAAGAGTCCGGTGGTGAAATTACTGAAGCTGAATGGGGAGACTTTCAAGAAATGCTTCTCAGGAGAGGGTGGATAGTTGCGTTTGCAGGAGAAGTTATTTCGCGAAGGTTTGACGATCGTACTGTTGGTAACTTGCACAAATATATACTGGAATTGGACTGGCCTGATGATACACAGATTAAACTTACCCGTGCAGGTCAGACTAAGCCTGAATTTACGTTGTCACTTGAAGACTTACTCGATATAGAAAGCCGCAGTGACCTGACTAAGGGTAAGCTGGTGGCGGTACCTGGTAAGAGCAAGAGAGTCAGACAGAAGCCAGAGGAGGAATCCCTGGTTGATGAATCTCTTGCTCTGTTGGAAGACGATGGAATGTCGGACAAGTGGCGGTCTGTACAAGTACGCAATATCAAAAAATACTTACCTAAAGTTGGGGTTATCAAAGGTAGATCCTTCAACCAACTTGTTCGTGGTTCTGAAAGAGGCCGCAGAGTTCGTGCTCGTAATGTAAGAACAAAGCCTCCTTCTGTAGCAGCGGACGATGAAGGTAACGAAGTTCTCATTTACAACTTTAAGAGCATGCCCTCTACCACAGGCAAGAGACAGAGAGGGTATGCCCGATTTTATAAACCAGAGAAATCGAAGGCAAAGACATTAGGCAACCTTCCAGTGGAGGTGTCATGTTCTTGCCCAGATTTCAAATATCGCTGGGAGGTTGCTAACAAGAGAGTTGGATCCTCTCAGATATTTCATTCAAATGGAAAGAAGCCAAACAAGACTAATCCTACTATGCGCCCCGGTCTCTGCAAGCATCTGCTTGCGTTGGGCAATTACATACGTGGGGTTAAGATAGAACCAAGTTAATCCTCGATTATAGGAGATATAATATGGAATCTTTGACTGATCTACAAAGGTTTAGAATTGATGAGAATGCTTCTGTTCTTTCAGATGCAAGTCCAATTATACGTTGGAAAGTCAACCTTGAATCAGTAATGCAGGAGCATGATCCAACTGGTCCGGCTGCCGTTATACGGTTGAATCTGACCATACACAACCACGGAGACAATGATATCGCTATTAAAGCACGCGAGTCTGATGATGACATTAGTGATAACAGTCCTCCGTATCCCGGCAATTTCGAAGGGACCTTTTCGGACATTGCCGGCTCTTCTCTAACAATTAAGAGAGGCACTGTGCAGTCTCTGGAAGTAGCAGTAACAGAACCATATGTTGAACTCTATGGAAACGGACCGTCTCAGGTGCGTATACAAGGTCATTGCGATGCACCTATAAGCATTATAGGCATCAATGACGGACGACACATCAGTTAAGGAGGTAATTAATGACTATGTCAATAGAACAGTTCAGAGCTCAGGCTTTGAATAAAACTATGTCTCGGCGCAGTGTGGGTGGTATCTCCAAGGAACAGGTACAGGAAGCGGTTTCTCTCAACAACCTCATAGAGTTCTTCGGGGAAGTATATGATCACTTGGATGAGAAAATTCGTAAGGCAAAGTTAAACGGACACACAGATCTGGAAACAGAACTGAGAAACATGAGAGCTATCATGCGAGACTATGAACCTCGTCCTGGAGACGACCCAGAAAACGTACGAGAACGCATGGGCGATCTGTCTCTCAAAGTACAGAATATTTCAGACAAGTTCTCAGGTAATTGGCAAAACTATATACGTGCTCTTTCCGACTCACTCAAAGAAACTTCTCTGGAAGGTATAGAGGATGTAGATTTTGAAGAACCGGAAGAAGAGCCTGAGGAAGAACCCGGAGGCGACTTTGAGGACATAATGGGTCTCGGTGGGGAAGAAGAGGAGGAGCCTGAAGAACTGGAGGAACCAGAAGAAGAGACACCTGAGGAAGAAGAATCTACCTACTCTGATAATAACCTTTCTGAGTCTGTCGCCTTGGTTGGAAGCTCGAAAGATCCCCTTTTGAAGGAAGTTGCACGTGCTCTTATGTCTTTGGCGTCACAAGGTATAGGACAATTTACCGTAGGTTCACTCGCTAACCAGCATGGTTATCAGAATGCTCAAAAGATTATTTCTGAAGCCTACCAAAAGAACCTTATACGGCCAGTAGCAAACGGTACCTATCAGCTGTGCAACCACAGTGTAATACGCCAGATGGCAGAGGAAAAAGAAATAGGTGACCGTGTAAAGGTTGTTTCTGGCGGTAAGGAATATACGGGTATGGTTAAAGAGAAATCTCCTGGTGGTAAGTACAAAGTCAGCTTTGGAGATGAAGCACCAGAAGAGCATGACGATGATAGAGAATACGAAGAACCTGAGCTGGGTGAACCGGAATAATACATGTCGGCTGAAATATACTATTCTGATCCAGAGCTTCTCAAGTCTAACAGAAATCTTTTGGCAGCAGCCAAGAGCGTTGATAAACAGATAGATAACGCAGAAAGATTACTGTCTCGAGTCAACCTGGACAGAGTAATGCATCGTTTGAAGGTTGAAATTGTTCCTAAGGCAAGTAGCTATATTGAATCTCACATAATAGCTCAGTACGATGATAGTAAGGATTTTGTTCGGTTGTTTCTCGGAGGCGTGATGCGCAAGAGTCCTCGGATTGTACCAAGAGCGATAGTTCATGAATGTGGTCACCGATATTGGAACAAGTTTTTAACCTCAGGTAAGAAGCGTTTGTGGCAGGACAAATATATTAAGGTAAGTCCAAAGGCTATTGCTGTTGTTAACGCTGCTGCTCAAGACAAGACATATAGAAGTTACAAAGAATTCATTTCACAGTTCAGAGACAACTACACACGGTTAGTAGCTCTGCACTTGTCCAATGCTCTGATCGCTAACAAATATCCAATTGAAACTCTGGACAGAGTGGATTTTAGGTTTCATCCAGCCACAAAGGATTTTGCTTCAGGAAGTAAGTCATTCAGTTTAACACCTCTGATTTCTTTGTATGCTGGTAAGGACGTATATGAGGACTTTGCTGAGACCTTTAGAGCTTATGTGGAATCAAGAGGCTCTCTGGATGGTGTTAGAGACGAAAACGGCCGACGTATGTTATTGTACATTTTCTTGCAAACGATAAGGTGATCTCATGTCTAACAGAACTGTAGTTTATTTAGCAGAAAAAACAGGCAAGAAAATATCTGAAGTAGAGAAAGTATGGAGACGGTGTAAACGAGAGGCCAAGCAAGTAGGCAGATCTAAAGATTATCTTTTTGCAACTAATCTGCTGAAGAAGAAACTTGGCTTTATTTCTGAACTGGAGGAAGAAACTATGAAGAGATACAAAGGTTTCAAGGTCGAAGTCAAATCAAGTACGCCTGATACCTCATTGGTAAAAGTGATCGATCCGGACAACTCTGACTTCGGGAAGTTAGTTCAGTCTTCCGGAGGATTAGTAGCAGTGCCTACAAGGGATTTGAAAGAAATGACAACAGCTGTGGGTGTGGGGAATGGGCCTACTAAGGCTATGGGCAATCAGAGAAGGCGCAAAAACAAACTCAAGAACGGACAGAAGATCAAAACCCAATCCGGTAAATACGGATATATACAGGTTTACGGTAAAACACATAGCCTGATTATGCCTCTCGATCCTCGAGGTAACCCAGTGGGTGAACCTGAAACTATATCCAACAAAAAGCTCAAAGCTGTGAATGAACAGACCAATTCTATTTCTTCATTAAGTAGAAGAGCGGCTTTAGGAGAAGATGCTGATTCTCTTATAGACGAATTCCTTAATGATTGCGACGAAAGTTCCAAGCAAACGCATGTAGAGCCCTTGCCTAACGTGGAAAAGGTATTGGGTATATTGGGCATAAATACTACTGAGGTTACTAACACTATGGTAGAAAACCTCAACCGCTTTCTTTCTACCCTCAAGAAGAGAACAATACGTACACGTCAGACTGAGAGCCGTAAGAACAATTGTCAGGACTGTGCTTTTATTAATGAAACAGAAGTCTGCAAGGGTTGCTCTAACAATTATCCGTCTTTGTTTGAGAAGACAGATCTTACTGAGGAACTTGGAGATTTTGCTGATGACGATGAAGATTACGAACCAGAAGAAGCATCCGAAGAGGCTGACGCTTCAAACACCTTGGATGACTCTGATCGTCAGTTAGTTAAAGCTACAGTAGATCCTGAGTTTGATGAAGAACCTATTGACCCGGAGAAGATTATTGCCCCTGATGCTACTCCAGATGCAGATGAGCCTGTGGAAGAACCACCTATTCCTTCAGAAGAATTCGATGATGATGACTTTGAAGACGAAGAGGAAGAGGAAGAGGAGGAAGAATTTGATTTGGTAATTGGAGGTGACTTGGAGGACGAAGAAGAGGAGGAGGATGAAGAGGACGAAGAAGAAGAGGATGAAGAGGATGAAGAGGATGAAGAGGATGAGGAAGAAAAACCGTCTTCTCCTAAGGGGATAATGGTACCCAAGACTAAGGAGTCCGCAGGTACCCCGATGTCAGCTGCCGCAAGAATGATCAAAGAAGCTCAATCCCAAAAACAACCAGTAGCTCCTGCATCAACTGATAAGAATTCACCGGAAAACACGGTTGATGAATCTGCGAGTGCTCCTATAATATCTGATAAAACGCTAGATAAGTCTGACCTCGCAAAAAGTAAGAAACGTTTGTCTATAACCAGTCAATTTTCTAACGGTTAATTGGATATGACTATACAAACATTTAAGCCTAAGAAGGTCAAAGGTGTAGTAAAACTGAGAAGAGAACCATACGATTGCTTTGCACTGGTGGAATTACCAGATGGATCTTCAGAAGAAATTGAAGGGGAATATCTGTCGGATTACCTCAAGAGTATAGGCATTAAAAATCCAGACCATGTAGCTGATCGTCTTTGGAATTTTTACAAGGTAAACGTAAAACTGTAAATCCAAAAACCATTTAGCTGCAAATATTCTGTAATTTCTGTTAGTGTCGGTTGAACGTCAAGTAAGATATTAGCTTCTAAAAATCAGTTGATGATACCGACGTTGTAATTCTTTGTGACGGAGGAACTATTAAAATGACAAACAACAGTAAAACGAAGATACCTCTTGTAGAAACTTTCGGATTCAAGCCGACCCTTGTTGAGTCTTCCGAAAACGGTCTCTTGAAAGTGCGTGGAATCTTCCAGAGATACGATCAAGTCAATGCGAACGGTCGCTTCTACTCCAAGAAAATATTTGAAAAGATACTCGGTAGTAAGTCTTTCCAAGGAAGACTGAAGAATCGAAGTATCGTTGGTATTCTGGAGCACCCTGAAGACGGCCAGACTCGCCTTGATAAGATCTCTCACGTTGTTACCAAAGTATGGGACGATGGTAAGGGCACTATTCTGGGAGAGACCGAGGTACTTAATACAACAAACGGTAAGGAACTCAAAGAGCTGTTCAATGGGAATGTTATGGTTGGCATTTCTTCTCGTGGTTCAGGCTCTGTCACAGAAAAAGACGGTGTGCAGTACGTCAATGAAGATTACGAATGCGAAACATGGGATTTCGTTTACAATAACAGTGTTGAAGGTGCCAACCCCATTCCGGTTGGTGAAGCTGCTGTTGGTGAAGGGTCAAGACAAAGAGCAGTGAACGAAGGAACAGACTCTATTAAGGAGGACAAATTCGAAATGAACAAACAAGAGGAACTTAAGAAACTCAGGAGAGATATTTCTTCTCTTGTTCGTAGTCCTGTAGATGTCCCATTTGATCAGAGAGCCTCACTTATTGAGGACGTCGATGACAAGCGGGTAGCACTCGACCGGATTATCGAAGAAGACAAGTCTCTCAAGTCAATTGCTGAGAAGGTTCACAAAGATCTCGATGAATTCGAAAGCAAAGTTAATTCAGTAGAAAGCGGCAAGGATGAAGTCAAGAGCGACTTTGATGCCTTGAAGCTGATCTCTGAAGGTGTTATCAAACAGAACAAGGAACTCAAAGATCAGGTTATTGCACTGGGTAGTAAGATTGAAGAGCTGGAAAGTGGCTCCAAATCTGAAGGGCTTATGACCAAACGCTACAGTGTACTTAAGAAGATCTGTGAGGAACTTGTGAAGAGAGTGCACGGCGCTAACAAACTCGCTGAGTCGTCACTCAAGAAGGCACGTCAGCTGAAGAAGAAAGGTAGCAAGACGGAGAACAAAGATACCAAACGGTATCAGGTCTCTAAGAAGATTATTGAGCGTCTGGCTGAACGTTATCATACTGATACGCTCAAGCTCTTCAAAGCTGGCTTCCTGTCCCGGTATCCGGAAGCTAAGGTGTATGAGCGCAAGTTCAACAAGTGCTCTACGCTGAAGGAAGCAAATGTTCTTGGACAGAAGATTGTCAAAGTTCTGGAAAAGAAAGGCAAGGGCAAATCCAGAACTAACGAGAGCATTGCTGCCAAACCGAAACGAAGAAAACGTACTCGCAACACAGAGCCTCTTCCCGGCCAGAGAGTGCGCATTCCGGAATCCGGCAGTCAAAGTGGATCACGATCAGGAAATCTCCACGAAGCAGTTAGCATGGTTCGTCGTGCCCGTGCTAAGAAGAAACAGAACTTTAACGGTTAAGTATGTCGCTTAACTCTTTGGAGGAACAGATATGATTACAGGTCTTCCCTCACAGCTGAAAGAAACTTTGGTTCAGGGAGAAAGACTGGCTACTACTCCTCTTGGTATCAAGAGAGGCCAGAAACTTTCCGAAGCCAAAGGCTGGAAGGAATTTTGTGAAGGTCTCGATGATGAACGGGCAACGATGGTTGCTCTCATGCTCGAGAACTATAAGAACTACGTCAAGGGTCTGGATGAGACCACGAAGGTTCTTCAGGTAGGTAACTTTGATAAGTTCGCTTACCCGATTATCTCGATGGTATCTGAAAACCTGGTTTCCCAGGATCTCGTTGCGGTTCAGCCGCTTTCTGGTCCGTCTGGGTTGGTATTCTACATGGATTTCGTTACTGGTCAGGCCAAGGGCGACAATCCTAAGGGATCGAAACTCTGGGATGCTCGTAGAGGTCACTCGGCCAATACGGATGCCGGTGCCAGCCTTATTGAAAACGAAGCTATGTTTACTGGTGATGGCGCTACAACTACCTTCACTGGTAACCTGGCTTATCGGCCTATTCAGCCTGGTACAGTAAAGATCACCGACGGAACCAACACTTCTGTTGATGATGCTAACCAGACACTGAGTAACGCCCTGCCGAATATGACCGCTGGTACCATCGATTACCAGACTGGTGCATATTCCATCACTTTCAGTGCTGCTCCTGCTGGTGCGTTTTCGGCTGTAGGTACTTACAATATGGTACTGGAAGCTAACCAGAATCTACAGCAGGTGGACTTTCAGATTTCCAGTTCTCCTCTTTACGCTAAAGAGAGAAAACTGCGTGGTCGTTGGTCGACTGAAGCTGCTCAGGCTCTGGAAGCACTGCACGGAATGTCTGCTGAATCTCAGATTACAACTGCCATAGCCAATGAACTGCAGTTTGAAATTGATCGTGAAGTCATCAATGATCTTACTGCTATTGCTGGTGCCGGTCAGGTTACCTGGGATGCTAACATTCCTGTTGGTCAGAACATCAGTTTTACTGAACACAAGCTGACCTTCATCGATGCTGTGGTTGAAGCATCGAACTTCATCTATCGTGCAACTAACCGAGTGAAAGCCACTTGGATTCTTGCTGGTCTTCAGGCCGCTTCTGTTATTGAGACTCTGCCTACGTTTGTGGGTGAGAACAAGACAGCAGAAGTTGACGGTGTGAGTTACCTCGGTACACTCAACAACCGCTACAAAGTCTACGCTGACCCGCACTATCCTGTGGATGAATTCCTGGTTGGATACAAAGGTGACCAGTTCTTGCGCACTGGATACATCTTTGCACCGTGGATCATGCTGTACAGTACTCCGCTCATCGTGCTGGATGACTTCATTGCACGTAAGGGATTCGCGAGTTCTTACGGCAAGAAAGTGGTCAACAACCTTTACTATGTCAAAGGTAAAGTGCAGAACTATCCGAATACATTCTAACTCACTCTGCTCAGAGTTATTTTGTATACGCTTTATTAAGGGAGAGTCACCAACATGGCTCTCCCTTTTTTCTATTAATTTAATCACTTCTTGATGTTCAATTTCTATAGTTATTGCCGTAATAAACGATCAAACAAGTTAGAGTCTCACTTGTAACAAATGTAATTTGGGTTGAACAAGATCAAGTGCAACAAAACAATTTTGGAGTTCTACTGTGCAGCCTAAAATAAATCGTAGAAGCATCCTTTTATCAGAAGCCGGTAGGAAGAAAAAGGGAGCAAAAAAGCGGCACCGTGGGGACGTTGTGTTTCCGCATGAGAGCCCAAAGGTCAAAGACGATAAAGATCACTTCCCTATTAATAGCGTTAGCCAGGCCCGAAACGCTATCGCTAGAGCCAACCAATACGATAAATCTCCAGATTGGTATAAAGGAAGTCTGAAACAATTACTCAATGCTGTGGTTAAGGCTGTACAAAAGAAATACAAAAGCATAGATATCAGCAAGAAGGCGAAGACACCAAAACCTCAACAAGACTCAATAGACAAAGCTGTGGATCGGATTCTAAATGATTGATGAAATAGTGGATTCGCTTATCAATGAGGAATGGCAAGAACAAATCCAATCGGAATTGGAAGACATATTACCTCACGCCCGTAACAAAGAGGAAGCTCTTGGCGCACTCGAACAAGTTATGGGCGAGCTCACTGACTACCAAAAGGAATTTGCTATGGTCATAATTTCTGGAGAAGACAATGGGTAATGGTCAGAGGAGAGTGACCCCATCGCATCTTGAAGATACGAGTTCTGCATCAACCCTCAATAAGAAGATCAGAAACAATTCCGAAAGCAGAGATGCAAAAATTAAAAGTGCAGTAGACCGGTTATTAGAGTCTGATGCGTATATTGCAGATGAACCAGAAGTAGCTTGTTCAGAAGATGAGCCAGAAGCAGTCTTTGATAACCCAGAAGCGAAACGAACTCAAGTACAATCTGATCAACTGCGTAGCAGTGCTAATTATCTTGGTAATCTTGTGTATAGTATAGAGTTAAGTATACAGGAGTTGAATGGGTTTCGCTTTCCTGAACTAGCGGGGGACAACCCCTCTATGCGGAATTTTGGCAAGGACATGAAGTCATTCAAGGAAGCGTTTAATCACGTAGAACATAGAGCCACTTCTCTTGTTCGGGACTGGATCAATTTGGCCAACAGGCTAGATGACCAGGCACAGAATATAGAAGATAGAGGAGCTGACTCATAATAGTACAGGTGGATCATCTTTAACTTTATTGGAGGTGTTGTATGGTGGATATGAAGGAATTGGAAAAACAGGAAGACGTATTTATTGATGGATCAAGTGGTACGGCGTACAAGATTACCGGATTCCGTAATGCCAACAAGTACCCTATGTCCATAAGGACAGCAGCATGGTCTATGACAGTTAATCCTGAAAGCTACGTCGAAGATAGGAACGGCAACAAAATAACAACGAAAAAGCTCATGCCTTATGTAGGCCCTGGCCGGTTGTCGGTAGAAAGAGAGGTTGTCAAGTCAGTGCAAAACTTTCTTCGTGGTGATAAAAAATCTACTGAAGAGACCGAAGAGGGTACTGACGACGCAGTGGGTAACAAAGAAGAATCAGCATCTACCGTAACTGAAGAGAAAGAAGAGAAGACACAGAAGAAAGACAAGTCTTCCAAAGGCAGTAAGAAAGCCAGTTTTAAATCACTGAAGAAGAACAAAAAATAGGTGAGGATAGCGGATGCCCTTGACTGAAGCAGATCTTATTGAATACGTTAAGAACGAATTAGGGGGCGGTTTTTGGAAGGTGGAGATATCCCCGCAACAGATAAAGGCTGCCATCAGGGACGCCCTCAAGCTATACTCGAGACGTATTCCGCTACAAGGGTATGGTGCCATGTCATTGGCTCCTACGAAGAGCAAATACGACATGTCTTCAAGAGATATGGGGTTCGGTATATATCATGTTAGCTTTATTGCTCCAGATCCAAGGCCATCCGCTATTTTTTATGCCAACTTGTTAGACGTAGCTCCAATAAGGACATCCCGCTTCCAGGACTATGACGTGTTCTTGCGTTGGAGGAAGACCTTTATGAAGGTTACTTCAGTGCAACCTGAGTGGTATTGGGATCAAAACGCAAAAATACTTTGGATCTACAATCCAATTGAGCATTATAAGGCTTCCATCTTCTGGTACTTGCCTCGCACACTTGAAACTGTTGAATTAGCTCATGAACAATGGGTTGAAAGATATGTTTTGGCACGTAGTAAGTACATCACGGGTCTCAACCGATCCAAGTTTCAAGGTGCTATACCAGGACCTTCTAAAGATATAACAACAGATGGTCAAGATTTGAAGCAGGAAGGTAAGGAAGAGACAGACAAGTTGGAGGCAGAACTTCTTAGTATGCAGATGGACGGCCCTCCGTTGTGGGATTAATCATAAATAACTAACCAAGGAGATTCCTATGGGCATTGCAGATAAAGGAGGTAGAACTATAGGAACATGGTTTGGAGATTCATTCCGTGTTCTCCGGTTCGATGCTCCAGATCCTTATGAAGGGTCTTCCGAAGACGCTATACAGCTTGACGGTAATTTGGACTTTGATAATGATGAGTTTTTGGACGCTGACATAGAAGTCGGTAGTGAAGCCAACGACTTGATCATTGGAAGGCTGTATATTGATTCTTTCCCAGGAAGTGTGTTTTACAATATTGGCTCTTTAATCCTTTACTCAAGCCCCGAACGTAAGGATAACCAGATAGTATACATATCTGATATAGCCTTCGTACATACCCAGTTTGCTTTGGCAGCTGTACAGGGTGATGCTAATTTGACCGTTGACGATGCGAGTGATCTTACCTCTGATCATTTGTTGTTCTTGTCTGGTGGAGGTAATTCTGAATTTCGTCGTATTGACAGTATAGCCGGTAACCAGGTAACTTGTATAGATAACTTGGATAATGGTTACGATGTTGGACATGGGGTAAGCTCTGTGGCAGAGTTTGGCAACTTTAGTATCGCCGATCCTTCAACATTGAACAAGATTTATATGAGAGTTCTCTTTCCATCTCCTCAGACATTGAGTATGAAGTTTGAATTAACTCTTAAACTGTAACGGAGAACGGTGTGGCAGATAGATTCTTTGTAGGTGACACTGACAACAGTTGGAACAACAGTAATAATTGGTCTTCAACCAGTGGTGGTGCTGGTGGAGTAGGTGTACCTGACACGAGTGATTCAGCTATCTTTGACTCATCCTCACCTGGTTGTGTTTTAGATATTGACGGCAACATTGGTGCTCTATACATGAGCTCGGGGTACTCTTCAGTATTGGATTTGAATGGCTATAGTCTTATAGAAGAAGGTAACATTGGTTCTGACTGTAACCTTGATGGTGGTACCCTACGCATACCTGAAAACAGTGTTCTCACTCTCAAATCCCAAAACTTAAATTTTAGTGGTGTAACGATACTGCCCTACGACGGTGCTATTGCGTTATATTGTAAGGACGGTATTACTCAATATATAAAGACTGGTGGAAGTTATACCTTTGACGGTGCTGTTCAATTTACACATAGAAACAGGGGAAGCAATCATAAACGACACAATTTAGATGGTAATACAATAACTGTTACCGGAGATCTCTACCTACAAGGATATCGACCAGCTGTTAGTTGGAGTCATTTTATAAGCAATGGTACTTTGATCAAAGATGGTCCCGGAGTTATAGAAACCGGTCAACGGTATCATAGAGTTTACGGTGGTGGTTCCAGTTATTGGAAAGACGCAGGTGTTCAGGGTAACGCTACGTTGCGGGTGCAAGGAGATGGAGAAGTTACTTTCCCACGCTTATATTTAGCGTTAGAAAACATATACTTTGAAAAGACTTCTGGCACTATTGTAGCCCAAGGACCTTCCTTGTTTGGTTGGCGCTTCATGCAATCTGCGGGTATTGATGTATACTTCGACAGCCCTCTTGACTATGAGACAAATGCTGCTCAATTCAAAATAGGAACCTTCGGTCATGGCGACGTACGTATGCATGGAGATGAAATACCTACGTTGACCAGCTTACGAATCAATCTTAACGGTGGTACTGGAAACGATTTTATTGATCTTGGTGGTAAAACTATATCGGTCAAAAATGATCTCGCTATAATCAATAAACGTAACACTTGGCATTCAGGTATAAATAATGGTGTTATAGAACTGCACGGCAACCTAACGTATCAATTTAGTAGGACAGGTGGTGGGTATGGAGGTTATGAAGGCTCAGCTGTTATCCGTATGGTAGGAGACAATGATTCTTACATAACAGGTACAGGCAGAGATGTATATTGGAACAGTTTAGAGATAAACAAACCAAAACGCCGGAGAGTGTTCGTTATTGGTTCAGGTTTAAAAGTAGGATCAACAAGAAGTATAACTGTTAAGTCAGGTATACTATCAACGTATCAAGACTTAAAAGCAGGAAGCCTTACTGTACAAAATAGTGCTATTCTTGAGCTACTCAACGATATCAACATAGATGTGCTGTCCTTCATAAACAACAATATCGTGCGCACTGACTTTCCTGATTCATTACCGAACAATTTTGTTAACAACCGGTTTGTATCACCTACACATCGTCCGGGCTACAAGGAATCGCCAAGAATGGACAGTAGGGCTAAAGTATATAACAAACGTGTTCCGAATGCTTTTACTCGAAGACCATATAAATAGATACTGGAGATTATAACTATGAAGATTGCTATACCCAATGGAGGACCTCAAGATGGAGTTAGACTGTTTGAAGGACAAACTACTCCGTTTCCAGAAGGGGCTATATTCCCAGTGGAAAATTATGAATCTCTAATACAAGTACCAGAGCTATACAGAGTGGTGGATGGTACATCAGTTAGAGAAATGACAGACGATGAGAAGAAGATCGTAGATAATGAACGTCTTGACGAGCTAAAGGATGACAAGAATCTTGCTATTGATACTCGAACTCAAGAACTGATAGAAGCTGGCTTGGAGTATCCTGAGGGTAGTGGTAATATATTCTCTATGTCTATACGGGCACAGAAAAACTGGATGGCCTTAAAGAACCTACTCAATGAGGGGTTTACAGCCCCACCCATTGAAACTACAGTCTCTAAAGACGGTATGGATGATGAATATGTATTTGAGACAGCAGATGATTATACAAACTTCTACTTGGCGGGAGTATCCTTGGTACAAACATTAATAACCAGTGGTAGAGCCCTTAAAGTACAAGTCAAGAACGCTGCCGATATAGATGAGCTTAATGCAGTTGTTGACGAGAGATGATATGCATGAGGTACTGGTAGATACTACTCAAGGGATTGAAAAAAGGATGACCCTAAAGGAGATTGAAGCCTGTCTGTCTGATGGTGATATAATTTTAAGTTCGAACAAAATATCTCCTGTTGCTTTTTTGATTAGATTGTTTACTCGTAGTCGTTATAGTCACGCAGATCTGTATTCGTCCCACAACGAAGAGGCAATTGGCGCCCGGTTTTCAGGCATAAAGAAAGTTCCTCTCTTAAAATACTCAAGTAAGCATACGTATATACTTATACTTAGACCAGAGAGCAACTCAGAGGCTGGCACAAAAGTAATTAAGTATGCAGAGTCATTAACAAATCGCGGTTATGACTTCTTACATATTTTTATGTATGCTTGGAGAATTTTAGTAGGCCGTTTGGGTAAGTCAGAAATGCCGGATGATCCTCAAAAGCACATTTGCTTTGAGTTCGTTGCGTTTTGTTGGAAGAAGTTAGGGGTGCAGTTAGGTGGTAAGTTTGAAGACAACGTAACAGGCCGGTCACTTGTACAGGATAATCAACTAACACCTATATTGTGAATAGGAGCTGAAAATGAATTCAATAAAGATACAAAGATGGATCGGAGATAAGTTTCTGAAACAAGAGTACAGTATTCCATCAGGTGCAACTGATGTGCTGGCATTGCCTGTCGAGTTTCAGAGCAATCCAGTTCTGGATCCTGCCACAGATAGAGCTTACTATCCGTCTCTCCTGTACTTCCCGTCTGGATTCGATATCGGTGGTACACCATACAAATACGTTTGTGTACACTCTTTGGATACTGACAGTGGTGGTGGTATCATTATTGCAGGTAGCAACGATTTTGAAACATGGACAGAGTTAAATAGCGGTAATCCTTTGACTGGACTACCCAGTTCGGCACATCATCCCCATGTTGTTCAATTAGGAGATTCTTCCTTCCGGATATACTATTGGGATACATCGTTACTATACACAGTGAGTGCTATGCGTACAGCAGTATCTTCAGATCTTCTCACTTGGACAGATGATCAACCTCTTCAAAACGGGGCTAACCCGATTGTTACCGGAGTACACCCGGATTGGAACAGGGGTACATACGGACCTTGCCAGTGTTTCTACAATGCTGAAGCTACTAACGAAGGTGATAATCCGTTTGATTATTCTTTCGCTTTGTTCTTTGATGGAACAACTGGTGGTCAAGAATCTATGGGACTCGGCTATAGTGCTGATGGTATAACGTTTAATCTTAAGGCTGAAGTTCTTCCTTGCAGTGGTTCGGGGTCTACAGCTGCGTGGGACGCTAACTTTGCTTCTTACGGTGAGATGTTTCAAACTCCACTGGGAAAATGGGTAATGTTTTATTCTGGTGGTATCTCTGCTGTCAATGAAGGTATAGGGATCGCTGTCTCTGATAACAGGATTAATTGGACGAAGATGACCGCTACTCGTCCTTTAATAACTGTCAATGCAGGCACATGGAGAGACAACAGAGCTTACGCTTGTTCTCTCGTGACTGATTTTACGGATAGGTTTACAGGCAATGGAGAAGAGGCAGATCTCAAGATGCTTGTAAGTGGTAAGAGTGCGGGTGGTGATTACACACTCGGTTACTTTAAGATACCTTATATCTATGCGGATGTTAAAGAAGCATTATACCGCATGGAACTTCTGTAATATACAGTTGAGGACTACATGCAACCAGTAATAAGAGAGATAGACTCTTCACATCGTGTTCAATTATTAATGACCACACACGGTATAGATCCTGACTTTCCGGTGTTAGGTATTACGGGAGAGTCGCCTACCATAGAAGTGAGACGTATATCTGACGGTCTGTATTTGGATCATGATGCTGTTGCTGATCCTTATTGGGTATCCAGTGGAGGAACGAAAGACCAAATTATGACTGAGTCTACTGAGGTAGACGGTCTTTACTTTTATCACTTCGACCCGGTTGCAGTGGATAGTGCAGGTAAGGAGCAATATAATTTTGTGATACGCAATTCTGGAGATCATTCTTTGCTCAAAATAGAACACGTTATTTACGAGCGAGCCAAGTCAGATAACGTAACCATGCTGGTGGATATGGTTTCTTATCTTTACAAGATAAATGTTAACAGGCTAAAGATCGACAGAACAGCTAACACTTTGACTTATTACGATGATGACCAGACCACACCTTTGAAGGTCTTTGATCTATTTGACATTAACGGTACACCTAACTGGAAGAATATTTTGGATAGGATGCCTCAATGAGTACTATAGTAACAGGCGGGTACGGTGTTTTTGATCTTGGAAAGAAAACCAGTCAAGTGTTCCACAAAATTAAGGCTCGTATTCTCCCTAAGAAGATAATTAAGGTTCGTATAATAATCAAGGAATGATGCTATGGTCTACAGCTTTAGAACCAGCAGAGAATTGCACTATTTTGAGAGTGAGGACTTCGAGATAGTCAGAGGAGACAGTCGAGAGCTTCTACTGATAATTACTGGAATAAATGCGGCCAAACTGGAACAACAAAGTGAGAGCAGATATACTACGTTACAGAACATACCGGACAACTCGGATTTGGAAGAACCATTTGATCTTACAGGCGCAACAGTGAGCTTGTCTGTACGTAAGACTGAAAACTCAGATGCACTCTTGGTAGAAAAGACTTCTGCAGACCCCAATCAAATAAACATAATAAACCCAACGCAAGGAAGAGTAGAAATTTACTTCATACCTACAGATACTGAAGACTTGGAAATCGGTGAGTATTTCTATGATATCCAGATTGATACCGATGCTGGTAATAGATATACTGCGGTTAAAGGTAAGATATTCTTGTTAGGGGACGTTGTTCGATGAGGTTCAATGAGCAAAAGCTGTTTGAGTTTGGCATTGACTTTATTGGTTCTGGCGATCTCCCTCTGGTATGGGACTTGCAAGAAGAATGGTATTATAACCATACCCCTCTTATTACTTACAAAGAGTTGGCTCGGGAAGGATTCTCTCCAAGACCCACTGTGGTAGATAAGTTGTGGTATGAACCGAACCAAGGCAAGTTGATATTTGAGCGTGCGTTTAAGATAAGAGCTCACACTGTCTTTCCAGAAAACAACCCTACTCACGGACACCGAGGTACACAAAATATACGTCAAGATACGTTTTATTTCAGTCTTAGACTTTTAGAATTGGCAGATGTTTTTCCCACTATGGGCGACCATATTATATTCAATGGTACTGCCTATGAAATAAGACAAGTGGTTCTGGAGCCTGAAAACTATTGGGGCGAGACTAACATACCATTACACGTTACGTGTCGGTGCGATAAGTTTCATTACGGTGGAAATAAGATACCTGGAAGTCTTCTCGATAAGGAAGTTAGATAATACCATGTTTAGGAAGCTACAGAAAGAGCTTGGCAGCCAAATAAGGCAGTTCTTAGAAGAATCTTCCGCAGCCCTGCGAGAAGAATTAGAAGTAACTCAAAAGGAAGAAATCAATTTGTTTCTTGCTCGTATACTCAACAACTCGGTTATTCCGGCTCTTGAGAAAGAATTGAGTTACGCAGAGCACCATATGGATATAGATGACCCCTTTGTCAGAAGAAAGATACTGGAGCTTAATGCTGTTGTGAAGAAGTTGAAATCCTTGTATGTTGCTAACTCTTGGCATACGAGAGTGAATGATGATCTAACCTTCGAAATATTATTTACGGAGGAAGTGAGTATACTCTTCCAAAAAATAGATTCCGGAACCAAATACATACCTAAGATAGATTTCCTTTCCGAATTTAAGAATTATGTCAATGGTCTATTAGGTGTTAGAGCCATTTGACTATACCCAACAGTAATTTTTATTGAACTTACGTGCGCAGCACTAATTCTAAATTGTAAGGAGAAGTTATATGTCTCAGATTGAAGAACTCATTCAAAAGGTCAAGGAAGATCCAAGCAAGGTTGACGAGGCTGTAAATGAAGCAGTCGGCACTCCTTCATTCAGTAAGGGTCAGGAAGTCCAAATCGTTCATGGCCTTGGTATGGCCATAGCTGGAACTCCGGGTACTTATGCGGGTGAAGGTAATGCTGGGTATGCTCTGGTTAAGACAGAAGACGGACAGGAAGTTTCGGTACCGTACTTCTGCCTCCAGGCAAAGTAAGTGAAAGCAAGCTGTCTCTTTAGCTTTTGTGGTTAGTGGTGGGTTAAACCATTAACCTTTTATCTAAGGTTGTTACCATGCCCATAAATCCTTACACCTTTTTCAGAGTTTATGATCAAGGAATCTCCAATTGGGTGAACAACCGTGCTATACTTAACGGCGAAGTTGTGCCGCACGTCATGTCTTCTCCGCAGAGGGCGTTTTCAACTATGCGTGATGTCTTGGTGAAACAAGGCAAGCTCGGTAAAGACGCAACCTTAGATATGGTTCCATTGCCATTTATCTCTATTCAGAGAGGGGATCCTTCTCTGAATCTTAAGTACTGGAGCAGATCGAGAATGCGCAACATGAGGTTCACAGATTCTTCAAAGAAGTATACACAAACAGCTGTGTTTCCTCAACCGTTTCTTTTACCGTATACTGTAGAGATCTGGTCCAAGTATGTGCAGAGTGACGCAGAATTGTTTCAGAGATTTATGTTTGCTTTTGCTTCTGCGCAATCATATATGATGGTAAAACACCGTGAACCTTGGGGATTTAAGATGGCCGCTATCCACTTAAACAACATGGACAATAACTCCAAGTTGGAAGGTGGAGAAATGGATGAAAGAGAAATCAGGCACACACTCAGTTTGCAAGTTGAAGCCTGGTTATTTTTCGATCCTACCGAAGCTCCTGCTGTTCACAAGTTCGTCAACGAACTTTATTCGTATGGTGGCAAGGACGTTGGAACCGGAGTCTGTCCTCCGTCAGATCCAACGTTTCTTGAAGAAATAACTCATGAATTTGTTCCATAGGGAAAAATAAATGGCCAAACAAGCGAATTCCACAGTGAAGTTAAAAAATAAAACTCGTCAGGTGTTGTCTATCAATCTTCTCAATGAGAAGGGAGAAGAGTTTAGTAGGCAGTTGGCTCCCAGGGAGCTTACTGAAGAGTTGGTTGAAGAAAGAATCTCACCATCCGTAGAAGGATTGGTGAGAGGTGGTTACGTACAGAAGGTAAGGTGAAGTAAATCTCTTATGGCTACTGTTAGGATACATAACAAGAGAAATCAAGGTATACTTATTGAGCTTATGGACATCCCGAGTAAGACTACGCATTCCATTATGTTGGGTGGCAAGAAGTTTTTGGATGTAGAGTCTGAAGAACTCACTAAGGATTGTTACAATAAAGCCAGTAAGAAGATCTTGAAATTGGAAGTAAGAGAAGACAGAGTCAAAAGAGGAGTCCCAATAGATGATGCTCTGGCTATGGGTATTGTCAACTAATATAGTGCTGTAGTCGATGGTTATTTGACTGTGGCGTGAAGGAGGAAATGATGTCTTTTATAAGTCCAGGAGTGTATATTCGAGAGTTCGATTTTAGCCAGTATATTGCGGCTATATCTACAACGTCTCTCGGTATAGTTGGTCTTGCTTCAAAAGGACCGGCCAACGAAGCTACGTTGATAACAAATGAGAACCAGTTCATCGAAACTTTCGGTGCACCAAGTCCCTCTCTCGGGTATGGTGCTTACGCAGCTCTTATGTATCTTCGTAAGGGTCTTCAGTTGTGGTACACAAGAGTTGGTTCTGGCTCTTTGGCTACGGCGAGCGTAGACATTAATGAGCAGAGTGATTCTGATGTAACTCTGGTTGTCACTGCCAAAAGTCCAGGTGCCTGGGGTAATGATGTTTCACTCGAGATTTCAGATGCTACGGGTTCCGGTAAGAAGGTCGTTATTACTTACGGACAAGAATCCGAGTTGTTTGACGGTCTTTCCACTGATGAAACAAGTGACCAGTTCTGGGAAACAGTGGTCAACGAACAGTCCCGGTTTATTAATGTAGAGTACCAGGTGGGAGACTTTGGTCAGCCAAAGGATGGTTCCTTCGGACTATCAGGCGGTGACAATGGTCTTACTGGTATTACTGATGCTGATTACATCGGTACGTATTCGGGAGGCGTTGCGACTGGTTTGCAGACCTTTGCTAACCCCGAAACACACGATATCAATTTGGTTGCAGTTCCAGGTGTTACTTCTGGAGCAGTAGTCAATGCAATTATTTCTATGTGCGAATCAAGAAACGACTGCTTGGGTCTTATTGACTCACCGTTGGGTCTTACAGCTCAAGAAGTTGTTGACTGGCACAATGGTACGGGTTATACCCATGCTGCGTTTGCGAGCAACAAGGCTGCTCTTTACTGGCCGTGGTTGCAGGTTTATGACCAGTATAACGCTCAGAGAGTATGGCTTCCGCCGTCTGGCTTCTCAGCTCAGGTTATTGCGCACACGGACTCTGTTACTTATCCATGGTTTGCGCCAGCCGGTCTGCAGAGAGGTCATCTGTTTGAACCATTGCAGATTGAATACAGTCCGACACAAGGTGAAAGAGACTTCATGTACGGTCCAGGCAACGGCAATGCTGTCAACCCGATTGTTGACTTTGTGAGAGACGGTATCAATATTTGGGGGCAGAGAACCCTCCAAAGAACACCGTCTGCTCTGGATAGAGTCAATGTACGTCGTATGTTGTTTACCGCTGAGAAGTCTATCTCTGTTTCTTCAAGATTCTTGGTGTTTGAGCAGGACGACGAAATTCTATGGGACAGATTTGTTAGTCTCGTCAATCCGTATCTGTCGTCTATTGCCTCATTGAGAGGTCTGGAGGAGTTTCAGGTTATCTGTAATTCGACGACTAATCCTCCTTACAGAAGAAACAACAACGAAATGAACGCCAAGATCTATCTTGTCCCTGTGAAGTCAGCGGAAAAGTTGATCCTTGATTTTGCGTTGTTCCCAAGTGGAGCAACTTTCATTGAACCGTCAGCATTCTAATTAGGAGGTATATATTATGCCTATCGTTCAAAATGCCTCAATGTTTGTTCCTGCTGGTTCGGTTAATTTTGAGCCTCAGAGGCAACAGAACTTCGTGTTCGATCTGAACGTAACAGGTCTCGGATTGGGCGGCGAAAGTCCTGATATTCTGTCTCTGGCGCTTTTGACTTTTCCGTTCCCAGAGGAAGGAAATGAGACAAAGGAGATTAGACACCAGAATAACGTAGTAAAATATGCTGGTGCCTTCTCCGGTATCGATCCCGTGAGTCTCGTTTATCGAGAGTTTGTGGATCAAAGAATCTCTACTATTTGGCAAAGATGGAGAGCCAAAGTAGGTAACTATCGGACAGGTGGTATTGGCTTTGCTGCCAATTATAAAGCTACCGGTATTCTCTACAAGTTGCCTCCAGGTAATCCTGAAGATCCAGCTCAGAAGCTCAGTAGAGACAATCAGTATACGCAAAAGTGGCACTGTCTTGGCTGCTTCCCAGCATCGTATACGGAAACAGACTATGCTTCAGATAACGATGGAGATCAAGTTGAAATCACCATCAATCTGAGCATTGATTTTGTGCTCAACGATGCTATATACCCGAGTGGTAGTGTAGCAAGTGGTTAATCTTTAACTTTATTTTGGTGGAGGTTTGACAAATGCCTATCAAGTCAAACAGGCAGGGTCCAAGAATTTCCCAGGACTATAAACTGCCGTCCGGTGGATATCGCTACGAAGGTCTTCTTCCTGGTGGTAATATCAAAGTTCATGCTTTTAACTTTGATGCTGAGCAGATTCTTGCAGGTAGCGGAGATGGATTGACTAAGATGAGTCAGATTTTACCAATAATAGCTGATCTTCCGGAAGGACTTCCTGTTGGGAAAATCCTTTCTGGTGATCAGCTATTTATTGTTCTGGCTGCAAGGTCCATGAGTTTTGGTACTGAGTATAGCTTTGGATCTACTTGCCCTACATGTAGTACGAGAGAAAATCACAAGTTTACTCTTCCTGATGGTCTTCCCATCAATTATTTGCCGGAAGACTTCAAAGAGCCTGTGGTAATTGATCTACCGACAAGTAAGGATAAAGTAGGTATACGGTTCTTGACAGTAGACGATGAGATGTCTGTCAATAACTATGCCAGACAACAGAAGCTCAATGGCACAGATCCTGGAGACCCAGGATATAAGTTTCGTCTTGCTAAACACATTGTCTATGTGAACGATCCAGAAAATGGAAAACCGTCCAATATGCAAGAGGCTATTGATTATCTTAGTTCTCTTGACGGACAGGATCCTTATACGTTTCGTAGCTCTATAGAGACCAAACAGCCTGGTCTTTCTCCTTTGATAAAGGTCCAGTGTCCTAACGCCAGTTGTGGCGAGGTATACGAAGTGACCTTTAAGATGACGGCCGAATTTTTTCGTCCAAAGCGGTGAGTTCGATATAGATGGAGCTTACCGCCAAATCGCAGAATTAGTTTATCATGGACAGTTTGATTCTTACCACTTACACAAAGTGGCGAGAACCCCTGAAAGAATCTTCTGGCATAAGTGGCTGATGGAAACGAAGGAGAAAGAGAAGAAAGAAGCTGATAAGCAGAAGGCTAAGAGCAAGCAAGCTGCTAACAGGGCAAGACGAAAATCCAGATAAAGGTGCGTCTTGCCCTTTTTTATTGGAGAGAACATGGCTCTCTTTGATGCCTTAAACAACTTTTCTGAAAGTCTTAGAAGTGTCAACCAAAGTATGGGTGTGACACTTGACAAAATGGAGAGTGGTACAACTCAAAGAGTGCATAATTTTGAAGCTCTCAACAAGGACATCGGTTTAACTCAAAACAGCATACACAACATGGCTGATACGTTTGACAATAGTTTCAGCCCGTCTATAAGTAATTCAGAAGATCTAATGGATGACTTTGGACAGAGCACCAAGAATGCTTTCGATATAAGCCGAGTTAAGGATTGGAGAGAAGAGCTTGATAAAGTGCTTGATACGACGGGTCTGGCTACAGATAAATACGATGGCTTCAGGACAGAAGTGGCCAGATCTAATGAAGAGATGGCAAGGACTATGGATACTTTGGCTACTACGAGTGGTCAAGCTGTACTCTCTACATGGAAGGAAGCAGACTTTGCTGCAAGCAGCCTGAGCAATACAGTACGTACGGTATCCAGTAATTACACACGGTTTCTATCTCTGGCGAAGGAAGGTGTCTCTCGGGCAGATGCAACACGCAGAGCTAACGAGGCACTGGCTAAAACTTATGAGGAGGGAACAGAACAAAGAGAACTGGCAACTCAAGTTGCGGAAAAAGCGGGAGAGGCTTCAGGATTTTTAAGCCAAAACTTATACATGGTTGCCGGGGGAGCCGCAGCAGCTACAGCCGCATTGATAGCTCTCTATGCAGTAACCAGTAATGCTGTAACATTACAAACAGAGTTGAGAGAAGCATTACGAGATACAAATCTAACTTGGCAGGAACAAGATACTCTGCTTGGAGAGCTGGCTATAGATGCCGCTTATACTGGTAGAACTATTTCGGAACTTGCTGACAACTATTCTATACTATACTCCCAGCAATTAGCCGGTATTGATGCTACAGAAGATTTTACTGATTCCTTGAATACTACAACTGTGGCTTTGAATTTATCGTCACAAGAGGCAGGAAATCTTGCATTCACGTATGGTAAGGTATTGGCGGTGGGCGTAGAAGGGTTTGAAGGGGTGTCCTCAGCTATTAAATCAGCTGGTATGAATACAGCGTTGACAACTCAAGAAGCTGCTGGGTTGACACAGCAGATGGATGAACTGTTGTTACGGTTTAGTGAGTTTCCGAAGGAAGCGATACCTGGTATACTGGCGGCAGGTGCTGCTATGAAGCAGACAGGGGGAGATGTAACTGAGCTGATTGGTAAGATGTCTGATATGTTTGATCTTACTAATATGGAAGCGCAAAGACTGAAGGGTCTCATGGCTGCAACAGCCGGTGGTTTTGACGCTGTTAGTGAAATGCTGGATGCCAAGGATACCTCCCAAATGTTGGGTATGGTGAATGAGTCTCTAAAGGATATAGCACCTACAGAAGAACAGTTTAATAGCATGCGTGGTTTCTATGCGGAGATGTATGGACTGAGTGAAAGAACCCTGACCAGCATTTATCGTATGGATGATGCAATGCTTGAACAAATGCAGACTCAACAGAGAATGCTACAGCAAGCACAGGCTTCAACTGAACCTCTCAATGAAGCATTTAGTAGAGCACGTATGTCGTTTAGCAACGCTTTCCAGCGGTTTTGGAGTGGATTCACCGCATTGCTTGGATTGTTGGGTCGTCCTTTTGTGTCGGTGCTCACTGTGGTCTTTAGCGTATTTGCCAGTTTAAGTTTGGCAGTTACTCGTGTGGCAGCGACAATTCAGAGAATGATTAATTACTTGGAGAGTATTCCAGTTGTCGGTATATTAGTTACGACAGTTGTGACCGCTCTCTCTTTAGCCATAGGCACGTTAGGCTTAGCTATAGCCGGATTGATGGCTTACAACATAGGTGCTTACTTTTGGACCACATACAGTTTAGGGACTAAAGCAACTGCTGTTATAGGTCAAATGACATCAGCGATCAGTTTACAGAATATAGCAACCTATAAGAGTATCACTGCTGACCAATACAAACAGGCTTCTATGCTCGGTAAGATAAAGATGGCTTATGCGGGTATCCGGGCTAGAGCACTTGAGACAGCTAAGACAATCAAGAATACTTTAGTAGAGTGGGAAGGTATAGTTGTTGACCGATTAAAGCAGACTGAATTAGGCAAAACTATTGCGTTGAAATATACTAATATAAAAGCTACTATTGCTAGTACAGCTTCTACTTGGAAGGACACAATAGCCAGGAAAGCAAGTGCTGCCGCACAGTGGATGCAAAACACTTCCCTATACCAGAACACAATAGCAGTGATAGCCAACTCTACTGCATGGTATGCCAACCCTATAATTTGGATTGCCGCAGCTGTACTCGGAGTTGCGGCAGCTTTTGAATATCTTGGAACCACTCTTGGGTTTGTTACTGCTGCTGTAGTAGCACTGGGTATAGCTTGGTATGCCAGTGGAATTGGGGCAGTGATCTCTCTCATTGCTGGAATCATTTTTGGTATAGTTGCAGCTGTGAAGCTATTAGCATCAGGTATCTCTTGGCTGGTTGATAACGTAGGAAGTCTTGGTAAAGTTATGTTGTCTATTATGGTTCCAGTCTATGGATTGTACAATGTGTTTACTTGGTTAAACGATACTCTTGGAAGTCTTGGTAAGGCTGTAATGTCCTTCGTGTTTCCATTATACGGACTGTATAATATAATCAATATGGTTTGGGATGCGATTTGGGGGCATAGTCTGGGAACCGGATTGTTGTTATTGTTGGACGTCTTTAAGGCTGTAGGCAGTTTTGTTCAGGGGACCATATTGGGTATTTTTGAGGGCTTGGCCAACATGGTGAACGTAGCCTTCCGAGCGGTTAAGGGTCTTGTTGAGATTGGTTTCAGTGGTCTTGCTGGCGTTGGCGCTGGGTTAGCTGCGCTTGGTTCGGGGTTTGCAGCGTTAGGTTTGGGTATGGGGCTGGCTGCTCCGGGTGTTCTTGCCTTTATGGCTGCCATGGGTTTGGCTCGGTTGTTTGGTTTTGGGGCTGGGGGAGAAGGCATCTCGGGTATAATGGGTTCTTTGGTGGCTTCCTTTGATTTTTCTAATCTTAATCTGGAAAGAGCTAACGAACAAATATGGATGATGGTTAACTTTATTCGAGGGTTTACCGAAGCTATGCTCTCGATGATGACAGCAAGCGGCGTGGCTTCTCTTATAACAGGAGGTTTGCTGGGGTCCTTTCTCGGGTTCTTTGGTATAGGTTCTCCTATGGACAAGCTGTCAAGAAGAGCACCTTTGATCTTTGGTTCAATAAGAGAACTATCTGAGTCACTACAAGAACAAATGAAGTCGGTTAATCTTGGTCATGCTACTGCTCAAATAGGTATGTTCTCCTCCGTTATGTCTTCTTTAGCTTCAAGCATGAGGGACTACAAAAAGGTAGCTAACCTGGCTGAAAGACATAAACGTATGGGTCCTGTAGAGATAGAGCCAATGATGGAAAACGTAAATAGAATCAGAGAGTCCATCAAGCTCGAACTTTTAGAAACAGAAGCCAGAACTCAAGAACAAGATGAACCTATACGTGCCGGTGAAGAAACAGCTACCATTAGTGATGTTGTTTCCGCTTTGGGCAGTATACACAAAACACTTATTTCTTATGCACAAGCTCATGAAGACGATGATCTTGAACGTATGGCTGAAAACTTAGCGTGGAGTACTGACTAATGGCATCTAGACCTAATCCTCCTAAGATAAACAATGCAGTAGGTTCTAACTTTTATGGGTTGACCAGCAACGCTTACATAATGCTCATAGAACCTATCGGTGCAAATGGTGGAGATCGAGGTCCGTTTACTGTATACTTACCTTACGTACCAGATGAGATACCCATAACCAGATCAGCAGAGTACAAAAAGACTCCTATACCTTTTGGCACAGAAAACACTTTGTTCTATGAGAGAACATCACCTATCAACTTTAGTTTGGATTGGACTTATGTTGCAGGAGTAAACATACAAGATGGTGTGATGTTAATGAGTACTACTCAACTATTCCACTCTATGGTTCTTCCTGGAAATCAAACGC
>CAZQMI010000015.1:0-29938 GCA_964594475.1 uncultured Thermoplasmatales archaeon
TAGCCGAAAGACAAAGGAATGGGGTGGATTCTTTACTAAACAGAATTGCCTCCTCCCAAACGGTTCCGCGTTCAGGATCATTCATGAAATGAATTTCATCAAAAATCACATAGGAAATATCTTCAATTATTGGGTCTTGACTCAGTAACATATTCCGATAGATCTCAGTGGTCATGATTAAAATGGTACCCTGAGGATTAATAACCACATCACCAGTTAACATACCGATATGATCCTTTCCATAACGCTGAGTAAAATCTCGAAACTTTTGATTCGATAATGCTTTGATAGGCGCAGTATAAATAACTCTTTTCCCCTCTCGTTTTATACAATCATCGATAAGGTACTCAGCAATTAACGTTTTACCAGTTCCAGTGGCAGCACTCACAATCACCGTGTGTCTTTGTTGCAACATCCGTATCGCTTGTTCCTGATAATGGTCAAGAGTATAGGATTGAAATTTCATGGAATACCGGTGGACACTATGGCTTTCCTTATAACCTTTTCCCGTCTCAGCCTATCCTAACATAAAAAAATCGCATATGAGATCATGGGGTCCGCTCTTGGTCTGAATCATTATGCTGGTATGATGAATAACCAGAACAATACAATAAACACAATCAGACCAAATACCACGACCGTATTGATCTTTTCCTCTATTGCATCCTCCATCCGATCTCTCCTCACATTTATTTGTAATCTCTCACATCTCTGAAACCCTTTAATAACTTTATTCGCAGGTACATACGTACATGCATTTCTACCAACGGTCTATTCAATTGAATTCAATTATTATTTAATAACCGTTCGATTCTTTCTCGGAGTTCTTTGATATCAACAGGTTTTTCAATATAATCATCGCCCAAAAACTCGCCAGCGTTCTCCGCGATCCTATCAGTTCTAGCGGTTAGAAACACGATAGGAATATCCTGCCAATTCGGATTATCTCTTATTTTGTCATAGACCTCCCATCCACTCATCTCTGGCATCATGATATCCAATAAGATAAGGTCTGGTTTTTCCTTGGTCTCTAAGAGATCAAAACATTTTTGCCCACTTTCAGCAGGAATGACCTCGTACTCATTTTTGTAGGTTTCCTCCAAAGCAGTTTTTATCCCAAACACCTGGTCTTCTTCATCATCGACCATCATGATTTTCTTCATGGTTCTCCCTTCATATTTTAAATAATAATGCTATTATGTAATACATACCTTTTTAAAAATGTGTTGCTTTATACGATGTAATCATCCGATTTGTTACTTTCTTTTTCATAAATGGAGCCGTCAAATAGATGATGGTTTGCTTTTCAACCCCTTCACTTTTCATCTACATATTTTCTCTATGTTTTCCAACAATTCTTTTACAAATCAAAAGACCATGTCCGATATAGATAAAAAAAGGTCTACTTTCATCAGCATTATAAAAATCATTGAACACTAATTCAACATGCTCCCAAGTCATTGACTACTCAATATCAGTTAATTTATCAACGCCAGGTCATCATCTCTTTTTTCGGTAGAAACCATCATGGTTTCATGTTTCAATCCATAATTTAACACATGGTTGAATAAATAGAATTTATTTTTTAAGCGCGTTTTTTTTAAAAATAATCGGTATGTGAAGGTATGATCGATCGATATTAAATATCTTCGATACCTCTGAACCTTATTTGATAAACAAGTATCAAATACCCTTTATCAAAGGATTCACATACCACTAATAAATATATTTATTATTATATAAAAATATTTCTTTTAGTTAAATATACAATTTAGATTGATTTTGAAAAACCACCAGGATGAATATTATTAAAAACACCCATCGAATTAACAAGATTTACATGTACAATCAGGATTCTCTGGACATCGACACCATCATCAAAAAAATACAAACATACACAAAAAAACATGATTATCCACTTATCTCTAGAAACAAATGGAAAATTATAAGAAAAACACCCTTTACCGTGCTTATTTCCTGTATTCTTAGTCTTCGAACAAAAGATGAAGTCACTGAAAAGGCATCAATTCGCCTACTTAAAACACACGACACCCCACAAAAAATACTTACACTCTCTGAAAAAACCATTGAAAATCTCATCTACCCAGTCGGCTTTTATCATGTCAAAGCAAAACGAATACGAAATATTTCACAAACACTTATTGACAACTATCATGGGAATGTTCCCATGAATTTCAAAGAATTACTCTCAATAAAAGGAGTCGGACGAAAAACAGCAAACATTGTCATGGTCTATGGTCACCAGAACTCAAACTATCTTCCAATTGATACTCACTGTCATCGCATACCAAACCGCTTAGGATGGATCAATACAAAAACACCTGAAGAAACAGAAAAAGCTCTTAAAAGACTCCTTCCACAAAAATACTGGAAAGAATTCAATCATCTCTTCGTCATTTTTGGCCAAAACATGTGCACACCTGTTTCACCATATTGTAGCAAATGCCCAGTAAATGATTACTGCCAACAAGTAAATGTTTCAAATCATAGATAAAATCAAAAAAAACAAATCATATTGAAACATCAATCAAATTAATGATTTATCTTAAAAAAATTTCGAGAGGAAAATGAGGTCACTTTTTTATTTTTTTAAGGATTTAATATGTTCCTCGATTTCCTTCAGAGAAATATCCTTATTATCATTAATTAAATCAATCATCTGCTCTCGTTCATCCCAATCAGCGTAATACTTCTGCTGTGTTTCATTTAAAGAAAACGAGACACCCTTCTTTTCAGCAAGTGATTTCAACTGTTGTAACGTCATTTCTGATAATAACTCTTTTTTTAACGACATATCCCTGATCACCTAATCATACAAATAGGACAATACCTCGTCCACCTTTTGTTGTAAGTATAATATCCTAATCTCAATTAAAACTTTCCATATCAATCCTATTGCCTAATCTTCATTATCTACCAAAAAAGATAGAAGCAATATCATATAACTCCATCTTTACCGTTTTTGACTCAGCGACTGCTTCCCTAAGTGTCACTGGAACGATGTCATCACCCTGAAGAGCAGCCATCATACCATATTTTTCATCCCGGATTAGTTCTACTGCCTTTACCCCGAAGCGAGTGGCGAGTACTCGATCATGAGCCGTTGGTGTTCCACCCCGCTGCACATGACCAAGAATAGTAACACGCGTATCAACATTTAGACGATCCTTAATCTCACGAGCCAGTGAATGTCCAATACCACCAAGACGAACATTACCAAATTCATCTTTTTCATCGGACTGAGTGACCACCATACCTCCTTCCTTGGGTTTTGCTCCTTCAGCGACAACCACGATACTAAATTTCTTTCCTTTGTCATAGCGAGCCTGCAGATGTTTACTGACCTGTTCAATATCGAAAGGAACCTCTGGAATCAAAATCTCATCAGCGCCACCTGCAATACCCGACACGGTGGCGATCCAACCCGCATGCCGACCCATCACCTCTACCACAATGACACGATGATGTGATTCAGCAGTAGTATGTAATCGATCAATGGCACTGGTAACAATAGAAATTGCAGTATCAAACCCAAACGTATAATCTGTTCCCGAAAGATCATTGTCGATGGTCTTTGGCACCCCCACAACAGGAATTCCCTCCTCAAACAATTTAAGGGCAACGCCAAGAGTGTCATCACCACCGATGGCAACGATGGCTTCAAGCCCAAATCTCTTTAAGTTATCCTTAACCTTCTGTACATCCTCAGCATTCTTGTACGGATTGGTTCGAGAGGAACCAAGAATGGTTCCACCCTTGGGAAGAATTCCAGAGACTGCATAATCTGTGAGTAACTCTATTTCTCCATCAATGAGTCCCTTCCATCCATTTCTAATACCAACAATATCCCATTCATACTGAATACTCGCACGCACTACTGCTCGAATGACCGCATTTAACCCAGGGCAATCGCCCCCACCAGTTAACACCCCGATTCTTTTCATTTTAATTAATCCACCTTCAATCGTTACACCATGATACTTTAAGTGCATCGAAACAATTGAAGCCCATTAACATACGTGATTTTAAAACATTTTTCCCCATGAATGTATTGTGTTAAACAGTAACACTATTAGAATAACAATTTATTTCAGAAAATCGTGTGGATAAACAATGAAATGTGCCATCCATGAAGATTTTACCATAACACTTATCGATTAAATCGAAAAATTGGTAACTTTCTCAAAATTTTATTTCTATGATTTAGATCAACACAGAGATCGCATCTATCAAAATATACTTACCCTCCCAAAAAACAATGCAATTTACAAACAGGTTAAAATCAGAAGGGGGATGAGTCTAAACGGTACCTCAACCTGATGTGATGAGCCACTGATCAAAGCAGAAAAGTAATTGAATAGCGGTTATAATTTATCCAGCACTCGACTTGCCTTTCGTGCGGAATCATGCCAATGTGGTTTATAGGTCTTTCTTACCTTTTTATCATATTCCTCAAAATCCATCGATTCCATCATTTTTCTGCCCTCCTCATAATTGGACTGAATGTTCTTATTGATAGCCCTACCTGTTCCCCGAAACATCAAAAAGGGAAGAGTCATGAAAAACTGAAACCCCCTAGGAAGCCCTTCAGGTTTCCACACTCCATGTGCCGGTTTGATCCACAGATCCGCAGGATCCTCACCAAAATGAGGGATGGGAATACCCTGTGGAGGTGCATGATAGAAATCAGCAGAGACATCAGCAATACACCACTTCCCATCAACAAAGGCTTCAGCACTTCCATGTAACACAAAAAAATTCAACGCATCAACCCATTTTTTCACCAAAGGATCCGCAGCAACATAAATGTTATACAACTGCTCCACCCCCTGAAAACTATACAACCGATACCGAGTTTTAATACCAGCTACTCGACATAACGCGTTAAATAAATTCAGTTTATCAATACAGGTGCCATGACCCCATCTCAAACAATCAACTGCTCTTTTCGGTGGAGAAAAATCAATCCGAACCTTAGTATTCACAAACAAATACACCTGTTCAGCAAACTCCCAATCCGATACTTTGAATGCGCCAAGCTGATGAGCCATAGCGATAATATCTGGTTCAAGGGGATTACATAAAAACGTAGGACGAAGAAAACGTTCATTAGTCACTGCATGCTTCATATCCGAGGAAAACGAAGGGATTTCATAGGGAAGCTTTTTAGGTCGAAGATTTAACGGACCCTCCTTACAACCTTTATTGGCATTGAGAACCAACAAGGGATGACGCAAACCAAGTAGCAATAAGGTAGGAATGGTTCTTCCAAAAGTTTTCACCCAATTTAAATCAAAGAAATACCCTTTATCCTTCCAATCCTTAAGCACACCCATAACCTAACTTCCCAGTTTTTCCTTTTCAATCTTCTGAAATTCTTCAGCCATCAATCCCCGCATCAAATTCGCACAACCCTTTCCCTCTGCTCCCTGCATCCGGCTGATATCCGAATCAAGTACCAGGCCAGGCTTGTCACAAATCGGACAGCGTTTCAACAATTTCACTCGATCACCAGTGATAATGTATCCTGGGTAACTATGGGCGATGGGATCAAGAAATGCAAAACGACCCCATTCTCCAAAACCAAGAAAACCCTCATTATCATCCAAGACAAACGGTTGGATCCAAGGATGAATATGTTTATAACCACCAGCACAAGAAATACCCAGACCATTCATCTCACTCATCCCATACACATCCACATAGGAACTTGATGGAATACCAAGCGTTTCCTCAACCAGCGCAGCAAACTCAGAAAGTGGTACCTTTCGATTCTCAAAGATCTTCCACCCACCACCGGTAAAGACCACGCTATCTTGTGCTCCCAAATCAAGACTGATTCCCTGATCCTTCATCTTAATCATTAAACTATACAATTGGAACGGAGGAGAAATCACAATGGTTTGCTCATTCTTTTTATCTAATTCCTGCAACAGATGTAATAATTTCATTTCACCTTTCATCATGGCCTTCTTTAGCCCTCGAAGCATGAGTTTTTCTTTAAAATTCTTAGCATACCCCGTGGACATCAACCGAGCAATGGTCATACTAAGCTCACGATTTGTGAGAAAATGCCGCTGCTCAGGGGGAAACACCTTTGCTCCTTCACCAAGCCATTTCCCAATGGTAAGAAAGGTATTGGGAGATCCGGGATAGACATAATGTGGAGTGTCATCAAGGGTTGGTGGAATCGTTAATAACGTTTTCACCGCGGCATAATAGAATCGTTGAAAAGTAATCTTATCTCGAAACATGAAACTATATTGACCAGTTGTCCCCGATGAATGATTCACCAGTCCATCAAGACGTTTTTCAGCCCATCGTAAAAACCCTTGTAAATCCTTACCTCTATAATCATAGGATCCGATATCAACAGTTGAAATCTTTTTCAACCAATGATACACCTCCTTTGGGCTTTCCTTAGGATATTCCTTAAAAAAAGTATCAGGAAGCATAGGAATCTTCTTTACATCATCTTCACCACGAACGTCATTTGGTGAAAACTTGTATTCCTTGCATAGTTGATGATAAAACCGACTGTTCTCATAATGGTGTCTTAATGATTCCTTAATCGCTTTGAACCGCATAGTATCCATGGCTTCAACGGGATTATGAAAGTAATCAGCTAATCCATAGATCATCTCATCAACTGTGGTCCATTGATCCTTAGGCCGGCCAAATAACTGAGTTGCACGTTGCCATAACTTGCTGTCCAGATTTGAATCCATACAGAAAACCTCTTTTATCACTGACCAAATCATTCCATATGATGTGCTCTATACTATAACACGGTGTTTATCATTAAAATACTTTCTCACCTTCTGTTACCGCCATTAGAACACATGATCCTTAACATTTGTTAAGGTGTGAGACGTGTACGATCACGAGGAAAGAGAATACATTCCCGAATATTTTTAATATCCAACAATTCCATCATAAATCGCTCAATACCAAAACCAAAACCACCATGAGGGGGCATACCATATTCAAAACCGGTTAAATATGATGAGAAATCATCAACCTTTAATCCAAGAGCAGAAATCCGGTCCTTCAACAATGAAACATCATGAATACGTTGACTACCCGATGCCAGTTCAACACCTTTACATTCCAAATCAAACCCACGGGAATATTTATCGCCCTCTGGCATAGTATAAAATGGTTTAGCTTCCAAAGGATAACGAGTAATAAAATAAAATTCATGGCCTTTTTCTTCCATGATCTTACCGAGGAGTTTTTCTTCCTCAGTACCAAGATCCTCACCCCATTCAAGCTGGCAATCATTATTTTCAAGAAGAGCAATTACATCATCATAGGTTACTCGTGGAAAAGGCAATGAGGGGATTTCAATCGTTTTGTCAAGCATAGAGAGCGCTTGGTCTTGTTCACCTGCCGTCTTCCACATCTCATAGACCAATGTTTCAAGGATTTTCATAACATCCTCTTCGGAATCAATAAAGGCCATTTCCACATCAACTGCAGTTGACTCATTCAAATGACGGGTCGTATTATGTTGTTCAGCTCGAAAATACCAGGCGATTTCATAGACCCTATCCAGACCTGTTGCCATCAGCATCTGTTTGTATAATTGGGGAGATTGAGCTAAAAATGCCTTTTTCTCAAAATAGGAAACCGGAAACACATCAGTCCCTCCCTCAGAGGAACTAGAAATGATATTGGGTGTATGCACCTCCTCAAAATGATGAGAGCGAAGACAGGAATGCACCACCCCGATGACCGCTGCTCGAAGATGAAAAACAGCTTGAACCTTCGGTTTTCTCAGATCAATAAACCGATTATCGAGCCGTGTGTCAAGATCAGCATCAACCTTATCCACCACTCCAAGCGGCAATGGTGTTTTTGCCGTTGATAGCATCTTCACCTCAGATGGGATGATTTCGTAACCATTTCTTGCTTTTTTACTTTCTTGACAAAGACCGTATACCGAAACAACGGATTCCCGAGAAATAGTGACCAATTGATCAAAAATCTCAGGATGTTCCTTTTTCAATGCAGTCACTTGCAATGTACCCTTTTTATCCCGAATGATGATAAAGGCGATGGATCCAAGATTACGGATATCCTCAACCCAACCAGCAACTGAAATGTTCTGACCAAAATCCTCTTCAGAAACCTCTTTTGAATAATGACTTCTTAATACTTCCATATGAGCACCCGTAATCTATACATCTACTTTAGTTTTTTTGAAATAACTCGTAACACTTCATTGAGATTTTGTTGATTATCCCACTGATCAACAAGCTGCTTCAGCACAAATTTGTCTTCATTTTTCAACTGATGAACCCAGGAAATCAAATTCGGTAGCGCTCGAGTAACATTATCAACGATAGTGATATCAGCAGTTTTCGCGGTCCGAGATAACGGATTAAGATCAATAGTGATCACTGTTTTTCCCATTTTTTTCAGTGCTTGACAGCGATCACCATCTTCCAAGGGAACCAGTATCACATCAGAATTAAAAATACCCTCTTTTTCGCACATTCCTCGATCGTGGTCAAGACCAGGAATACGAGCAGTCGCCATTGCACCAAGAATCTTAAGATCATCATAACGGTTTAGCTCATCAATAAGCTCGTTCATTCTTTTTTCAGTTCGATGAAATAGATTTACTTCGATCAATGCAGGAATACTTCTTGCTAAATCGATACATTCACGAGCAACAAGTGCAACCACATTTCCATTAACTGAAATCACCGGTTTTTCAGCCAGAATCAAGGAAGCAGCACTCACCTTTTCAGCTTCCTGAGCAACAGGAATCGTTTGTTCACCAATTAAATAATCAAATGCCTCACCCCGACCATGAGCGATCAACCCGGTTTCATGAACTAATCCCTTCTTCATTGCATCAGCCAGTTTAGCTCTAGTCATAAGTGACTGATAGCGAGGATGACTCTTGGGAATTTCTTCAGACATGAAAAAAACAAATACAACAATTATTTCTTAACACTTGCTAAACTAATAAAATAAGAAGAAAAGAAATACTTCTTTTCTTTTTTATCCATACATATTCGGTTGAGGTGCACGAGTTGATGAAACCATTGGTTTCGCCTGCTTATGAAACTTCTGCAGCTGTTTTTCAATGCGTTCAGATTCCTCATACAACGGTGCTACATTAATCTCAATATCCATAATGGACCCGATCACATTGATTGCAGCTGCAGCTGCTCGGGCATCAGGATATTTGGGATGAGCCTCAGTTAAAATACTGATCACATCAAACTTTTTCTGCTTACCTTTATTCAGAAGCACCCCAGAAACTCCAGCAATAATACCATTTTTGAACTGAGCAATATTTTTCATGGCAAGCGTTGACCGAATATCATTAGTCGATCCAATAGCATAGGCCTCAGCGGCAGAACCCTCACACTCGTTCTTTCCTTCAACTACCATTCCTTCAGGAGAAATCAAGGTTTTACAATGCTTTTCATTCACCCATTTCATAATGGCATGGGAAATCGCATTGATCAAATGTGGTTTTGGTTTGAACTCAGAGACAAATACCACGATCTTCTCACCACCCGGCTGCATTCCTGCATAAATACGCACCGGTGATAACGGTTCGCCTGTATGCACCACTGAAAGCGCTGGAAAATCCTGAGAATCCAATGCACCAATCTGTTTCAGATTCAGTGCATCAATCAAATAATTCGCAGCAATGGTGCTGACCAAACCAATTGAGGGAAACCCAGCAATCACCGTTGCTCCTTCAAGATCCATGTCCTCAAAATCAATAATTTTTACTTCATCATGACTCAAGACTGCATCACCATCCATAGTAACCCCTAATATCAATTCTAGGATTTAAAATCATTGGTGCATCAATCATCCCTTAACCACTCCTAATGGCTTACAACACACTACTTTCTTTGAAATCCCTGCTCCATGCACCACATCAACCACTGATCGAATATTCTTATATGAGCCTGATGCTTCTTCAGCAGCTACCTTGAAACTGGCCGGATGCACATAGATCCCACGATTACCAAGATCCTTAACGATCTGTTTTCCAAAGAATCGTTTTCTAGCCTGGGTTCGAGACATCACTCGACCGGCACCATGACATGTGGACCCAAAGGTCTCCTCAGCTTCATCTGATCCATGTAAAATATAACTCTCAGTGCCCATATCACCAGGGATCAACACCGGTTGACCCACCTCCTGATACTTTCCTGGTATCTCAGATCGATTCGGCCCAAAGGCTCTGGTTGCCCCCTTTCGGTGAACGAATACATTTTTATTCTTTCCATCGACCATATGTTCCTCATATTTCCCGATATTATGACAGACATCATAGACAATATGCATTCCGAGATCTTCGGGACTGCTCCCCAGCACCTGTTCAAAGGACTCCCGCACCCAATGCACAATCATCTGCCGGTTACACCACGCAAAATTTGCGGCACAGCACATAGCCTTAAAATACTCAGCACCTTCCTTAGAATTTAATGGAGCACAGGCAAGCTGACGGTCTGGAAGCCATAATCCATATTTTTTCACTGCTCGTTCAAGCACCTTCAAATGATCAGAGCAGACTTGATGACCAAACCCTCTTGAACCAGTATGAATCATTATCAGGATCTGACCTTTTTCCGTAATCCCATATGTTCTTGCTACATTTTCATCAAAGATATCATCAACCTGCTGGATTTCAAGAAAATGATTCCCTGCACCAAGTGATCCTAACTGGGGAGCTCCACGCTGCATAGCCCTTTGAGAAACAAACGCAGAATCAGCAGCATCCAAACAACCGTTTTCCTCTAAAAACTCGGTATCTTCATCCCAACCATATCCATGCTCAACACCCCAGCCTGCACCCTGCTCCAGCACTTGTTCAAGCTCACCTGTTTTCAAGCGAACCTTAGCTTTCGAGCCAAGCCCAGAAGGAACATTCTCAAACATCTTATCAATCAATGCATGGATCTTTTGTTTGTCCAAATCATCAATGTGAAGATTAGTTCTCACCAGTCGGACACCACAATTGATATCAAATCCAATGCCACCCGGAGAAATCACTCCATCTTCTGCATTTGTTGCTGCAACCCCACCAATGGGAAAGCCATACCCCCAATGAATGTCTGGCATGGCCATGGCCTTTCCTACAATACCTGGAAGCATGGTCATATTGGCCGCCTGTTCCGCTGCATTATCCCTTCTAATCTGTCGAATCATTTCATCTGAAGCATAAATGACTGCAGTGGTCTTCATCTTAAGATTGTTCTTTTCACCTTTATAGCTATCAGGTATTTCAAACCGAAAATCACCAATTTTATCCAAAGGACCATTCCAACTCATAATTATTCACATCTTTCTAACACTAATAACACTCTATTTTATAAGCCTTCACAACAGAAAAAAAATTCTGCCCAGTGATTTATGTTTTCTTAATAAATGGAACGCCTGTTTTCCGGTTTACCTTAATTTGATATCCCTTTGGAAGAGGTGCAGGATCACTATCTTTAGGTGGTTCCTTACTAAAAAAATGAACCACCCGGGTATTATCATCACCAATGGAGATTTCCTTCTTATATAAAGTGTAATCACCATATGTGGCCACTTCTTCATTAGATGCGGTTTGAACAGATTCTTCAGCTATTTCCTTTTTTTCTTCTGAAGATAGCTCCTTTTCTATACGCCGTAGAGATTCAACATTTTTTAATCTCTGTACTTCCTCATTGATACGATCTGCATCATGGTCTGATAATCCCTCTATTGCTTTTAAATGATCAACTGAGGAGTGCTTAAGATCATCAAGGGATGTAATACCATGCTGAAATAATAGAACCGCAGTTTCTTGATTGATTGTTTTAAGAGATGCAAATTCCTTGAATATTTCAGCCTTTTTCTTCAACGAAATGGTCTTTTTAGATGCATTAATCGGTTCCCAAACGGTAGATTGCCCTTCTTCATCAACCTCATTTTCAAAAAACTCAGAAGGTGATTCTTCAGCTTCCTCAAAGCTGAGAGGTTGTTCGTTTCCCACCTTTTTTTCAACGACCTCAAATTTTTCCACTGATTCATTATCGTCTTGATTAGGAACCTCTTCTTTCTCAATTGGTTCGGATGATTCAGCTTGATCTTCAACTGGTTCCCATTTCGGTAATTGCCTTAGATCTTTTGTTTCAGAGGAAATCTCTGTGAATTTCACTGCTGAAGAAACATCATTCTTTTTAGGGATAACCTCTAAAAACTCGGGAATAGTATCTGATGACTTTTCAATTTCAAACAATTCCTCATCAGGAATATCAACCCGAAAACTCTTTTTTTCTTCATCTTTTTTCTCTTTTGATGATTCTTCAACTGAGTTTGTTTTTCCTTTATGGATAACTACTTGTGGTGAAAAATCCTTGACATCGGTTGATTTTGAATACCATGTATAATCACGGGGACGAAGCGATGACTCAGTTAACCGCTTTTGCAGCGCAGAAAGATACTTATCTTGATCCTTTTTGAGCTTTTCTTCATATGGATCATCAAGCATCATGCGCACTTTCTTCAGTTTCCCTTCATCATCCTTTTTTTTCGTTGACATGGCAGAAACCTACTCGACATCGCATTACTCGCTCTATCACTTATGTGTTACCGTTTCTAAGCTATTTATATCTTTTCGCTAACCATTTTCTATTTTGATATGCTAAGCAATATAAATTATTATTGATTTTTATATATAATAAGATTGTCCTTGCTATAGGACTACAAACATTATTAAACACAAAGACCAATATCAGGCTTTTGAGTTACATGAATTTCACAGGTAAAGATATCATATCAATCAAGGATTTCTCCAAAAATGAAATCAAACACATCATAAGCTATGCAAAAAAAATGGTTCCTTATGCAACAGGTGAAAAAACAACCTCACTACTCAATGGAACCGTGCTTTCCTCACTCTTTTTTGAACCAAGCACCAGAACGCGATTAAGTTTTGAAAGTGCGATGAATCGATTACAAGGGCGGGTGATCGGATTTGCCGATCCCTCTGCAACCTCACAAAAAAAAGGGGAAAGTCTTGCCGACACCATCAGAATGGCTGATGCATACAGCGATCTGATCGTTATCCGACATTCCTTGGAGGGAACTGCTCGACTTGCTGCTGAATTTTCAAAAGCACCGGTACTCAATGCTGGTGACGGCGCTGGAAGACACCCAACGCAATGCTTACTAGATCTCTATACCATTTTTACAGAGAAAAAACAAATCGAAAATCTCAACATCGCCCTGCTTGGTGATCTCAAATATGGAAGAACAGTTCATTCACTTGCCTATGCACTCGCTCTTTTTGGTGTCAATCTTACCTTTGTTTCACCGAAATCACTCCAGATGCCAAAAGAAGTCGTCAATGAATGCAAGGAACTGGGAATTAAACCACAGTCCACCACAAAACTTGAGAAAACGCTTCCCACAGCAGATGTTCTCTATGTCACCCGAATCCAACGAGAACGATTCCCTGACGCAGAGGAATATAACAAAGTAGTTGGAATCTATCAAATCAAAAAAGAGATGCTCAAACAGGTCAAAAAGGATTTTATCATCATGCATCCACTTCCCCGAGTCACGGAGATACATCCAAATGTTGATGAAACCCCACATGCAATCTATTTCAAACAAGCATTCAATGGAGTTCCAGTTCGTATGGCTCTTCTTTCCCTGGTCAAAGGTGAATTATTATGAAAAAACTAATCATCCCTCGAATCAAAAATGGAACAGTAATCGATCATATCACCGCGGGTAGCTCAGTAAAAGTACTTCGAATCCTAGGCATCCCCCAACAACATTCCTCTATCGTAAGCGTAGCCATCAATGCCAAAAGCAAAATGGGAAAAAAAGACATTGTCAAAGTTGAAAACCGTGAACTTGCAAAAGAGGAAGTAGATAAAATCGCATTAATCGCTCCGAAAGCCACCATCAACATCATCCGTGATTATTCCGTAGTGGAGAAACATCGGGTGGAACTCCCTGATGAATTGGTTGGAATTGCACGATGCTCAAATCCAACCTGTATCTCAAATTATAAGGAACCCATCACCAGTCGTTTCAATGTGCTAAATAAAGATCCACCTCGCATAAAATGTTATTACTGCGAACGAGAACCAGAAGACATTGCAGACCGTATTATCTGATGCTTTCAATGATTTCCTTAGCTCGGTCAAGTTTCACATTTTCCTCAGCAACAAGCTGTTGTGCCACTTTCTCGATTTCATCATCCGTTGCCCCAGCCATCATAGCGATATTTTTTGCATGAAGGGACATATGACCCTTTTGAATACCAACTGTTGATAATGCAAAAACTGCGGCAAAATTCTGTGCCAGACCTACACTTGCGATTACCTCGGCAAGATGTTGTGCAGAATCAACATCTAATATCTTTTTACAGACCTTTGCCTTTGGATGAACACTACCAATGCCTCCGATGATACCCACTGCCATGGGAAGTTCAATTTCACCGACTAAATCACCTGTTTCATCCTTATAATATGTGGTCAAAGACGTATATTTCCCATCGCGGGCTGCATAGGCATGTGCACCTGCTTCGATAGCACGAAAATCATTACCTGTTGCAATGATTACTGCATCGATACCATTCATAATACCCTTATTATGGGTAGCTGCTCGATAGGGATCAATTGATGCTAGGGTATATGATTCTAGAAAGGCATCTACGACTTTCTCACCACCCATTTTATCCTTATTAAAAACGGCTTTTGCTTTTACGATCCGTTTATCTGCAAGATTGGAAAGGATCTTCAATCGTACTTTCCCACCGGTCAACTCTTCAACCACTGGAGCCAGTGCTTCCATCATCGTATTAACCGCATTTGCACCCATTGCATCTCTTACATCAACCAGTACATGAGTGACAATGATTTTTTCTTTCTCATGATCAAGAATGCGGACTTCAAGGTCCTTTGCGCCACCGCCCAGATCAACCAGGATTTTATCCTGCGCATTTGCAACTTCAAGCAGTTTCTTTTTGTTTTCAAGAATTGTTTCAACAGCTCCAGCAACATCCTCTACTTCAAGTAATTGGATTTGTCCAATCATCAAGGGATCACCAGCTTCCGCATGAAAACCACCTGAAAAACGAGCAATTTTTGCAGCTTTACTAGCAGCGGCAACAACACTTGACTCTTCGATAGCCATAGGGATAAGCATATCGTTATCATTGATCCGAAAATTGACTGCAATACCAATGGGCATCTCAAAGATACCAATCACATTTTCAATCATATTATCCGCATTTTCTGCAGACAGCGATTGCTTAAATGAGGAGATATCTTCAGCAGATAATTCTGAAAAACCCTTCACGAAATCAATCCGTTCATCGACTGGAAGCTTATAAAAACCTGAAACCATAGATGTTTTCTTTTGTTCTTGCAAAGTCATTCCTCCAAATGAAAAACCTTCAACCGGAAACCTCTTTTATGTTTTTTAAAGTTGTGCATTTGATTTACGACTAAACACGATATTTTTCGATACAATTTTTTGCTTAATTCATAGTGTACTCTATAGGTCATTTTCTCAAAAAAAATAAGCGCATTCTGATCATCATCCACATGCATAACTAATTACATACCCATCTGCGAAAAAGGTACTTAAAAGCAGGTGTTATTCTACCAATTAGAAGGAATCAGGCTGGTAGTAATTTTGTGCATCCCATCCCATCCTTTTTAACGCCAGCCCCCTTCTTTTTTCCTTGGAAACTACTTTTCAAGCATGATTTCTTTCTAAGAATTATGTTATCAACATGATTCACGATTTTTCACTGCAATACCATGGGAAAATGACAGCATTTCTTCTCTATTCAACAAGCATCTGCCAACGGCGATAAGGCTGTCATTGTTATCAACAATTAAACACTCATCAAATGGTCGTAATCTATGGTCGCAATTTTTTACAAATTTTGCAAATACACTTTTCCCCTCCTCAACAAATGGAACAGCATCATCATCGATAACCACCCGTAAAAATGGTGATGGACAATACGAATGAATTCTTTTCGCTCCATCCTTTTTCAAGGTAAAAAGACCATCTGATGCTCTCATCGAAAGAACATGGACATCATCACAAAAAACCGTTCGAATTTTTCCTGTTTTTTTGGATTTATTTATCTGCAATCCGCCATGAAATAAGGGTTGAACAGCGATTTTGCCAAATTGCATCCAGGCAACACTTCGCACTCGTTTCTGGTCAAGAATCTTTTCAAGATCCTCCTTTGAACACATTTCCCTTCCAATCTTCATTGATTCAAATTTATCCAAGGTTATGATTTTTTTCTCCTTCAATACCTCGCTAAAGATCTGAGTAACATACTCCTTGGTCTCATAATCGATTCCCTTTGGAAAAACAGATTGGGCAAAAGGATACATTTCATCAAGCCAGATGGGGATCGGTCCAAGAGGCGTTTCCACAACAATCTCATATTCATTGATAATAGAAATCATATTTTGTAATTCTTTGCTATATGACATCTGATACGGTTTTTCTCGTTCAGGCAGCAAAAGAAACTTGGCTGGTGAATCATTCAAATAGTCAATCAATCGCTGATGCAATCTAACGATCAATGGCCGATGAATGGTCTGATCACTGGTGTAAAAAAACGCCTTTCTTTTATAGATCGGTTCTTGTCTTTCCAACCATTCTTTATGATTCATTTGTCTTAGTTCTTTAACTGCATCAATTAATGTAGGATGAACACAAGCGATTCGTTCAACATGTTCCCACAAACATCCTTCAACAATTGCATTCCTAATTCGTTTGAGCTCAGCGGTGCTTACGTAAAGGTTATGTTTTGCAATGAGTTTTATTCTCTGTTGTTTTGAACATTTTCGCAATTCCTCAGCAGAATATGACGAACAAATCGGACACTGGCATCCAAGTTCCGAGATGTCAGCGAGTTTCTTGGTACCCCATGGATAAACCAACCGATCCTGCAACGCATACTTCACATAAGCGGAGGAATCAAAAAGATCACAACCAAGGGCAACAGCAAGCGAAAAGACCATAGGATGACCTGCACCAAACAGATGAACCGGTTTCCCTGAGGGAAGTCCTTTTTTCGATGCCAAGATTACTTTTACCAAGTCAACATAGCATTGATTCTCCATCAGAGGGACCACGCCACCAATGGGAAACAGATCTGGGTTTAGTTTTGCAAGTTGCTGTGCACACTTGGTTCGTAACCATGGATACACACCTCCCTGTACGGTGGTAGCAATATTCATTTCATATTTGAGCGGAATGCTTGCCTTTGCTCTTATGATAGTCTCCTTAACCGCATCTTCTGCCTGGACTTTTGTTTGATCTGGAGTACCAAAGATATCAAGAATGGTTCCGATATCCGAGCCAATATCACGTTGGAAAGAGACAATCTCTAGAGGATCAACATTGACATCTCCGTATATATATGATTGGAACGTTCCAGAATCAGTCATTATCGGACCATCAAAATCAATCAACTTATGCACTCCTTTCTCTAGAGCAATTGACCGGAGTGAATCACTTTTACGAATGATATATGAATTCGTAATGACCATCTCAGTACCAAAGAGTTTTTTCATCTCTTTTGGGGTAATGATCATCTTATTTGGATTGATTACCGGAAGAAGTGACGGTGTGGTCACTGATCCATGAGCCGTGGTAAGCTTTCCGATTCGGCCTGCAGCATCACGGTTTTTCATCTCAAATTCCATGCTCAAAATCAACCTCGTTTGTAAATACCATCATCAAATCAGAAAGAACCAGGATGGATTACTCTAGGCCCCGATCTGAATAGGGTTAATAATACGTTTCAATGTTGCAATCGCAGATAATGATGCAAGATAACTCGATCCAGGGTTGTTTGGATTAGGCATGTTCTCAACCTCTGCGCGTAATCGACCAAATTTCCCATGTGCCAAAATCTTATGACTATTTCTCGTTGCAACCGGGTCAGCAACGATTTCAACCAATGTATCATCAAATCCAATACCCGCAATAGAAAGATTGGCAGCAACATTAATGTTTTTAGGAAACTCCTTTACTGCATCCCTAGCATTGCCCTTGAAAACAACAGTTCTTTTCTTGAAATCCTTTTCCAATGATTTTGGAGGTTTTGTAGTAACTAAGGTGACTTTATCAATAACATCAATACTAGCAGAAAGAATACCGTCTATCCCACACACTGCTCCTGAAGGTAAATAAATCTTACAGCCCTGTTTTTTTGCTATGGTTTCAAGTTTTTTTCTCAACTCATCATCAAACAAACTGCCAATACTCATAATAATTAAATCTATTTTATGTTGTAGGATAGGGACTGCATATTTTTTTACCGCAGCTTGCGATGCAGCCTCAAAGATAATATCCGTCTTCTCAAGCATATCATCAAATGATATAATTTGGGCTTTTTTCACCGTTTTTTCAAGCTTTTTTTCAGCTGCTGGATTGATATCAAAGATATGAATTTCCTCAATTTCTGGAAAACAATCAGCGGCTTTTGCAACATCACTTCCTATCGCTCCACAGCCAATAATACCTAACTTCATGTGTAACCAAAACCTTAAAACTCCGCCGCTGTATAAAAAATATTGCTATGGATAATTTCGATCGATTTCTGTATGAGGATCTCGATGACGAGGGAGATGTAACCTCAAATGCACTATTCGATAAAGAGCGAGGCACTGCTGTTCTTTTCGTCAAAGAATCCTGTATCATTGCCGGTCTGACCGAGGCTGAAAATGTTTTTATGAAAACTGGGGCCGGATTATCAATGCTTTACCATGATGGAGAAAAGGTACAAAAAAACACAAAAATTGCAACAATTTCTGGACCCATCCGCTCTATTCTATCAGCAGAACGACTTTCGCTTAATTTTCTCGGAAGAATGAGTGCCATTGCAACAACTACTCACACTCTAGTTGAACGATGTAAAAAGATTAACCCGAATCTTACCATTGCAGCAACACGAAAAACAACACCAGGATTCCGCCTATATGAAAAAAAAGCCGTCCAGATCGGTGGTGGGGAAGCACATCGATTTGGTTTATATGATGCAGTGATGATCAAAGACAATCATATTAAAGCAGTTGGATCAATTGAAAAAGCAATTAAACGAGTTCTTTCAAGGGTAAAAAACAAAACCATTGAAGTCGAGGTAGACACACCAAAAGATGCCCAAATTGCTGCTGGTTACCCTGTCGATGTCATCATGCTTGATAATTTCTCAGCACAGGATGCAAAAGTCACAGCGGAACTTATCAGAAAGAAAAATCCGAACATAATCATTGAAATATCAGGAGGAATAACTCCAAAGAACATAACAGATTTTGCAGCATATGCCGACCGAATATCACTAGGATACCTTACCCATACAGTTATCAATAAAGACTTTTCACTTGAAATTATGTGAAAACTACAACTTTTCTAAGGAAATATTTAATAATCAAAGTTTCTTTACATATACAATGGGAAGTATACTATTCACAGAATGATATTTCAATTATTATGGATGGTATGGTGATTTAAATGAGAAAACTTGTAGAGGATGTTGTTGCTCAGGAAAAAAATAAGAATAATACAAAAAAACAAAAGAATCAAAAACCTAATCAAGGAAGGGGAGATGCAATGAACGATTCATATACTCAAGGCGCTACTAATAGAGAATTAGAAGAGGTTCTTGCTGGACTCACCACCAATATCAAAGTGGTCGGATGTGGCGGCGCTGGAACAAATACCATTACTCGATGTTTGGAAGGTGATATCAATGGCGGTGATCTGGTTGCTGTTAACACGGATGCTCAGCATCTTTTAGAATCAATCGCACCACATAAAATCCTAATCGGACGGCATCTTACCAAGGGACTTGGTGCTGGATCCGTTCCAAAAATCGGGGAAGAAGCAGCTAAAGAAAGCGAACAGGATGTTCGTGAGTCACTTGGTCATGCCGATATGGTCTTTATCACCTGTGGTCTGGGTGGAGGAACCGGGACCGGGTCAGCACCTGTTGTCGCCCAAATCGCAAAGGAAACTGGTGCCCTTACTATTGGAGTTGTAACCCTGCCATTCAGCGTTGAAGGTCTTATCAGAATGGAAAATGCTGAATCTGGATTAAAAAGACTCAGAGAAACTTGTGATACAGTTATCGTTATTCCCAATGATAAACTATTGGATGTAGTTCCAAATCTCTCACTGAATGCTGCATTCAAGGTCGCCGATGAAGTGCTCATGCGGTCCATCAAAGGAATCACGGAAATGATTACCAAACCAGGTCTAGTCAACCTTGATTTCGCTGATCTCAAAACCGTGATGAAACGAGGAGGCGTTGCCATGATCGGCCTTGGTGAAGCAGAAGGTGAAAACAAAGCAGTCAATGCGGTAGTAGAAGCATTGAACTCACCATTGCTTGAAGTCGATATCTCAGAAGCAACAGGAGCGTTAGTTAATGTCACCGGTGGAGAAGATATGACTATCAGTGAAGCAGAACGTGTGGTAGAGGAAATCTATTCACGAGTCGATCCCAATGCACGGATTATTTGGGGAACCACGGTTGATGCAACCTTAAAGAAAAACCTAAGAGCAATGCTTGTGATCACTGGGGTGAAATCAAAACAAATTCTTGGACCCTCCAGAAAATCACTGGAAAACAAAGAATACGGTATTGATTTCGTTGCCTAAACCATATTCACGTAGATGTTACCATAGCTGATTGCCATTGCTCAAAGGAGGTATTATTATTTCCTTCCTCCTTTTTCTTCCAAATTCTTTAAATAGAGGTAGTTATTTGACGTTGTGCTTATATTTACTTACCAAGAGGTGTCAATCCATGAACAAATCAAATGAACAAAAAGGGCTCGTTGGCAGAGCTTGGGATATCCAACATGACCTTGAGACTCGACAGAAGCGTATTGGAAAAGGAAAATATGGCCGAGTCCTTAAAATGGCCAGGAATCCAAGCAATGAAGAATATGCAAAAACATCAAAGATCACTGGTCTTGGAATGATCATCATTGGTGGAATTGGTTTTCTTATCTATCTCTTATCAACCCAGGTCGCTCCTTGGATCGGAGACATGCTTGGATTGATGTAAATGACTTAGGAGAAAAACTATGCAAGAGAGCGACGAAGAAATACCGGAAGAACAACCAAAGATTTTTTCTATCAAAACACAAGTCGGAAAAGAACAAAATGCTGCCGATCTCTTAAATAGTAGAGCAGAAAAATCAAAACTCTCCTATCCCTCTATTCTTGTTACCCCAGAGCTCAGGGGATATGTGTTTGTGGAAGGCTATGATCGAGAACGACTACGAGATATCATCAAGACCATTTCCTTTGCACGAACCGTTCTTGAAGGGGACATACCTATAGAGCAAATCGAACACTTCCTTATGCCCGCATCAGCCGTTGCAAAAATCGCAGAGGGCGATGTTGTTGAAATGGTAGCGGGTCCTTTCAGAGGAGAAACTGCAAAGGTCACTCATATCGATGATACTAAGGAAGAAATCACTGTTGAATTATTTGAATCCGTTGTTCCCATACCCATCACGGTACGAGGTGAACAGGTCCGCGTTGTCAAACGTAAAGATGAAGATAAAAAGGAGGAATAAACAGACATGGCAGAAACCATTGAAGCATTAGTTGAAGGAGGAAAAGCATCCGCAGGTCCTCCGCTGGGTCCAGCTTTGGGACCACTTGGTGTAAACATCATGGAAATCATCAATTCCATCAATGATAAAACCAAAGAATTTGATGGTATGAAAGTACCCGTTAAGGTAATTGTGAATCCAAAAACTAAGGATTTTAATATCGAAGTAGGAACACCACCTGCTGCATCATTAATTCTCAATGAACTCGGAGCAGAGAAAGGATCTGGTGCACCAAATTCCCATAAAATCGGAAATCTCAGTATTGATCAGGCTAAAAAAGTTGCAAAAATGAAATATGATAATCTGCTGGGAAAATCCTTAAAAGAAAAAACAAAAGAGATCATTGGCACCTGTGTTTCCATTGGAGTTAATGTTGAGGGAAAGAAACCATCGGAGATTATCAAAGAAATTGATGAAGGGAAATATGATTCATCATTTGCCGAATAATGATTCATTTCCCCCTTTTTTTTTCATATTCGTTTTAATCCACGTTGAAAGAACTGCTTAATTGATTTCATCATCCGTTCGCGACGATAGGAAAGAGGAAGCGTTTTTCCCTCCCCCCATGTCCGTTTTTTTTCAATGGCATCAAGAACTGCATCAACAGAGATTTCTGTGGTATCAACCGTGGTGTAGGCATAGCCTGCATACTGGGGCATATGAGCATCACTTCCACCGGTACCGCCCAGTTGAAATGCCTTTGCAATATGAGCTGTTTTCAAATTTGTTTGAGGGAGACTACATCCATTATAGACTTCGATTGCTGAGAGCTTGTGAGCGATTGGAATAAGTTTTTCTTTTTTAATCCCTGACATATTGCGAAATAAATGAGGAATAATGGGAATGCCTCCCTCATCGTAGATTCGGTCAACGGTTTCTTCAACGGGTAATCCTTTGGTAATATCTGAGGAGACATTCAATGCGATTACATGACCATCTCTTGTTGATATCTCCATCCCAGGAATGACAATAAAATCCTTATCTGCATGTTTTTTTGCAGCAAGTCCTCCTTTTATGGTGTTATGGTCTGTGATTGCCATTCCCTGTAACCCTTTTTTTTTCACCGATTGTTTGATTATCTTTGCTGATCCCATTGCATCTTCAGAATACTGAGAATGAATATGCAAATCAAGTGTTAACACTTCATTCATCTCCGCATCAATTTTTTTTAGTGAAGTTATTTTTTGATTATAATGATTCCGATATCGATTTTTTTTTGATCCGGTGTTATTTTTGACCTGATAACAATGTCATTTTTACAATACGACATACAGTCAACACAGATTTAAATATAGTTTCTGACAGAACATTATTCATGGTGAGGTAGGAAAAATTCAGAATCATGGTCTTGCCCCCTTTGTTGCCTCTCCCTTCAGACCTTACATTTTTTCTCCCCCCTGCCTACCTCCCTCCCCCTATTAACAGTTCATTTCATTTTTGCAAAAATAGTTACAGTTTTATATATGATATATAATATTGGTATTGGAAGATATCGTAGAGAGGAGATGGTTAGACGTCAAACTTGGTTTGTGATAAATGTGGAACATCCTATCAAGATTTGTTCGATACCATCGTTCGCATCGATTATGCCGAACCCGGTAAAGGAAAACCATATGAATTTCATCTCTGTGTTTCCTGTCGAAAAGATCTAGTCAAATGGATGTCATGAAAACCAATTGTCAATAGTCTGACTTTACTATGATGTCATCAAACAAGGGTGTAACTCCTTCATTAGAGGTGGGTAATGAAAATGATAGCATGTTCTGAAGAAGAAAAAAAATATATTGAATATCTTGCACAAAAAGTATTGTTGGAATAAACTCCGTCACATAAAAATGATTCATACGGATGGGTCACTCATCATTTCAAAGATGATTATCAATCTCACTGATCAATTATGGTGAGAAAAAAAATGGAAAAGTAAGAGAATGAGAGGGGGAGTGGAAGGATGGTGAGGTGAGAGATGAATCTTAAAAATATTTTCCTCTCATTCTCTATCTACAGTTACAGTGCATTTATAGGTATTTAAATATTTCTATAAAAATAATAATAATAATTCTATTTAACATTTCATATTGTATATAAATGCTAATGAAATGAAAAGAGAAGAATATGATGGAAAAATCCCTTCCTCCATCAAAGAAAAATTTTATGATTACATAGAGTCCACAATGTAAAAAAATCTTAGAGCTTCTTGAGATTGACTGCTTTCGGACCTTTGTCGTCTTCCTCAATTTCGAATTCGACCTTATCTCCCTCATTAAGATAGGTTCCCATTGGGACCTGGGTCCGATGGACAAAAACGTCCTTTCCATCTTCAACTTCGATAAATCCAAATCCTTTTCTTGGATTATACCACTTTACGGTTCCATTCATATTTTTCACGTTCTTTATTTCTTATGTGTAGAAGGAACAAATGTACCACGATCACAGTTCCTTAAAAAAAAGAAAATGAATCGTTTTATTTCTTCCATTCTAACGAATAGAAACGTAATAATTGCTCCTTAATATAGTTTCCTAAATGCAATAAAATTCAAAAATCAATCGGTCATTAAAATGAATATATATCTTCGCATAAAATCTCTATAGAATGCTGGAAAGAATCTTCATCTAATGTAATGAACATAATGAATGGAATTATTAGGACACCTAAAAGATTATAACTAGTTCTTGCAATGCAATGAATGAGACATTATGAAAGCTGTCATTCTTGCCGCAGGTGAAGGAAAACGACTTCGGCCTTTTACTGAAACAATGCCTAAAGTAATGCTTCCTGTGGCCAATAAACCCATCATTGAACATGTTGTCGATGCTCTCGTAGCAAATGGGATTAATTCTATCATTATCGTAGTGGGTTACAAAAAAGAATCTATCATGCAGCATTTCAAGGATTTTGAGCAAGCAAATATTCAATTCGTCACACAAGATCATCAACTTGGAACCGCTCATGCACTTATGCAAGCAGCTCCCTTTATTGACGGAACCTTCCTGGTCCTTCCTGGCGATAACATCATCAATGCTGACTCCATCTCAACATTAATCAAAGAGAAAAATGAGTACGCAATGGGTATAAAAAAATATGATAAACCATCTAAATATGGAATGGTAACGATTTCAAATAATACCTTATCAAGCATTATTGAAAAACCAGCCATGGAAAGTGAATCGCTGATTTCAACAGGCATTTATAAGTTTCCACCATCCATCTTTCAGGCTATTGAGGAAATAATATCTAATGGAGAATACCGACTCACCACCATCGTTCAACATCAATTGAAACATGAAATCCCAATCACTACCATTGAAGCCAATGACTGGATTGATGTTGTCTATCCATGGGATCTACTGTCTGTTAATGATGCGACATTAAGAAAAACCACCTCATCAATCAATGGTAAGATTGAAAAAAATGTAATCATCAATGGCCCGGTCTTTATTGGAAAAAATACGCTTATTCATTCTGGAAGTTATCTGGTTGGTCCACTAGTTATCGGTCAAAATTGTGAAATCGGACCTCATAGCTGTATTTTTCCCTCCACAACCATTGGAAACAATTCCATCGTCCGGCCATTCTCTGAGATACGAAACAGCGTGATTATGAATGATGTCACCATCGGATCCAATGTGTTTCTTTCCCACTCGGTTATTGGGACCGGGTCCATGGTTCATCACGGCTATTCCACGATTGTTGGAAATGCAAAGAAACATTGCCTCGGTGAGTGCATTCATGTGCGTGATATCGGGGTGATGATTGCAGAAGATACTATCGTTCATGATCATGTGGTCACTCATCCAGGGGTTGTTATTGGAAAGCAATGTGATATTGCCTCATTAAAACAAATTCAAAATGATATTTCAAGCGATAGTAAAGTGATGTAACTGTGTGTGGCATAATTGGATATACTGGGTATCGAAAAACAGAAAACATTCTTCTGAACTGTCTTAAGCGGTTAGAATACCGAGGATATGATTCAGCAGGAATATGTGTACAAGATGCTGATTCAGCGCTTCATATCATTAAATCGGTCGGTGAGATCAAATCTTTAGAAGAAAGACTTCAGACGTTCACCATTCAGAGTAGCTTTGGCATTGGTCATACACGATGGGCAACTCATGGAACAGTCAATGAAGAAAACGCGCATCCACATCTAAGCTGTCAACAGGAAATTGCTATTGTCCATAATGGAATCATCGAAAATTTCAAGACACTCAGAGAACAGCTTGAACTAAAGGGTCATCGGTTTCGGTCAGACACTGATTCTGAAGTCATTGCTCATCTCATTGAAGAACACTATGATCCCACTAAATCCTTGAAAGAAGCAGTTTCCTCAGTGCTTCCTGAGATAAAAGGTTCTTATGCATTGGTGGTCATCAGTAAAAAAAACCCAGGAACTCTCATTGCCGCTCGAAAAGACAGCCCATTGGTAATCGGAGTGGGCGATAACGAAAATTTCGTGGCCTCAGATATTCCTGCGTTTCTTCCCTATACCAAACGGGTCATCATTCTTGATGAAGGAGATATTGCAGAGATTGATTCCACTTCCATTTCTCTTTACTCATCTGATGGAAAAGAAAAAGAAGGAACCATAGAGACGATCTCATGGGATATCAAGGATGCAGAAAAATCAGGTTTCCCTCATTACATGCTCAAGGAAATCTATGATCAACCCGAAAGTATTCAAGAGGTACTCAGAGGAAGGATTTCAGATTTTGATTACAGTATCTTTTTTCCCGAACCAGTTGACAGCCTCCTATCACAACCATTTTCCTCAGTTACCATCATTGCCTGTGGAACCTCGTATTATGCAGCCCTCATTGGAAAATATCTCATAGAAACCATGACACCGCTGTCTGTTGCTGTTTCTTATGCCTCTGAATATCGCTTTTTTGGAAAAAACGATGCAAAATCCCTGGTCATTGCGATTTCCCAATCGGGTGAAACCGCGGATACACTGGCTGCAATAAGAGAAGCAAAACAACAAGGTGCGTCAACATTAGCCATCACCAATATCATCGGCAGCACTGCCACCCGGATTACTGATGCATACCTTCTCATGCAATCAGGACCAGAAATAGGTGTTGCTGCAACCAAAACCTTTACTTCTCAAATCATGGTCCTCTTTCTTGTTTCCTTATTTCTCTCTCTTCGTCATGATGAAATAGGAGCCGATGAACTCCATCACCATATTCAACAATTGAAAACCCTCCCACGTAACATCAGAAAAATATTTGATAGTGTCGAAGAGATTAAAAAAGTATCAAAAATAATATCAAAAGCAGATTCAGCTTTTTTTGTGGGTCGTGGATTATGGTATCCTCTTGCTAGGGAAGGTGCATTAAAACTAAAAGAAATCAGCTATATCCATGCAGAGGGATTTCCTGCTGGTGAACTAAAGCACGGTCCCTTCGCCTTGCTTACCGAAAAGACACCGGTGATTGCCCTAACCCATAAAGGAAAAACATACGATAAAATCGTTACCAACATTGGGGAGATAAAAGCACGTGGTCCTCAAGTGATTGCAATCGCAGAAGAAGGCGATGAGGATATCGAAAAATATGCAGATATTGTGCTTCGTTATCCTGAAAATAGCGAAATGGAATGTCTTATTCCCGCAACCGTCATCCTCCAACTTCTTTCCTATTACACAGCGTTAGAAAAAAACTGTCCCATCGATAAACCACGGAATCTAGCAAAATCCGTCACCGTAGAATGATGCATATATCAAATGAATGGTTAACAAAAAAATCAAAGTGTGATATCAATGAAATGTGTGGTACTTGCTGCAGGTGAAGGCAAAAGGATGCATCCACTCACCTTTACTCAACCAAAGGTGATGCTTCCCATTGCCAACAAGCCCGTCATCGAATGGAACATTCTACAGGCAAAAAAAGCAGGAATCACTGATTTCATTTTTATCATTGGGTATAAGGACGAAAACGTACGATCCTATTTCAAGGACGGCTCAGCATGGAACGTTCACATTGAATATCTCAATCAAGGAAAACCACGGGGAACAGGTCATGCAGTAGGAATGGTCGAAACTTTTGTCGATGAATTCATCGTGCTCTGTGGGGATACCATCTTTGCTGCTGCTGACATTAAAGAAACAATTAGACAGCAGCAGAGCATCGGATTATTCCGAGTTAATAACCCTGAGGAATATGGTATCGCTGAAACATCTGATGATACGCTCATTCAAATCCATGAAAAAATGGATAATCCCTTTACCGATCTGATCAATGCAGGATTATATCATTTCAATCATAGCATCTTTGAGGTATTACAACAAGTTGATAGATCGCCACGGGGAGAATATGAGATCACTGATGCAATCAATATGCTGACCAAGCAAGATCCTTTCACCACCATTATGCTCTCCGAATGGAGAGATGTAGGATATCCATGGCACTTACTGGATGCAAATCGATTTCTCATGGAAAGTTCTGATTTTCGCCAACATGGAACGATTGAGGACAATGTCCATATAACTGGTGATATAGCCATCGGAAACGATACAGTTATCCGATCCGGGACATATATTCAAGGACCCGTACTCATAGGCAATCATTGCACTATCGGTCCCAATTGCTACCTTCGTCCCTATACAACCATTGGTCATCATTGTCATGTGGGAAATGCTAGTGAAATCAAGAATAGTATCATCATGGATTACAGTAACGTTCCTCATCATAACTATGTTGGAGATAGCATTATCGGAAGAAATTGTAATCTGGGATCGGGAACAAAAGTTGCTAATCTACGACTCGATAAAAAAAATATAACGGTTCATCTCAATGGAGAAAAGATGCAAACCGGCCGAAGAAAACTTGGTGTGGTGATGGGTGATAACGTGCAGACTGGTATCAATTCCATCATCAATGTAGGAACCATTATTGGTAACGATGTGTTCATCGGGCCAGGTGCACATGCGACTGGGGAAATCCTTCCATATGCTCAAGTATTCTAGGAATGTGTTAGTAAACCTTCTCATTCTGCATGATTCGGCTAAATAAACTGTTATTGCAGCGTAAAATATATATTATACTTCTCACATATATTTATTAACAATTGTTAAATTGAGAGAGGTAAAACGATCATGTATGAATCTAAGATAAAGAATGGAATGGTATTTCTAATCACCATATTGTTTTTGATGACCATTATCGGCCATACAACCGCAATGGAAACATCACTATCTTATTCATCGCATACAATGGAAAAAAACAAGGAAGACCAACGAGGAAGTCCAACATATCTTTCAACATTAACGGAAGAATCAACAAATAGCACCGAAGTCGTTGATCAAAATAACCTTGGAAACAGTGCCTGCGGAGGAGATACCTGTATTGGCTTGTTTCCCTTAGGAACCGACATCACCATCGCTCAAAGCTTCATCCCCTCACAAAATAGTCTTACAAAAGTATCAATCAAATTATTCACCACTGGCGTACCACCAGATAATATCGAAATGACTCTTTCCATACGAGAATCATTAAGCGGTGATGACCTTACCTCGGCTTCTACTTTTGCAGCAGAAGGCTATATCACCTTTGATTTTCCAGATATCACCGTAAACCCTGGGGAAACCTACTATATGGTCGGACGAAGTGAAAACCTTAGCTCAAGCTCAGATGGATATAGCTGGTTTTATACCAAAAAAGACCGATATGATCGGGGGACATCATATATTGCTGAATCATCCGATTCCTTCATCCAAAATGAAGATGAGGATATGTATTTTAATACCTACTGGCGAGATTACGCACCCACAGCACCAGAAGTCATTGGACCATCCAATGGAAAGGCACAAAAACGATATAATTATGAATTCTCCGCAACGGACCCAGAACAGAACGATGTATACTTTTTTATCGATTGGGGAGATGGCCGAACCTGGGATTGGATTGGACCGTATGAATCTGGAACCACCATTTCAAAAACTCATCAATGGGCACGACAGGGAGAATACACCATACGCGTAAAAGCAAAGGATAGCTATGGCGTTGAAAGCGATTGGTCAGAACCCTTTGCTATATCCATGCCGAAGAGCAAAGAACCACTCAATCTCTTTCTTAATTTCCTTGAAAACCATCCACATCTCTTTCCAATCCTACAACTCCTCCTTCAACGATAAATAATCCTCTACCCTCTTTTTTCTATTTTCCCCTCCTTTTTTTGCGTATCCATTTCATTCCAGTGAATATACTATTAAGTTTTAAAAAAAACGTATTTGTTTAGCTAATCTGTTATTCTCCTTTGATAAAATAGAAAAATCCTTCTG
>CAZQMI010000016.1:0-4332 GCA_964594475.1 uncultured Thermoplasmatales archaeon
GGAAAAAACTAAAAAGTTAACCTAACTAACTGTGTACTTACAGGGGTTCATTCCATTTTATTGAATGAATTATGAATCAGGCCCGAACTAGTAAATTAAATCTACTACAATATTTTTTTAAAGAGAAGACGAAAGAAAATATTCATATAAGAGAGTTCTATTGATAAAAGATTGTTGTTGTGATGTGTATTAATCGCGCTGTTTTTTTTGATTGAAATTGGGTGTTAATTGATTCATAATCAAATGTTTCCAGATAGTTTGACTTCAGATATTAATCTGGCTTATTTTGAAATTGAATTAGAACAGTATGAAACGTTTTCGCAGTGAATATGTATGTTCTAACTAATTTCAATAAAAATAGGGATAGTAAGATAATAATGAATTGATTTCATAAAAGTTTAATATTAAACTATTTATAATTTCGTACTTCGGAACTTTTAAGTATCTAACAACATTGATTGAATAACGGATGCAACTACAATTTAGAAGCTAAGATAACAAAGGAGACGTTGGAATAAATACATTAACTTAGGAAAGTAGCTAAATAAGAAAAAAATCACCATGGATGTAACAATAATCTCATTAGGATGGTTTCTACTACCACTGATAACGTCAATATTATCAATTTATTCATTTCATTTATTCAAAAAAGATCGGGATAACCGAAAAGCAATCTTTTCGATTGCATTTGCAGGTTCAACAATATCCTATGTGTATCTTTTCACATATTATATTGGAATTAATACCGGTCCTCTTGGATTCCGTTTTTTTGATTGGTTGAGTATACCTATTATACTCGCTGTATTTATCGCAGCAAATGATTATTTTATTAAACCAAAAAATTATAATCACTTATTAAAAATTTTCATATTTATTTTTATACTATGTTTCATCATTCCAATATTTCCCCTTGAAACCGTAACTATTTCTAATTATTTTCGAATGATTATTGCTATTGAAATCCTCTTCGTCTCTGTTTTTGCATTTATACAAACAAAAAACCTGTCCTATCTCTTATTTTTTCTTGCAATGACTTCCTTATCAATTGGAGGGATGACTCTTTTTGGAAACCAAAATTTGCTTGGGTTATATGCACAACTTATCGGTTTTAGCTTTCTTGCATTGATTTTTTTTAATTGGACCTCAGAAAAACATGGTGTATCATCTTTCTTTACATTAAATCAACAATTAGAAGAAGCAAAACAAAGAATAAATGAAACCAAACAAAGCTTTCAGACATTATTTGAACAAATGATTGATCCCGTTGTCATTGTTGACCGTAAAGGAACTGTGTTAGAAGCCTCAAACAAATTTTTTGATACACTTGGAATAACAAAAGAAGAAATGATAGGGCAGAATTTTTTATCAACTTCATTCTTTGATAAAAAAACAAAAAGAAAACTCATCAAAAATGTGATCCTGCGTATAGCAGGAATACACATTAAACCTTATGAAATCACCGTATACGCAAAAAATGGAACACCAATCCCCTTTGAAATACATGCCGGAAAAATAACTTACCAAGGAAAATCAGCAGATATGGCAGTTTTTCGGGATTTACGAGAACGGAAGAAAACAGAAAAACAATTACGGGAAAATGAAAAAAAATACCGAACTGTGTTTGAAAATACAGGCACTGCTATGGGTCTATTTGCTGATGATGGTATTATCAGCATGACAAATGAAAGATTTACCGATTTAACGGGATACAGCAGGAAAGAAGTTGAACATAAATTACATTGGTTTGATTTTGTAACTGAAAAAGATAAACAAAGATTATTTTCATATCATAAGAAGCAATCTGAACAACGAGGTAATCTGCCATCGGAATATACTTGTTCAATTAATACCAAAATGGGAGATGTGAAAATGGTACATGTGAGTATCAGTGTAATCCCTGATTCTTCAATCAGAGTTGTATCCTTATTAGATATTACTCCATTGAAAGAGACACAGAGAAAACTAGATAATTTAAATCGAAATCTGGAAAAAAAGGTTGATCTGAGAACAACGGAAATTCAACGTTTGCTAAAACAGAAGGATGAATTTGTGAATCAACTTGGTCATGATTTGAAAAACCCCATTGGACCATTACTTAATCTCATACCATTATTAGAGAAACATGAAACTGATCCTCAACGGAAGGAAATCTTTCAGGTGGTCATGAGAAACATCAGTCATATTAAGAACCTTGTAACAAAGACAATTCAGCTTGCACAATTGAATGCACCAAGTACAACGTTGAATTTTGATAACATTGATTTGTCTTCATTGATACGGGAGAGTCTGCAAAGAAATAAAACATTCTTTGCGGAGAATAACATCCAAATTGAGAATAGAATATTTGATTCGATTCCTTTGCATGCTGATAAACTGAGATGTACGGAGTTGTTTGACAATATTGTGAATAATGCAGTGAAGTATAGTCCTGATGGTGGTGTTATCATTATTGATGTTAAACAGCACATGTATAGTGTTACCGTTTCTATTACCGATAATGGGATGGGGATGACTGAGGAGCAAATTAAGCATATTTTTGATGAATTCTATAAAGCAGATAGCAGTCGTCATGATTTTGATAGTAGCGGCCTAGGTATGCCGATTGCGAAGCGTATTGTGGAGAAACATGGTGGCCGTATATGGGCTGAAAGCGAAGGATTGGGTAAGGGGAGCACGTTTTATTTTACTCTTCCTCTACATCCGGAAAAAGATAAGGCAAAAATTAAGTATTCTGATGATGAATCAGATTATGACATACACGAAGCGATTGATTCTTTAATTGCTTAACACTGATCACGTATTTCACTGTGAAAAATAGCAAATTCTTGTCTCAATCATTTTAAAATAATTTTGCAGTTGATTATTTATGTACAATCATAGTTACAAAAAAATGTAGAATCACGGTTATCAGATCTTATCTTGTCCGTCCATGTATCTGATTAATCAATCTCAATTGCTTAATTGATTCGTTTTAAATCTATTGAATATTAGATTGATTAATAGTACAACTGCTGCAATGAAAAAGATCAATGCTAATCCAATGAACGGAACATCAAAACTGTATTTATCTGCAAGAAAGCCAATCACCGATGAAGATGGACTAGCAAGTAGGATCAGCAATGATCGATAAAAACCGAGTTTGCCCGCTCTTCCTTTATCCTCCCATTGATCCATGAGATATGATGAAATAACTGGAAAAATAGCTGTTGAAAGTGAGAGTGCTGGACAAATCAAAAAAATGATAAGAATTGAATTAGTAAATACCAATGCAAGGGTAGCTAGGCCAGTGGAAACTGAAAGTACAAGAATGATGATTTTCTTATCATATCGATCCGATAGTGAACCGATAAATGGTTTGAAAATGAAACCGCCAACTCCTAAAATACCAAGAGCAATGCCGGCTAGAAAACCATCAAAACCAGGCTTATCAACTATTAAATACGGTTGAAAAAAAGACATGTAACTGATCCAGGTGATGGCTATCAGAAGATTTACGACAAAGATTAATTGAATTTCTGTTTTCTTAAAAATATTGATTCCGTCAACGATTCGTTCTTTTACCGAAACGGTTTCAGGAAGTTGGGTTGATTCCTGCGTTCCTTTATAAAAGATATACACGCTGAATAAGCATATTGCCCCCCAGAGGAAAAAGAAACTTCGCCAATCATAATAACTAGCAAAAACAGCGGCAAACATGGGGACAATATAGGCAAGAGATCCAGCAGAAGATCTGATGCCCAGTGCTTTTCCTCTTTTCTGCTTGAAGATATCGGTAATCATAGATATGCCAACAGATGGATAACCACCCGTTCCTGCACCAAGTAAGATAAGCGCGACGAAAAACAACACAAAATGATTTGAAAAACCTACTAGGAAATATGAAAAGGAAAACACTATCATTGCAAGGATAATACTGATCTTTCTGCCTTTGATATCTGAAAAAATTCCTGATGGAAACTGTAATAATGCATAAAAAAGCCACATCGATGTAAGTGCAACTCCAGCTTCTGTCCAACTGAATTGAAGATCCTGGGTGATCTGAGGAAGTAGATTTGATATACTATATCGACCAGAAAGGATGAGAAACCATGCGAGTGAGATGCAGCACAAGGCGATATGTTCTTTTTTGACTTTCTTTCTCATAGGAGTTGACAATGGTGAAAAAAGAACCTTATTTATTTTTTTGGGTTCATACATTGCACTTTCTTGCTTTTTTTCAATATCCTTTTCAATTGTATTTCATCTCTTATTAAGGCTGTATACTTTTGTTAATTATTTTTAGGCAAGTGTATCATTTCTTTTTTTGGTTATTTGTACAGTTTTTTATAAGGA
>CAZQMI010000016.1:4342-29666 GCA_964594475.1 uncultured Thermoplasmatales archaeon
CCATATAAATTGATTATAATAAATATTTTTTATTAACAATTGTTATATTTGTAATCATAAATTATTTATATTATACCTTATATTGTAATATTAGATATTTCTGTTTCCTATTGGGACAGAATTTTTCTTCATAGGGAGGAGAAAACGGAGGTAAGAACCAAATGAACAAAAAGATAGTATGTATTTTTGTCATGACGCTGTTAATTGGGATAAGCGTAACATCATCGGTGAATGCAGGTAGCCCACCTACCTGTGAGATCGTAAGTCCAAACACTGGAGATACATTTTGTAACCAACAGATTTGTGTTACTGTAGAAGCAATCGATCCAGATGGTCAAGGAATCCAGCATGTCACTTTTGAATGTAATGGAGACACTGGAAATGATGCATCAGCTCCATTTGAACACTGTTTTCAGTCACAAAACTGGCCCGATGGACAATATACAATAACTGTCACTGCAGTAGATAATGAGGGTTTGATCAGTAGTCCAGAATCCATTGTAATAATGATCGTTTGTGGAGATTGCAAAAATCTTACTGTTGGATTCTGTGATGGTCTCGATCCAAATCTTCCAGTAAATGGGGAAGAGACTAGTCCAAGGCAAGAACTACTCGATTTTATCGATAATACTTATCCATTTAGTGGGTCAAGGGATTGTGATGAATTCGGACAAGATCGCCACTGGGCCCATACATTTGATCTTACAGGAAACTGTTTTGATTGTTGCATAGAAAAAGCGTTTCTTGAAATTAGAGGATTTAATAATGGCAGTAATGATAAACTTAATCTAGGTTTGACCGGTGGTGGAAGTATCACCATGGCCGTAGAACTTACTTCTGCAGAATTAGCTGGTTACTATGGTCAGCAGATAAGTAAAATTAATTTTGCTGCCGGCAGTGATAGTCTAGGGCCGGCAATTGCAACGGATTATCAAATCTGGATTGAAACGGGAGGTTTACCAAGTGATCCAACGATGGCCTCGATAATATATACTAGCACATCAGATCCATCAACAGTCTGGCAAAATATAGATTTAACTTCTACATATCCTATTCCAGCAAGTGGTAGTCTTTTTGTGGGTATAACATTTGATACAACTATTGGTGAAGCTCCATGTGGAATCGATGAATCTACTACAGCTCCGTTACCACGTGCCGGATGGCTTCACTTGCCCAGTAGTGGATGGACTGATCTTGGAACAAAAGGAGTTACTGGTGTATGGGGTCTGAATGTTGGTGTAACCTTGGGTAGTAATACTTACTCTCTAGGCTATAATGACGGTAACACTGAAAAAACCTATAAACCTTTATATTCCTGGACTTGGCATGATGATCTTTCAAATTATATTCCTTACCAAGATTATGGGACTATCATCTTAGACCTTTCCACTTTACCTGGTATCATTGATTTCATGAATGACAATTGTTTCCTAGATGTTGACGTTCAAGATGATACTGCTATCGACTGTGCAAAGTTAACTTTTTGTTGCTGTCCATGTTGTCTTGAATTAGTTACAAATGATGATGGCGATCTTCTCTGGGAAGAGTATGTGCAACCTGGACCACCATGGATAAATACGAATCGTGAAAGAAAGGTATGCTGGATAATAAAAAATAGTGGTAATGGAAGTTGTGAATGTACTTGGAATCTTAAATATCCAGACAACCATGTCACTCAAATTGGTTCGGGTGTAAATCAGGGTACCTTATCCATTGCACCAAATGATCAAATGCAATTTTGTGCACCCTCTATCAAGGTAAATGCCTTTAATATAGACTATTTATTTTGGAGTCTCTGGCCAATAGACTGGGATTGCCCAAGAGCACATCTTGAAATATACTGTCAAAACACGGATTGTACTAACCCGATTGCAGAGGAAATAACCTTGAAATGTTCTGCTTTTCCAATGATATGTCCTTATGAACTATTTGGCCCATAATTCTCCATGAATACCCAATGATCTCAAAGAAACAGAAAACTAAGCTTAAGTCCAATCGACGAAATATAACAAAAAGCAAACAAATCAATACTACCCTAATCCTATTTTTTAATAGGAAAATAGGTATTCAAAAAAATAAATCATCAAGATTAAACGAAAATCAAATAGCCTAGTTTAGCAAAGACAAACAATATGTATGATGACATATTGGACTATTTTTACCAGAAATTATTTTGGAAAAAATTTACGAATAGTATTCTTTTCATATGATTTAGTAAAAAACTACCTAAAATCGATGTGCGACGAAGAAAATAACACATAATTATTTAAATTGCATTTATATTATATTTATGGGGATATACGATAAAACTATTTGAATTTGAAAAAGACCAAGGAAAATGTTTAATCCAACTCATCAATCCAAATATAAAAGACCCAATTGAATGGAATTAATCAAATCTTTTTTCAAGCAATAAAAAAAAAGAATTACTCTTTGCCCAAAAAAAGCAGGTGTTATTTTTTTACCGGTTTGATCCATTTTCCCTCAATGGCATGATCATAGATATCCCGGTTATGATCACCAATGAAAATCCTTTCCCCTTTTTTATGCTTGGTCTTTGTGGTCCAATTGGTAAAAGATTTACACACTACATAGGCTTTGACACCAGGTATTGATTTGGGAAGAAATCGAGCATCAGAATCACGAATTAATTCATCCTGTCGCTGCACCTTGAACATAGAATAATTTCCCTTATACGATTTCAACAAGCCATCCTGCATGAAAAAAATCCGATTCGTCACCCGGTCCAGAAACCGCCGATCATGAGAAACAACAATCACCGTTCCCGTGTAGGCATTCAACGCTTTCTCAATAGCATCCTTTGATGCCATATCCATATGATTCGTCGGTTCATCTAGCATCAAAAAATTATAGGGATGAACCAATAAACGAAGGATGGATAATCGAGCTTTTTCACCGCCAGAAAGTGTTGAAACTTTGTTTTCCAGCATATCACCGGTAAAATTGAACCGGCCCAGCAGTGCCTTTGCATCATTTTCTGAAACATCCTGTTGATCTCTTTGAACCTCGGTAAGAACTGTGTTATCTTCTTTTAAAGATAAATGTCCCTGATCAAAATATCCCCATTTCACCCCGGAGCTCATATGGATATTGCCATCATCCGCAGTAATCTCACCAGTCAACATCTTTAAAAACGTCGTTTTTCCACATCCATTAGGTCCGATCAATCCAATTTTTTGACCAGCAAGAATTTCAAAATTCGCTTCATCCAAAATCACTGTTTCAACAAATCGTTTGGAGATTCTTTTCCCATCAGCAACATTCTTTCCTGATTTAAACACGGTTTTAAATCGAAATTGTAGCAAAAATGATTTTAACACTTCATCTTCAATTCTTTCTTGCTTTTCTAATCGCTTTATCTTACTTGAAATCTGGCAGTCATATCGATTCCGTCGACTCATCTTTTCAATGGATTTCTTCTGCCTTCTGATTTCTGCTTTCCTTTTTTTAAGCGCTTGTTTCTGCACATGATCTTTCATCTCTTTTTGCTCACTGTACTCTTCAAAGGTAGCATCATAACAAACAATGGAATCACCTTCAAATTCAAACACCCGATCAACCAGGTCATCAAGCAAATACCGATCATGAGATATTATTAAAACTGCATTGGGAAAATCAGCAATCTTTGCCTCTAACCATTCAATAGTTGGAATATCAAGATGATTGGTTGGTTCATCAAGAAACAATATATCACATTCATTCGCCTGGGCAAAGATACTTGCCAGTGCAATCTTTTGTTTCTCACCACCCGAAAGCAATCTTGTTTCCGTATCCTCCGTGATCTCTTTTAGATCAATCTCTTGTAAAATGCTAAGAGCTTCCTGGAACCGATTCTTGGTTGCCAGTTTATTTGCAGAAATCCGTAATTTCCGCATTTTTTCAAGAATGAGTTCATATTCACCAGTACTATAAATCGCCGGGTCTTCCAACCGTTTTTCACATCTTTTTAGCTCCTGCTGAATAGAAGTCGGCTGGGTAGTGCGAACGAAGAAATCCTTCACTGTTTTATCATCTCGTTTCATTGCCACCTGATTAAGCATTCTCATCTGAATATTGTCTTGACGATGAATATGGCCAAAACCGGGTGGTTCCAAGCCAAGAAGAATGTTGAATAATGTGGTTTTTCCACATCCGTTAGGACCAAGTACTCCAATACAATCAGTTGGGTTGATATTAAACGTAACGTTTTCAAATAAGGTATCACTTCCAAATGATTTTGAAATATCATTGGCCTTAAGCACTGCGTTCATAGGAGGACCCATAATATGGTTTCCCTCTTAAGTATTTTAAATCGGAGATAGGCAAAATACCTATGAACAAGAAAGAAGATATGATACTCAATGAAGAACATATCCTTTTCAATGACTGTGATTTTCGTTAAAAACATCGAAGTATCAAAACAATTCTACCAGCAACTATTCGGATTAAATATCAAACATGATTTCGGTGAAAATGTCATATTTAACGATGCTTTTTCTTTATGGCAAAAGAAAAGAGCGCATCAGATAATATTTGAAAAAGAACCAGACCAAGTTGAAAAGATTAATATGAAAAACACTGAACTCTATTTTGAAACTGACGATCTTGAATCAATATGGACAAAAATCAAACAACAGGACACCATCAAAATCATCCATGGAATAAAAGAGGAACAATGGGGTCAGCGCACCATTCGCATCTATGATCCGGATCGATTCATCATTGAAATCGCCGAACCCATGGAAACGGTGGTAAGACGCCTCGCTCAAACAGAAGCATCAATGGATAACATCTCGCAAAAAACACAATTACCAATCACCGCGGTTCAACAGATTCTTAATCAATCATCTTGAAAAAAATAGTAACTGATTCATCTCAGCAGTCATTATCTATAAAAATAACTATTGTTTATAATACATTCAATGGTCAAAAACATTCTTGCCATCATCGGCAGCCCACGGAAGAAAGGAAATAGCTACCAGCTTACAAAAAAAGTAGAAGATATACTTAATCAGTTTTCATCAATTACCACTGACTATATTTTCCTACAGGACATGCATCTAGGATCGTGTATTGGCTGTCATAGCTGTATTTTCACTGGGGAAGAAAACTGTCCTCTTGATGACGATAGAGATATCATATTAGAAAAAATGAAACAAGCAGATGGTGTTATCTTTGTCAGTCCAACATATGTGCTCAATGTCAGCGCACTCTTTAAAAATTTCATCGATCATTTCGCGTTTCTTTGTCATCGACCTCTCTTTTTCAATACCCCTGCCATGCTTGTGTCAACCACCGGTGGCATGGGAGTAAAAGATACATTGAAACTAATGAAAACCCCGATTTCCATCTGGGGATTTCATATCACCTCAGAACTTGGTCTTCAAACCCCACCCATGAAACAGCTGAGTGACGTTTTTCAGAACCATAAAAAGAAAATCCTCAAAGAAACAAGAAAATTTCATCGAATGGTAACTTCAAAGAAACGGGTCTCACCACGCCTATTCGCACTGGTACAATTTCACATGTTTAAACGAATATCCTTTGAATACCCAGACACACTCAAAGCAGATTATCAGTTTTACAAATCAAAAAAAGACCAGTTTTTCTACACCACTCAAAAAATCAACCCACTGAAAAAGGCGGCTGCATTATTTCTGGTTAAACTTTTTTTGCTTTTATCATAAACAAAGACGATGAAAATAGGAAAAATCCTTTATCATCAAAAAAATCGTCTTTTTTAGAAGATATTACTCTTCCTCACTGTCCATTTCTCGGATGGGAATGTAAAACACAAGCAATGCAATAAACAGCCAGAGCAGAAATCCAGGGAGAATTGGTGGATATTTAAACAAGGTAATGTTTAACCCAGCGATAATAATAAAGGCAACAATCACTCCAGTCAAGGCCTCACCTGCGATAAGACCTGCCGTAAACAACAACCCAGTGCGAACTACTTTCTCCTTGGGTTTTACCTCTGTTTGTTTAATTGCTAGCTCCCATTCCGTAGCCTTTTCACCATCATCTGAACCAAATTTCTTCTCAATTCTTCTATTGGTAATATGACGAATGATGCCACCACAAAAAATTGGAGTTGCAAGAGTAAATGGTAGATAAATACCAATAGCAACAGGAAGTACCGGTAGATCAATTAAGATAAGCACGAAGGCAAGGATAACACCAGCAAGAACAAACGGCCAGACCATTTCTCCCCCAAGCACACCACGGACAATCCCGCTCATCAGAAATGCTTGTGGTGCTGGAAGATTTGGACTGCCAATGGTATAGGCTTTATCAAGCGCTGAAACCACTAACGCAAGCACTGGAGCTGCTGAAAGAATGCCAACTAATTCTGCTATTTGCTGCTTAGCTGGTGTTGCACCAATCATTTGACCCGCAGTCATTGACTGCAGAACATCTCCAGAGATAGCGGCACAACAAGCAATGACAGCTGCAATGAGCAGAGCCACCCCAAACGCCCCAACATCTCCAGAAAGACCAAAAGCAAGAAGAATAAGCGATGTAATCAACAAAATAGAAACCGTCACACCAGATGTTGGATTATTACTTGATCCAACCAAACCAGCCATATAACCAGCAATGGCACTAGCAATAAAGGCAAACAGAATCGCAAAAACAGCCATAATCCCTGAAACAACCCATTCATCAGAAATATAGGCATACAACAAAAACACCGGAATAGTCAACGCTCCAATGGTGAGAAACACCCATTTAAAGTTAAGATCCTGATCCGTTCGTTTTTTGGTATTGGCTTCACCACTACTCTTAATTCCAATGATGGCCTCACGGATCCCATCAGCAAGATTATGACGAAGCCTGAAAATGGTCCATAGACCACCCACCACCATAGCACCCACACCGATATAACGAATGTAATTGCCCCAAATCTGATAAAAACCCCAGATAAACCGACCAACATCAATATTCCCTGCCCCCATCACCATGGCATCACCAATCTCAGCAGCAGTTGTAGGAGTAGGGATACCCGTGGCAAGAGCAATTAATGGAGCAAGTATCGCCCAACCAATCAGCCCACCGACAAATACAAAAGAAGCAATCTTCGGACCAATAATCCAGCCCACACCAAGCAGTGCTGGAGAGGTTGCAAGACCACCATAAAAGAACCCATCATGTTCTCCTGAGCCAATGTTGAATTTACCAATATTGATGATCCCCTGTAATTTTCCATTGAAGGCATGCATTCCCACTTGACCAAATTTTAGTAACGCTCCAAGAATACCACCCAGGAGAAGAAAGAGCCCACTGCCTGCTTCAGGTTTTTTGGTGCCATCACCAACAGTAGTGGTCAGCACCGCAGCAACAGCAACACCTTCAGGAAAGGGAAGATCTGTTTTAATGATCAATGCCCGTCTGAGCGATACCATCCAAAGCACACCCAATATTCCTCCAAGTGCAGCAACAATGGTGGTTTCAAGATATTGAATCTCCGTCCAGGTTCCTAGAAGAACCATGGCAGGAATGGTAAAAATAACCCCCGCCGCAAGTGCGGTACCTGCTGCAGCACCCATCATGCCAATATTGATTTCTAAAATGGTTCCTTTCAATGGTCTCAGTAACGCAAAGGCCATTACCGCTCCCGGTATCGCTGCAGATACAGTCATGCCTGCATACAATCCAAAATAGGCATTGGCTGATCCAAGAACGATTGCAAGCAACGCACCAACCAGAACGGCTTTCAAGGTGAGTTCTGGAATGGTTTTTTTTGCAGGAATAAATGAATTGAAGTTTTCTCTAGATGACATAGTGATTCCAACGGTCAATAATGAAATATATTATACTTTATTTAAAATAATCGTTTTAAAATATATTTAATCTTTCGGGTCATTGTCTATCTTGAATGAAGAATTCAAAGAAAAAAAACAATAACCCTTTTAACGAAGACCGGCATTTGAGCTTCGAGATGGAGCTTAAATTTGTACTAATTACTGTTGGCACCTGGCTGCTTTTCATGATGATTGCAATAATCAATGCCATTATTCGTGAAGGAGTTTTTAGTTCATTTTTAAATGAACTGAGAGCACATCAACTCAGTACAGTTACTTTGATGGCTTTGTTTATCATGGTCAGCTATCTTGTCTTTCGATTCACTGAAATTCAGCTAACTGATCAACAAGCATTCCTCATGGGAACGATTTGGATTTTATTGACCATCTGCTTTGAGTTTCTTGCGGGGCATTATATCTTCAATAACCCCTGGGAAAAACTCATCGCTGATTATAATATTTTAAAAGGACGCATCTGGATTCTTATTCCGCTCACCACATTCATTGCACCATATCTAGTGAAAAGAATCATTGAATAATTACACTTCGATCTTTGTTTCGCCCTGATAATATTGTTTGGCCTTTTCAGTAATCTTTTCAATATAAGATGATTTCTGAACGGTGTATTCCACTCGATCATGACTAAACCGTTTCGCAAGTGATTTCTTCAATGTATCGTAGCGTCTTGCTTCAGCGGGAAACTCCCGGAGATAATCACGAAAATACAATCGATCCCAAAGAGGTGAATCGGATTCAACCATATGGATATGATATAATCGCTTTCCTTCAGAGTTTCTCTTAATAAACCAGGCATAATACGGTGGTTTATCTCCAATAGTTGGCCGCCAAAAATACTCATAACCTCGTTTTTCTAACACAGGCGCGATCTCTGTTTTGGTTTGCTCAATACTACCTACTTCTACCAGGATATCAATGATTGGTTTTGCAGATAGATTTGGAACCGCCGTGCTTCCAAAATGCTCGATTCGATTTACCAACCAATCAGGACAAAGCTCTTCCAGTTCTTGTTTTTCCTTTTGAAACATCTTCGGCCAGCCAGGGTTATATTCAACGATATCAATTTCTTCGCGAACAAGCTGCTGAATTCTCTGTTTTGTTACCTCATCCATGTCCATCCCAGGCCAATAATGAATCTCCCCTATTTTTGATTAGTGGTTAAATAATCCAAGTATGGCGAAAAAAGAGATGCTTTTGCCATAACCTTCATTCCCTTTTCATCAATTTGTACCTTTTCTTCCATAGAAAGAAGAAATTGATACGTGTTTTCATCATTTTTCTTATAAAAATCCAAGAGTCCTTCATAGAACTGAGTGGCTTGCGGACAGACGTAAATACCAGAGAGAATCCCCTGGTTTTTGGTTAGATTAATACATAGTGGAAATGCTTTGCATACAAAGAACCGGTGATTATATATGGTACATTTGTTCTCATGAACAAAGGGACAGGGCGTTAAAAGCGATCGATCATTTCCAACTATTGCTTTTGTAAAACGGCTTCTGAATGTTTCTTCATCTAATGATAATCTGTTTGCAGCGTTTTTTATTTCCTCAGCATAGATGATGAGGTCATCAAAAAAGGAACAGCACAGACCGCATTCTGAACAATTCAAAAAATCTTTCAGGATGCTATCTCCAATAAAAATCTCATCATGTTGATCGATAGCTAACATCTCATCAAGCCTAATCCTTTATATCCTGTTGAATCGGTGTATATGATTTCCCAATAAGATAAAGTTCACTGCTACTTTTCCTGGAAGCCTTCGGGCTGAACCGTTTCAGTGACTGAAACCGTTTCTTCATTTCATCAACGAATTCATTGATTAAATCACCTTGAAAAATCTTACAGACGAGATGTCCATCTTCTACCAGCAGTTGATCTGCAACAGCTAACGCCTGTTGACAGAGATACACACTTCTCGCATGATCTACGGAATAATTCCCAGAGATATCAGGAGCCATATCAGATAAAATGACATTGGCACCCTTTTTTCCGATAGATCGTTTCAACTGGGTAATCGAATGAATATCCGTGATGTCACCTTGAAAAAACACTACGCCTTCAAGAGGTGCAATCGACTGTAAATCAATGCCCACAACTAATCCGTGAGGTCCAACGATTTCTGATGCCACCTGAGACCATCCTCCAGGAGCAGCACCCAAATCAATGACGATATCAGTCTTTTTCATCACCTGATATTTCTTCTGAATCTGCTTTAATTTAAAAGCTGATCGTGCACGATAGCCCTCTTTTTTGGCTTGTTTATAAAAATGCTCCTTCTTTTTTTCTTGATACCAACGAGTCATGATCACAGGATGATATCGATGTCAAGCCGTTCTGCGAGTTCCTTATATCGATTTCGAATGGTGACCTCGGTAACACCGGCAACATCTGCAACTTCCCGTTGTGTTCGCCGTTCACCACAGAGAATGGAAGCAATATAAATGGATGCGGCAGCAACACCCGTTGGGCCTCGGCCACTGGTCAGTTCCTTATCAGCAGCATCCTTTAAAATCTCAATTGCTTTTGCTTGTACGTCCCCGCTGAGCTTCAATTCACTACAGAATCGTGAGATGTAATCCTGCGGTGAGGTAGGCATCAATTTCAATCCTAGTTCCCGAGCGATGAATCGATAGGTTCTTCCGATTTCTTTTCTGGAGACCCGTGATGCATTAGCAATCTCATCAAGTGTTCTAGGAACATTACATTGCCGGCAGGCTGCATATAACGCTGCGGCAGATACGCCTTCAATACTTCGCCCTCTAATGAGATTCTTAAGCACTGCCTTTCTATAGATCATCGCCGCCGTTTCCCGGACATTTCTGGGAAGCCCCATTCCTGAAGCCATACGATCCAGTTCAGAAAGAGCAAACGCCAGATTTCTTTCCGTTGCATCACTAATTCGGATACGACGCTGCCATTTTCGTAATCGATACAACTGAGCACGATTACGGGTTGGAATGGATTTACCGTAGGAGTCCCGGTTTTTCCAGCCAATCATGGTACTTAACCCTTTATCATGAATGGTATAGGTCATTGGAGCCCCAACACGAGCACGTTTTTCACGTTGATCGCTATCAAATGCTCTCCATTCAGGACCATGATCGATAAAATCTTCATCAATGACAAGACCACAATCTTCGCAAACCAGTTCACCACGGGAATAATCACGGGTGAGATGAGTACTTCCACACTCAGGGCAGCGGGTAATTTCCTCAATGTTTTGTTTATTTTTTTTCTTATTTGATCGAGCTTGAACCATTTTCAAAAATTCCCCTTTCACCTTTTATAAATTGCGATACACTTTTAAAAGGCATGAATGAATACATATATAAACCTTTCTATTACCTCATTCTGAACCGGCCAGGTTTTTAAGAGGTATCAAACCCTATTGACAAATAAACAAAAACCAATTAATAATTGCATATTAATATTTTATCCATCATAGTATAACCTTAAAAAATTCTTCCAATTCAACAGATATTAGATGGAAGGCAATGTTGAATATTCATACGGTTCAATGGTTTCTGGGACATTTCTTTCCTGGGTTTTACTCGTCACCCGTTTTGAAATCGTATAAGCATCCAATTTGGATTCATCGATTGGAGCAAGTAACTCTTTGATATTATCAACAGAAAGACCTTCATCTAAATAAACAGCCTCTTGATCTTTTGAAAGAATCACTGGCATCCGCTTCTTCTTATTATGAATCTTTTCAAGCAAGGGATTTGCATCACAAGTGATCACACTAAAGGTATATTCTCCTTCTTCTGTGTCTGGATTGGTCCAGACCTCCCATATCCCAGCGATACTGAAAATCTCATGATCTTTCAGATAAATATAATATGGATAGTTCTTCCCCTTATAATATCGCCATTCGAAAAAACCATCTGCAGGAATGAGACAGCGTCTTTTTTTAATGGCATATCGAAAGCTTGGTTTATCAAAGATGGTATCTGCACGAGCGTTCATGGTCTTTGTTCTAATATTCTCTGCATCCTTTGAAGTTTTCACCCAAAAGGGGATCAAACCCCAGCTGTATTCCTTGATTTTTCTTGGTTCCGTGTTCGGAATTACCGGATGATAGGGTATTGAAAATGCATTACGATAATAGATTGGTTCATCCTCATGATAGGTATCAAAGTCAAGAATGGGGCCATATCGTTTGGTGAGTTCACCAGGATTAAGCAATGAGATGTTAAAACACATGAATTCTACACTACTTACTGTTTTTTATTGTATCTTTCATGAAATAAGTGATCAATGTTTATAAGCGTACGCTTTCATCAATAATTGAAAAAGAGAAAAGAGTGGTGATATTTTCCTTATTGTCCTTATGATTCCAGATTTTGCTGTAAATCTTTTAGGATCGCATTGACCACTTTGTTGAATCCTTCTAGTTCACCAGAGAGTGCAGAAATAATGGTATGAATTAGAGATGCAAGAACTCCAAGTGCACCGAAAATGATGGCGACAATGCCACCAGTACTAGCTGCATTGGTGAAAAAGGCGACAATTGCACTCATGATGGCTTCTACCACACCAGCAATTCCAAACATTACACCAGAAACCGCTCCAATAACGGCAAAGATGATAAGTAGAATAAGAGAGATCAGATCCAATCCTGGTGGTTGTAAGACATCGATACTGCGTATATCTCTGATTTTTTCCTCAACTGCGGATTCAACAGCAGTGTATTCAACTGCAGAAATGTTTGGTATCATTAGCATTGAAAAAATAGCTAAAAAACAACAAATGAGTATGTTTTTTTTCATATATTACCCTCCAATACCACAAAATATAATGCAGTAAATAATTAAATAGTTTTCTCTAATAAAAACAGATTTTTAAGTTAAAATTACCCTTTTTTGACAAAAAATTTGAAACAAAGCCTTATTAGATGTAAAAAATATAGTTAATATATTTGAAAATGGGCTATGAGGTGAAATCATGAAAAAAATTCTCAATATTATGATTAGTTTTTTGATCATCACAACAGTTATTGCTTCAACTACAGTTGTTACGGCGGAACACCATCATCAAAGCTCTTCAGTAAAAGACGAATCAATTAATATTCATATTCAAAATTTGGCTGGAATCAATCGTTCCAACCAGGGAAATATTTCCTTTGATTTGCAAATACGATCACAAGGTGGAACCTGGCAAAATGATGAAATAACTGCTTATGTGGACACCATCCTTGAATTCAGGATAAATATTGTCACAACTCGAGGATACCCACTCACCCTTAGTGCGGCAATATCATTGAACTCAACAGATCAAGGAGCAATCTTTGATTATATTGAAAACAGTGAAACCAGCAGTAAAAGAACCACCTATTTTGTTAGCACAGATCAAGACGTCTTATTCATCTGGCTTCCATTGTTTGCATCAACTATAACTTGTTCCTTTAAAGCACGGATACAACGAACGGCAGAAAACGTCAATATTAAAGGAGCAGTCATTGGAGTGATCAATGCTGACAATGCTGATGCTAGTACTGATAACATAACCCTTACTGCTCAACCATCACCCTATCCGGAAATCCCCGAAAAACCTCAGGGCACCATCTCCGGGTATATACATGAGAATCATTCCTATACCGCCCAGACCATTGATCCCTATGATCGAGACCTTTATTATCGATTCAGTTGGGGAGATAGGACACAATCTGATTGGATAGGGCCCGTTCCATCAGGACAAATAGTTGCCACCACAAACAGCTGGGACCAATCAGGAACCTTTTTTGTACGTGTGAAAGCAAAAAATACTGAAGATTTTGAAAGTGACTGGTCCGATCCTCTCATTGTTTCTATGGAGGATAAAATCAAAATCACCAAACCCGATCGTGGGATTTACCTTGCCAATGCAAAACTCTTCTCCTTTCCAACCCTGCTGATTTTTGGCGCTATTGAAATAGAAATCATAACACCTGGAATTGATGAAGTATCATCGGTATCATTTCTCATCGATAGCACCCTTAAACAAACCATAGAAACCGAACCATACCACTGGCTGTGGGATGAACCATATTTTGGTTCATTCAGCCTCACTATAATCGTCACCAACACAGAAGATGAACAGGAACAGGTGATTCTTTCCGGATATAAGATCTTTTAGTCAGGGGTATACAAGATTATATAACGATTAATGGCCCTAAAAGCAAGGCAGTGGTGGATTCCTTTTGGTATCCACATTTCTCTGATTCAACCTCGATGGTGACAATGGGTAAACCAAAACCAAAGAGAAACGGATTTCTCACCACTGCTCTTTTTCCTGGTTTAATGGAATCAATCACACCATTTCTTTCAGAGTTCAGATGGATTCCCTCCTGAAGACGGATGGTCCAGGAGACATTTAGTGCTTCTGCATCACCGATGTTTTCCAATACCACCCTAAATGATCCGATCCCTGATCCAAATCGTTTAATCTGAATCTCTGGAGAATCAATCTCAATGGTAACTGGATCAGACCATTCACTCTCCATTCCGGTACTATCCCTTACTCGAACAGAGACGTTGTAGATACCAGCTTTATTCCATTTCAGATCCACTTCAGCAGATTCACCAGATTCATAGGGACCAAGCCATGCTGATGAATAACCATCTCCATTATCCCATTGATAAAAGAGTTGATGCCCATCAGAGTCTGTGGCATCGGTTGAAAACGTTACATTTGAAAGAATCACTCCTCTCTGTGGGCCCTGAGGAGAGGATGGATTGCTTGGAGGAAGAAACGTGGTAATTGTCTTAAAGGAACTTGCAGGATCCCCATAGAGATTAAATGCATATAAATTCTGATAATTCGTCCATCCCCAGGTATCATACTCAGTGAAAAAATCATATTTTGCATCATACAATGCCGAACCAACGTTTTTTTCATTGTTGATCAAATGATCCATGAATAAATAATCAAGAGACGTGCATCCGCCATCTTTAACCGAACTCCAGCCAACGGTCCCCCATGCGTTTCTACTGGCACCGATAAAGGAGACTGCGCCCTGTTTCAGAAGTTCAGATCCTATATTTTTCCATTCAGGATGCGCATTTTCACAGGAACAAGAAAACACTATGGCAGGTTTATCATCATTGAACTGGGCAAGTTGACTGGTACTGATAAAATAAGGTGAAGCTGTTTCTCTGCTTTCTGGGACTCCATCTCCATCATCCTCCTCCCAGTACAATCGGTATGTTGCCGTGGAAAGTCCATGTGCGTTCCAATTTACCAGCCCATACCCTTTTGAGAATTCATTAGTAACATTAGTCAAACTTAGTGGAAAATCACATTGAAACCCGGAGGGGCTCAATCCTTCCTTTTCATATAAGGTGGTAGGTTGAAATTGATTCGGGCTAAGAACAGAGGAGGAAATACTTTCCATTAGATATGCACCATCGGTTTTATCATAATTTGAATGATCCTCGTTTTCCAAGGTGAGCAATGCGCCGATGAGCAACGCCTGTTTTTTCCAAGGTTCATCTGTTTGTTCGAATGCAATAATCTTTTGACAGATCTGTTCAACAAGGGCAGGGGTGTTAATTGGAATCCTTCCGACAGCAAGTTCTGCAAGAAAGTCAGGTTCATCCTGGCTTTTTTCACCATAAAAACCATCATTATCTGCATCCCAATCCCCAGTTAAATCAGCATAATAAAAATCAGTTGGGGTTTTCCCACTATATGCATGATTGTCTTTATCAGGGTAGCAATATCTCATAGGTATTGATGATTTGCCTCCGACGATGAGAACATATCGAATTCCCCATTGGTCATATTTATCAATGAGGAAGTTTCTGATTTGTTGCTGAGTATCAACACCATCATAGGAATCGATAATCCAGGGAAGTGTCACTACTTTTGGTGAATACCCCGTGATTTCCCTCCAATATTTCAGAAATTGAATCGAGGGAGCAAGGTTTTCTGTGGTGATGATCACATAGTCATATTGATCGCTAGTTACTGGTTGATACCCTCGATGATCATCTGATTTGAAGATGTCATAATTTTTAATCAAAGAGGTAGCGTATGTATTAAATTGAGTGTTTCCGTATTTAATGGTATCATCTTTTTTTATCGGTGTATAGGATAGTTCAAGGGTGATTTGCTTGTGAAAAATGAGGGTTTTCTGAATCGAGTCATAGGTGAACGGTGTAAAACGAATCTGAATATAATCGCAATTGCCGAATGAACCTTTTCCTTCAATGGACCAACTTGATGAGGGATACTGAGCTGGTATCTCTGGAGCTGTGATTACCTGTTGCTTCTGAATTGGAGTACCAAGCGGGTAAAAAACGCCTACATCGATAAGATCAAAGTTTCCTGGAATTCGTTGGGAAATAATACTGATGGGTTTAATTGAACATATTTTTTCATTTCTGGGGACAGCAATGGTAAAAACCTTTGAGGGCAATCGAGGATAACCTGGGGTGAGAAGTGTTCCATAGCCATCTATTTCTATGGTTGTTTTCTTTTCCTCATTTTCTTTCATAAAAAATGATGGTGCCTCCAGAGTTATGGTGATAGTGTCTTGTGTCAGTTGTTCATTTTTAATTGTAGTTTGAGCTGAAAAAGTTGATATTACTCCACTGTGAACCGTTGGGAGTAAAAGCAATCCTATTAGTATAAAACTGAGTCGTTTCATTTGAATTCTATTCACGTGTAACTTCCACCTTTTTTTCCTAAGTACTATTATATACACATCTAATATATATAATTTAACAATTGTTATGTACTATATTTCTAAGTGATTGGTTCATCTCTTCTCATCTAATATCATATGATAATTTGACTATTCCAGAAATATTGATTTTATATCATTTAATAATTAACAATATGCAAAATAATTATAAAATAATATCAAATATTTTTAATTTTAGCAACATTTATATATCTATATTCATATCAGAAATGTAGAATACTAACGGGAGGTGACATACCAGCAGAGAACAATTTACAGAGCCGAAACCAGATTAAAAAAATAGTGACATTAAATTGAAAAAAAAGCAAAAAAGAGGTAAAAAAAAATGAAAAAAATGTATTCAATTATCATATCAATGGTAATGATCATGGTTGGAATCCTGGCCGTTCCTCAACCATTAGACGCAGAAGATAACCTTGAAGGAACTTATTATACACATTTTGATGAATATAAAATAATTGATAATCCACCAGAATCAACTGGTTGGTGTGAACCAGCAAAAGCAGACATGCTGTTTAAAACATTTCAATCAGAAGCAACCATTATCGGCGGAACCCATACAGAACAAGAAGGTGAAATCATCGCCTGTCAAGTTCATCTATCCGGAGTTGCATATGGGTTTTATAACTTTATCGACATCGCCTACCGATGGGACAATGGACAAGAGAAAAACACCATCACCATGCCACACAAACAACTCTATGCAAAAACAATAACCTTCATTCAAAAAGGTCCTTCATCATTCCAGGAAATAACAATTACCGTCAGATCTGGAGGATTCTGCTCAGCCGAAGTTGCTGCAGATGTAGAATGGTTTTACACCGGAGATGAAAACCCTATTGAACTTACCACTCCACCATACTACTTCAATTTTGATGACTCCCAATCAAAATCAAATGAACATGGAGATGCATTCATTAATGAAGAACTCGCTGACATCGCCCTGTTCACCGATGAACCAGACGGAACCGCATATGCAAAAGGAATAACCAAGACATGGTATGACAATAGCAACTGCAAATGCCCATACATTGGAGTCAAAGTTCACATCATGGGACGCGTGAAAGGAAGAGGAATCGCCAATCTCGATACCATCTACACCTGGAACGATCATGAAGTGAAAAAAGAATGGACATTCTCAGGTGGACCCGGTGAAGGAAACTTCATTGATGAAACCTGGGTCTACATCGATCATTACTATCTCTCGGACCAACAAACATTTTCTGCTGATCTCTCCGCCGGCTCATCAATCGAAGCCGATCTGTTCATCGACGTAGAATGGTTCTACGAAGGATGCGGACCGCCGTATCTACCCGAATAGTGAGAACCAATTCCTAAAAAATTACAAAATGGAGGAAGTATGAATGGTCTTCATTCATGCATTCTTCCTTATTTTTTTTCCATTATTTGAAACATGAACACAGGCTATGTTTGTTATTCAGATAAGAATGCCCGATAGGCAAGAAATGTTGCATAGACATCCACTTTGCTTGTTATCTCAAAGGGTGAATGCATGCTTAATACCGCTGGGCCAAGATCAAGAACGCTCATCCCCATACGGGAGAAAAATTTCGCCACCGTGCCTCCTCCACCAAGATCAACTTTCCCCAGTTCACCGGTCTGCCACGGGATCTGATTATTGTTTAACAATTGCCTGATTTCTGCAACAAATTCAGCAGGGGCATCATTTGCACCTGCCTTTCCACCATGACCCGTGTATTTTGAAATGCTTACCCCATCACCAAGAGTTGATGCATTCTTAAGTTCAAACACTTCCTTGTAATTCGGTGTGACCGCAGCATCAACATCAGCAGAAATGACTTTTGATCGAAGCATCACCTCATCACAGTCAACAGAGGAATCAATCGATCTCAGAACGGAACGAAGAAAAGGAACCACCTGCGCAGAGGTGTTTCCCTCACTTCCGATTTCTTCTTTATCAACAAATAACGCAATCACCGTGTACTCGGGGTCCTGAACAGAAAGAATCGCTTGCAACGCGGTAAAGACACAAACCCGATCATCCTGACCATACGATCCAACCATCGAACGGTCAAAACCAACATCACGGGGAACATAAGCAGGAACCGCCTGTAAATCTGCAGAAACAAAATCCTCTTCAATAATACCATAATCCGAGTGAAGTTTTTCTAAAATCGCATCTTTTATCTTGTTCTTCTCATCACCAGAAAGAGGTCTGTTACCAATCACAATATCAAGACTTTCCCCTTTGATAGCCTCTCGCAGTTTCTTTTTATCCTGAACATCATAGGAGAGATGAGGAAGGATATCAGCAACACAAAACACTGGATCACCTGGATCCTCCCCTAACTGAAACTCAATTCTTTCCCCATCCTTTGTAATTAATATCCCATGTAACGCTAAGGGAATGGTCAACCATTGGAATTTCTTTATCCCCCCATAATAATGTGTTTCTAACAAAGCAAGGTTGCTGTCTTTATCCTCAAACAGAGGGATTTGTTTGAGATCAAGTCTGGGTGAATCGACATGAGAAATAATAAGTTTCATTCCCTCACTTAACGGTTTTTTTCCATGAACGATAATTGCTGCTGAGGCATGTTTATTCAAAATGATTTTCTTCTTATGCCGCTCTGCATCCTGATGAATAAGCTGAACTGCTTCTCGTTCAGTTTTTGCTTTTGAAAGAAAGTTTTTATATGACTCACAGAACTGATTTGCCTGTTTAATTTGATCCTCAGAAAAACTGGTCCAAGCTGAAGTTTTTTGATAAGCATATTTACTTTTCTCATCGGTCATACGGTATCCTCAAAAGAGGACAATACGACAGGGTAATAAAAATATACCTACAAAATCAAAAAACAAAGAAAAAAGAAAAGAGAAAAAGATGGATATTATCGACGAATCACAAAGACCAACGCAATAATACCAATGACCACGATAATTGCAATGATACCGACAAAAAGCAACAATCCCGAACCATCACCATTATCTTCACCATTATTTCCTCCACCATTATTGTTCGTTGATCCCTTACTGACAGTCACAGTGATTTCATTTGTAGCTGTTTCACCATTGCCATCCTCAACAGTTACTTCAACTTGATACTCACCAGCTAAGCTATAACTATGGGTCGGCGATTCACTTGATGATGTTGACCCATCATCAAAGTCCCATGTATATGTATAAGGACCAGTGGTAAACGTAAATGGATCCTCAAGTTCTACATCAAAATTAATATTTTGACCGGTTTCCGCGTCAGTTTTATCTGCAGATGCAGTTACGTAAAAAAGTGATTCATCAGGAGCAAAATCAGAATACCATGTGAATTCATATGCAGAAAAATTCAAGCTAAGCTCTGCAGCAGCACCCGAAATATTAACAATGGTTTCACTTACATTATTCAAGGTCAGATAAACATCTAAAGTGTTGCCTGAAATATCATAATCTAATTGTTGATCGCCATATGCTCCCAGCGTACAATTACCATCGAAATAAGAAATTTGATAATCATTCTCTGTTGTTTTAATATACATTGTATAGGTGATTACCGAACCATTTAAGTCTGTTTGATTCACATCAAAGGATTCCAAGTCGTAACGATCTTCGATTATACCTCTACTATTAACTTTTAGTGTTGCAGTAACGTCTTTGGTTCCATCTGTTCGATCGTATGAAACCTGCACGATATCAACATTTGGTCGTTGATCGGTTGTATCTCCAGAGAATTGGTCATCCAATTCGGTGGCCTTTATTACATCGTCTTCGTCATCTATGACAATACCTGATTCCGCTCCAACCATGCTGGCCATGATCAAGGAGGTAAGAAGAGCTGCAGTCAGCATTATACTTTTTATCGTTTTCATGGTTTCATCACTTTTCTATTATTTTGCATGGTTATTTCAACATGATATATAAAAGTGTTATTGAATAATCAATAAAAAAGTTGGTGAAATGTTCGGGAATTACCAAACAATTCAAAAATTATTATAATTTTTTTCTATGATGTCTTCTAGATTTATAGAAAAACTTTTGCCTGCTTAGAATTAATGAGAGTAAAATACCTCGTCCAATTATATTTCTGAATATTATCATTGATAAAATGAACAAAAAAAAGTATTTTGCATTACAATAGAAATGAGTCTTGCAATCATGAAACCAATGAAGAATGCTATGTACAAGCTGATTAGAATAAAATAGAGATTAATGTTGAAAAATAATAGAAATGAAACCACAAAAAAACATTATAGACAGGATAAACAAAAATACATAATGGCGAGGGTACCAAACCAATAAGGCAAAAGATTAGACAATAATATCCAAATGATTGGATTCATTTGATGGTTAATGGTTGAGGTGGATGATTCATGGTGTCTTTTACAGATCTATTTGTCCATCCAAAAATCAGCATTCACAGTTCCCTTTGTTTTGTCATATCATAACTATAATTTTAGGCAATTAAATGTAATACATATAGTCATTTGCTTGATATGGATTAATCACTCTTGAACAATCAAAAACCTTATGATACAGAAATTGATTCACTGTTTCATATGGCAACAGGATTTGCGTTACTTACCATAAGCCCTCTACATGAAAAAGAGGTCTATGAAAAAGTCAATAGCATCAATGAAGTCATTGAAGTTCATCCTCTTTTTGGAGAATATGATATCCTCATCAAAATCAATTGTGACACCATTGATGCCATCGGAGAAACCGTTATCAGAAAAATTCGGGCTTTGAAGGGCGTGATGGATACAAAAACCCTGATCAGTACGAGAAGTCTGTCGGGAAGTAATTAACTCTTTTTTTTATTTATCCTACCTCTTCTAAAAAAAATCCCTTTTTTTCAAAAACATTTATTATCAAGAAATTTATATTTATTGAATGATGATGTAAATATGAAATTTAGAGTGTTCTGCGCATTTTTCGTTCTAAGTCTGCTTTTTATTTCCAGTATCACTGCATTCCCGTCATCTCCAATCAATGATACGACGGATTTGGTATACAATTCACTTCTTTTTGTTGATGATGACAATCAGAATGGCCCATGGGATGGTTCCGCAGAACATCCATACTATAATCTGGAACAAGCCGTTGAAAACGCTTCTCCATTATCACAGATCTATATCAAGAATGGATACTATGAGGAACATGGTATCATCGATAAATCATTAATCATTACAGGAGAGGAAAAAAATAGCACGATCATTACCGGTGGAAATGTTTCTTCACCTTTGACAATTATTCATCCTGATGTTATAATCCAAGAACTTACCATCCAAAACTCAGGGGGAACAAGACAGGATGCTGGAATCAATTGTATTTCGCATAATATTACGGTTTCCCGATGTAATCTTTTCAGAACCAAAACCGGTATTTACTGTACTGACACCTCTGATATTGCCATTGATAACTGTTTTTTCTATTCAAATGCTGGTGGAATCCATCTTGAAAACATCACTAATGCAGAACTTTCAGGAAATGTCTTTACTCATAACAGCTTTGGTATCATTTCAGTTAATTCACATGATCTGGTTTTACAATCAAACAATGCAACAGTGAATGGTATCGGATTTTACCTAGAAAATACCTCTCTAGTGACCATTGACCGATGTGCATTATATAATAACAATGATAACCAAGGGGGAATCTTTCTTGAAAAAAGCAACTCAGTTGAAATCAAAAATTCTCATATCCAACATAACGGTTTTGGTATCAAAACAGATCTTTGTAAAGATGTCAATATCCAACACTGCACCATAGCCTATAACACTCACGCGGGGATTCTTTGTAAAAAAAACTCATCAAACATCATTATCTCTTATTGTGAAATAGCACACAATCTTCGCATTAATATCTACATGAAATTCAGTAGCATCATACAAAGAAATTCTAATAATTATGATGCACGATGTGTCCTTTTTAGTACCCTTTCAAGCTGTGAAATGAAAAATAATTGGTGGGGAAAAGCACGAATTCCCATGCCCTTTCAAATATTACCATTTTCATATTATTACTATGATGGACAGAAACCAGTTTTTTCACCCTGGGCATCAACACAATTCGATAATGCTGGAGCCAATTGGTCCTTTTCAGCCATCCCCATTCATCCACCTAATCATCTCGTCAAACCTAATATAATCAAATTCAATGAACCAGATACTGATGAAGATGGGATTCCAGATAAATGGGAATCAACTCATGGATATGATCCACATAAAAAGCAGAATCATTCCCTACTTGATCCAGATGAAGATGGTCTTACAAACATTGAGGAATGTTATGCAGCACAATGGGGAGCTGATCCGTTCGTCAAAGATATCTTCTGGGAAATGGATTGGATGCAATCAAAACATCCAAACACCAGCAATAGACCAGATGAATCACTCATCTCTACCATAAAGAAATCCTTTGCCGATCATGGCATCATGCTGCATGTTGATATCGGAAATCTTGGAGGAGGAGAACAAATCCCATATAATGACACGTTTTCCATCGTCGATCTCAGGGATTATTACTGGGAATATTTTCTTGATCATGATCTTAACAATCCTCGGAAAGGCATCTTTCATTACGGACTCATCTGTGATTTTGGACCATCCGCAGGAAATGCCTTTTTTGGCTGGGATAACCTAGATAGTTTCATCGTTTCAGTGGATAAAATCGGTCTTGATCGCCCCCTGTTAACCCGAGAAAGAACCAGTATTGGAGGAGCTGTGCATGAACTCGGTCACACCTTAGGACTCACCGTTGATGATCACGGTGGCAATGACAACAACGTCGCCCTGATCCCATTTAGAAAAGAATCGATCACCTACTTACCCTATGTGAGCTGCATGAATTATTGGTATACCTACCATGTCATTACCTTTTCAGATGGACAGTTCGGACCAACTGATTTCAATGATTGGGACCATATGGATCTTACCTTTTTCAAAAACACTCATTTCACTTTGCCCGAACGATATAGCTAATCCTCTTTCCACTTTGTCACCACGATTCCAATGATGAAAAAAACCGCAGCAAACAATAGGACGAAACCGGTGAAATAAAGCGTTTTATCAAGATTTGCATAAATCATCGTATTTCTCAACGCCTCATTGACATAATATAAAGGTATTGTCTGAGCGATGAGTTGAACAAGCGGGTCCATCTGTTCGAATGCCCAAAAGGTACCTGAGAGAAACATCATTGGAAAAGTAATGGCCCCACCGGCCATATCTGCTGTTTCCTCTTCTTTGACAAAACGACCGATGATCATTCCCATTCCAGAGAACAATAAACTAGTTGCAATGATGATAATGAAAGCAAAAATAGTGATATGAATACTTAGCCCCCAGACAAATATGCCAACCAGAAGAATGACACTAGTCGAAAGAAAAGAAAGAAACAACATGAAAAGCATTTTAGAAAGCACCCAATCCATACGAGTAATGGGCATGGTTTGCATTTTCCTTAGAATTCCATCCTTTCGAAACTTGGTGTTTCGTTCAATACTTCCATAGATACATGAGTTCATAATGGTAAAACCAATCATACCTGGAACAAAATAATCGATGAAATCAAAATCTTCCTCTATAATTTCCTCAACATCAAGATTGAGAACATGTCGACCCTCTGCAATCATTAAATTGAATTCCTGTAGCATACTTGAGACAACGGTTCGCACGATACTTGTTGTAGATTCCTGAGAGGGATCATAATGAAAGGAAAGTACACTTGTACTTGAGTTATTTATCTTGCTTTCCTCGATGCTCTGCCCAAAGTTTTCCGGTATGACCAGTCCATTATGATAATCATTTGAATTCATGTATTTGGTGATATTTTTTGATGTATTAATCTGCTTAAGCGTCAGAATCGAGGTGTTCTCCAGTTGAGCTAAGAAATTGGATGAATGTGCTGTTTCATCATGATTTTGGACCACGAGCTCATAGGAAATCTCATCTGGTCCTGCAAAAATGAGGCCGAAAATAAGTATAAGAAGAACGGGAAATAAGATCGTCCAAAACACGGTTCCTATACTTCGATACCATTGTTTGAAACTTGCCTTGACATCAGATGCAATAAAACCAAGATTCATGGTTCTTCCTCCCGCAAACGCGCACCGGTCAACTGTAAAAAGAGCTCTTCAAGATTAGGACGATGAATATCAATGGTGTCAAAGGTCAACCCATGTTTCTTCAATAGTGAAAGCACCTGTAAAATCTGATCCTTATTTTGGATCATCACCGTTACACCATGATTGTTTCCCTTTTTTACCTGAAAACCATCTGGATCTAATGCCTGTTTAGCCTGATCGATACTAATTCCGGTTAATCGAAGAACGTTTCCCCGTCCATATCTTCTGATAAGTTCATCAAGAGATCCTTCAGCAATGATGTTTCCTTTATGAATGATAGCGATGTGATCGGCTAAGAACTCAGCTTCGTCCATATAATGAGTGGTTAAAAAAACCGTTTTTCCCTGTTTTCTCAATCCAGCAATGACCTCCCAGACCTCTCTTCGGGCTTTAGGATCAAGACCGGTAGTTGGCTCATCTAAAAAGATAATATCAGGATCATTCACTAAAGATATTGCAACTCCAACACGTTGTTTAAGTCCACCTGAGAGTTGTTTGTATAATTTATCTTCATTTTCCTTTAGATTCATTGCTTGAATGATTTCATCGATGTCTGCTGTTTTTTCATAAAACTTTTCAAAATACTGAAGGGTTTCTCTTACCGTTAATCGCTCAAATGAATGAAATTCCTGAGGAAGAATACCAATACTGTCTTTGACCAGATGAAACGAGGAAGAAACATCATGACCAAATAACTTGATTGATCCA